>JBCNPS010000250.1:0-10041 GCA_039593235.1 Chitinophaga sp. | reverse complement strand
CGGAAGCGCTGCGATTGATCTGCAGGCCGGATACTTTACCGGACAAGCTATTGATAACGTTTGTTTCTTTTACATTGGTGAGGTCTTCTCCTTTTACCTGTTGGGTAGAGTAGGTAAGGTCTTTTGCTTTACGTTGTATACCGAGTGCAGTTACCACCAGTTCATTCAGCCCTTTTACATTGTCTTCCAATGTAACATTCACCGTAGCATTGCTGCCAACGCTGCTTTCTTTAACGGCAAAACCAACATAGCTGAAAACAAGTACGTCGCCGGTTTTAGCATTGATATGATATTTACCTTCTGCACTTGTTTGTGTGCCTTTGGAGGCGCCTTTAATTTGTACGGTAACGCCAGGCAGCGGATTGCCTTTGCTATCCTTTACGGTGCCGCTGATTTCTTTTTCCTGGAAAGTGCTACGGAATGAAGATGCGGGCGACCATGCATAGCCGGTGGCCTTCGCATATGCACTGTCTGCTAATATGGAAGTGAGAGCCAGACCGGTCATAGCGCACACTTTCATAAGGCGTAGGTTTTTTTTCATACTTGCCTTTTTATTTGGTTAATAAATGGGATTTGTATTGTTGAATTAAACGGTTCATTTTTACGTGCATGATGATGGAAATAAATTACCCGTTAGCATGGCGCGTACCATCCTTTACCGGTTGTTTTCTTCGCGTTATATGTAGTACCGGTCCATAGGGGCGTGCAAAGCCTCATCGCTTATTGCAATGTGTTGGACCGGGTTGAGCAAAGCAGTGTTGTTGTTATGTGTTTTCTTTACATGAAATGTGTTTTTGATAACGGCTGTTAGTTACAGGTTACATAGCATGAAACGCTCAAATGCCGCGCTTCAGAAAGGAGTCGTGTGGAGTTATTTTTAGTACTATCCTGTTTTAAATTATTTTTAATTTTTTTGTAGATGTCTACCGGAGATCCCACCAGAGCGGTGTTCCGCCGGTGTCCGGTCCTCTTAACGTGGCTATGGCACGGGCCACTGCTTTTGGATTGGTAACAAATTCTATCTGGGGCATGGGTAACCGCCTGATAAATTTTTCAGTGGGAATAGTATTGCCGCTGTTATTGATCACTACCGGAAATAATTTTGGATAGCCGGTGCGGCGAAACTCACTCCATGCTTCCTGTCCTTCGGGGAACATGGCAATCCACTTCTGCGTAATGATACGTTCCAGTTTCCGCTGCAACGGCGCGCTCTCTTCCCATTTAATGGTGATGGTGCTTAAATGTGAATCGCCTTCCGGCACATTGTTATTGCTGTTCTGCGGATCAATGTAAGGATGAGGTTTATCCACGTTATTATTCATATAACCGTTGGCGTTAGCAATGCCATATTGATTGAAAGAAGTGCTGATACCTGCGGCATAGTTGCTGGCAGCATTCCCTGCGCCTTTCCATCCGTACAACGCCGCTTCTGCTTTCAGGAACCAGGCTTCAGCCGCCGTCATGAACAGGATCCTGCTATCGAATTTCACCAGCTGTGAAAAACCGCTGTATTCTTCCTTGGCGGCAATCTTAATGCCGTTACGGATACCATGATAAATATTTACGCCATCATCGGTAGGCACAAAATAATGCGCCAGCCGTGGATCCTTATACCCGGTTAATATGGATTCCATGGGAGCGCTCATTCTCAGGTCGGCCCAGGTGTAGCACATAATATTCAGCGGGTGTGTAACCGGCGATATATTCACGGCAAAATTATCTGCGGGAACGGTAAGCAGCCCGAGTGGATGACTCAATGCAGCTTCCCCTTCTTCCCTTGCTTTCTTCGGATCAATCCCCGAAATACGGATAGCCAGCCGCAAACGGAGCGTGTTGGCAAATTTTACCCATTGGGTGTAATCGCCTTTGTATACCAGGTCAAAGGTGGCAAAGCGCTGTGGAAAGCCCCTGTTGATGAAACCGGTGAGCGTATCTATCGCTTCACCCAGGTCTTTAAAAAAAGCATAGTAGGCTTCCTGTTGCGAGTCATAATCAATACCCATTTCCTCATTCAGCATCCCATACTTTGTGTAAATGATAGGTCCGTAAATATCGCTGATGCGATGCATGGCTTCCACCTTGATGATCTGCGCCCATGCATAAAAATCGGCGTAATGGCCGAGGGCTTTCGATTGTGCAAAATCGCAGGTTTTCATCACATTGCTGTAAGTTACCTGCCAGGGTTTATTGTTCCAGTAGTACAACAGCCCGTAATTGGTATTATTGATATTGCCTTCAAAAGGAGTGGGGGCCATCATATAGCCGGAAAAAACATCCGCATTGAGATTTTGCTGTAACTGGGCTGTAGGAGGATCGTTGTAGATGAGCAGGTTCAGCTGCGCCTGCGACAAAGGTTCTCCCATCAGCCGGTAATCGGCTTTCAGTTCATCCTCCGTAAAATCGAAAGGATTTTTGTTGATCTCATCAAATCTCTTCGTACATGCACTTGCCAGCATAATTGCCATAACAGCGAATAATGTGGTTGTTTTCCAGCTTTTCATTGGTGAGTATTTTAAATTCCTAATCTCAGGTTAATGCCTATACTGCGTACCGGTGGTAACCCGAAAACATCTACACCCTGCAGGCCATTGCCGGTACCCATAGATACTTCGGGGTCAAACGGCGCATGCAGTTCAAAAAAGAAAAGGTTCCTGCCTACAATGCCCATCCGCATATTGCGGATCCATTTCCACTTCAGTGGTATGCGGTAGCTCAGGCCCAGTTCCCGTAAGCGGATATTGGTAGCATCGTACATATACATTTCACCAATGCCGGCCCTGCCGCCAATGGTGGTATAGTAGCTTTGCGCATCAATTTTCCCGCTGTATGGTGTGCCGTTACTGTTTACGGCATTGATATTCACACCGCCGTTATCGCGGGCTTTGGCGCTTACTTCACTCACGCCGTACCAGTCCAGCACTGCCTGGGTAACGCTCATCACTTTGCCGCCGAAACGGCCGTCTATGAGGAAACTCAGGTTAAAGTTCTTATAGTCGATACTGTTGTTCCATCCTATGGTAAAATCAGGATTGGGATTGCCTACTTTTTTAAAAGCATTACGCGTCTGCAATTTCCCGGCTGCATCAATGATGTAGGCGCCTTTATCGTTTTGTACCAGTTCCTTATTGGAATAAATATCTCCCCATGATCCTCCTTCCATGATAAACGAGCCAAACATATTTACACCAAAATCAGTAAGCACAAACATGCTGCTGGTATCTGCGCCAATGATCCTTGAATTGGACAGCGAAACGATCTTGTTTTTATTAGCGGCAAAGTTGATGGTGCTGGTCCAGGAAACGGCTTTGTTACGTATAGGCGTTAGCGTAAGTGTGGCTTCCCATCCCTGGTTTTGTATGTTACCCATGTTGAGGTAATAGGTATTATACTTGTTGCCCAGCGGCGCCGGCACTTCCATGTATTGTTTGTAATTATTGTTTTTGTAGAAAGTAACGTCGGCGGTGATCCTGTTTTTCAGCAGGTGCGCTTCCAGTCCTATCTCAAACGAGCGGTTGTCTTCCGGCTCCAGGCTTAGTCCCGGGTATAAGGTACGCTGGTTCAGTACCACGCGCGTAACGCCGGCAATGGTTTGCAGGGTGAACGCCGCGGGCCTCGATGAATAAGCGGCAATATCGTTGCCTACTTTGGCATACGAAATGCGCGAACGGAGAAAGTCGATAGCCGCCGGCATTTTAAACATCTCGCTCCATACGGCCGATAAGCCGGCGGAATAATAGAAGTATCCTTTGTGCAGGGTGGAGGTATAGGCAAAGGTGCTGGACCAATCGTTGCGCCCGGTAAGATCCAGGAAAAGATAATTGTTGATGCCTGCCTGTATGTTGCTGAACAGTGCCTGCAGCTGTTTCTGGTCTATGCTGTGTTGCGCATCGAGCGAGGTGCTGAGGATATTGGACACGGAAAATTTATTCGGGTAGGTAAGCCCCGGGTCTGCATTGGGATTGGAGCCGTTGAAAGTGCGTTCATGCGCTTTGGTGTCTGTAATACTTGCCCCTATGTTGCCCGCCAGGTGCAGCCACTTGTTTATTTTGCGGCTGGCATTCAGCATCATGTCCCCGTACAGCTGCGTATTGAACTCGCGCTCCAGGGTATAGCGTCCGTTGGAGCCGGCCAGCACGATCTGTGTACCGGCGTAGGCTTCCAGCTCGTACTGATCAAGCGATTTATCGAAGTTGCCACGTGCTTTGAGCGACAGCCAGTCGTTCAGCTGCCAGGTGAGCGACAGGGTAGCAAGCCCCCGGTACCGGGAATCCAGCCGCAGATCGCGTTGCAGCGCCCACATAGGGTTTTGCTGATCGTCCTGCCCGATCCATTTTTTATCATTGCGGATATTCCACCAGTTCTGCATGTACAGGTCGCGGCCCTGGTCGTAATATTCAAAGTTGTTTTTGTAATAGTCGAAATCCTGTCCGCGGGGGAAGGTATAAAGCCCGGAAATAGGGCTGTAGTACAGTCCCGAGGAAAGCCGGTTGGTGGTGCTTTGTGCAGTGAAGGATACATTGGCGTCCATCACCAGTTTGTCGTTCAGCAGTTTCAGTGTTTCGCGCAGGTTTACCGTATGACGGTCAAATTTATTGGTGGGAAGAATACCTTTATTGGTTGTATTGGCGTATGAAAAATAACTCTGCGCGGTTTCTGTACCGCCGCTGAAAGCGATGGTATTGGTGAAGGTGGAGCCGGTGTTATAAAAATGCTTTACGTGATCCGGTGCGTTGATAGGCCGGCCCCAGCTGCCGAGTGATCCGGGTTGCGGCGTACCTACTTTATCTACACCCGGTGTGTCGGTTTGTGCATAGCGGTATTGCAACGGCGGCAGCAGCGAAGGCATTTCCCGGGTATAATCGGAAGAAACGTCAATTTTGCTCCGGCCGGGTTTGCCTTTTTTGGTGGTGATGAGGATAACGCCGTTGGCGGCCTGGCTGCCATAAAGTGCGGCTGCGGATGCGCCTTTCAGGATACTGATGCTTTCAATATCATCGGGGTTGATATTGGAAATACCATCGCCTCCATCGCGGCCGCCGGCGCCGATGATGTTATGCGACTGCCCCCATACATCCGCTGGCTGTGCAGGGGTGTAGTTGGCATAAGGCACGCCGTCAACAATATACAGCGGTTGATTTTCACGGGTGGATTTGTTGCCCCGCAGCACTACCCTCACAGAGCCGCCTATGCCCGAGGCGCTGCGGATGATGGTGGCGCCGGCGGTTTTCCCGTTCAGGCTGTTGATCACATTGGCGTCTTTTACCAGCTGCAGGTCGTCCCCATCCAGTTGCTGGGTGGCGTAAGGCAGTTCCCTGCTTTTTTTCTGGATGCCCAATGCGGTCACTACCAGTTCGTTGAGCGCTTTTACATTTTCCTGCAGGCGTACGTCAATAGCCGGATCGGCGCCCACGGTCACTTCGCGGGTGATGAAGCCTACGGAGCTGAACACAAGCACATCGCCGGTGCTGGCTTTCAGTGAAAAACCGGCATCGGCGTTGGATTGGGTTCCTTTATTGGAATGCTTGATCTGGATGGTGACTCCGGGGAGCGGCGTGCCTTTGTTATCGCGTACTGTACCACTGATATCTCTTTCCAGTGACACATGATTCAGGAGGCTTACAGCTGTTGAGGATCCGGTATCACTTTCTGCTCCTACTATAATTTTGTTGTTGATACGGGTGAACTTTAACCCTGCCTGCACTGATAATAACGTAAGCACTTCATCGATGGGTGTTTTAGTACAGTTTAAGGTAATCTTTTTCCCCAGGTTAAGATCAGCTTTGTCGTAGTGAAAATTCAGGCCGGTTTTCGCCGAAATTTCGGTCATTACATCTTCCAGGTTCTTATCTTTCACCTGGATGGTGACAACTATACCTGTGGGCGGATCGGGTGTTTGCGTGATGGCACTAGTCGTTGTGTTCAGGCTTCCCGCCAGCAGGAGTGTCAGCATCAACCCCGTGGATACAAACCACATCAGGGGGCATGGCTTTACCCTCATATGGACTAGTTTTTATTTTGCAGGTAAACGGTATCTTTTTTAATGGTATAAGAAAGGGATTTGGCGAGGCAGATAATATCCATCACATCTTTCAGGCTTTCATTTTTGAAAGAGCCGTTATAGTTCCATTCTTTTTTATTGCTTTCGTTCACAACGGTAATGCCATAGCGGTTTTCTATACCTGTTACTATTTCATTATAGGGGGCATCCCTGAATACAAGGTATCCCTGTTTCCAGCCGGTCACGTCTTCAGGTTTACCAAAAACAGATTTCACCAGGCTGAGTGAAATACGGTCGTAGCTGATTTGTTCGCTTGGCTGTAGAATGAGGGAAGAAGCCGGGTGGCTGTTTTTATCCAGTTGGTCTACTTTTACTTTACCGCTTACCAGTGCTACCGTTACTTTGTTTTCGCTGGCGTATGCACGAATGTTAAACGCGGTGCCAAGCGCAGTGGTAGCCAGTTCCCCGGTATGCACCACGAATTGCCTGGCGGGATCGGGCGCTACATTAAAGAACGCTTCTCCTTCTTCCAGGAAAACGGTACGGCTGCCGGCGTCAAAATGTTCACGATAGCGCACTTTGCTACCTGCATTCAGTTCCAGGGAGCTGCCGTCTTCCAGGGTGATACTTTCCCTGTTTCCTTTGGGGGTGGAGATTTCCACGAAGCCGTTCTTGATCACGCGGTTGGATTGCAGGGCAATTACCGGCGGCTGAAAATTGCCGGTGGCCCGGGTAGGGGACAATGGCCGGTTAAACCAGAAAAGCCCGGCTGCGAGCAATACCACTGCTGCTGCGGCAGCATACCAGTAACCGGTACGGATGCGCCGCACTTTTGGCGCGGCGGGGTTGATATGTTCATTCAGTTGTAAACGGATGCTGTCCAGTTCGCGGTCCAGTTCTTTGTCTGCTGCGTAGGCGGACTTATGCCGGTTGATATTTTCAAACCACTGATCTACAATAGCCGCCTCTTCAGGGGTGCAATTCCCCTGGTTATACCGCTCCAGCAATATTTTAATCTGTTCTGTGTCCACCTGTTGCCGTTTTAAGTGTTCTTAAGTCGTATTAACGTGGAAAAGGTACCATGTACATTTAATTATTTTTTACCCGGGTCAGGCAAATAAATAAACAAATGCCAGGAGTATGGTCAGGTCGGTCCTGGCATAGCTGGTCCTCAGTATTTTCAGCGCTTTGGTGATCTGGTTCTTTACGGTTTGCTGCGAAAGACCGAGATGGGTAGAAATCTGTTCTACGCTGAGATTTTCAAACCGGCTGAGCATGAAAATTTCTTTCATACGTTCGGGCAGGTGATTGATGGCCTCAAACAGTTCCTGGGTTCGCGCTTTATTGTCTACCGTTTCCGTGATGGAATGCGGCTGTGCATCGAAATGTTCGATAAGTTGCTGCAGGTATTTGCGGTAGGTAGCATTTTTCCGGTAGATGTCTATGATCTTGTGGCGGGCTACCTGGTACAGGTATGCTTTCAACGATTCCCGGAGGATCATTGAATGCCTTTTCTCCCAGAGGGAAATAAAGAGTTCCTGCAGCACATCTTTGCTGATCTCGGTAGCGTCCAGTTTACTGTGTATAAACAAATACAATGGTTTACTGTAGCGGTCGTAGATGGCATTAAAGGCAGCGGTGTCGTCGCTTTTCAGCAGCGAAATTAACTGGTTATCGGAATAACTGCTGTACATCGAATTACAGTAGTAATTAAGCGTTTTGGTTGATAATTACTGAAATGAATGTAAGAAGAAAATTTTGAAATCAGGACATTTGACCGCTTACTTTTTAAAATAACTCAATAACCAAATGATAAAATAATTACATTTTTTATCATGCTTCCTTCAGGCGAAGTTCATTTTTATATTCCTTGGGTGTTTTACCTACTATTTCCTTGAAAAACCGGTTGAAGTTGGAGAGGTTCTTAAATCCGCAGGAGTAGGCTATTTCAGCGATGGACCAGTCTTCCTCGGTTAGCCGTTTGCAGGCATGGCCAATGCGGACTTCGTTCAGGAACTGTACAAACGACTTTTTGGTGCGGTTCTTAAAGAAGCGGCAAAAGGATTGGGGCGACAGGTTAGTGATGCTGGCCACATCCTGCAGGGATATTTCTTTAGAGAAGTTATTCATTACATACTTGAATACTTCGTCGATCTTATGGTTATCCTTTACGTTATAGGCATGGGAATAGCCGGTACTGGCCAGGTAGTAGCAGTCGCGGGTTTCCGACAGTGTTTTCAGGATGTGGAGCAGCGATATGATGCGGTCCAGCCCTTCTTTACGGGGCAGGGCCAGGATTTCCGGCTTCAGCAGCTCATGGGTGGCGCCGGTGATCTTCATGCCTCTTTGTGCCCGGTGGAATAATTCGCTGAGGGCTTTGGTTTCCGGTAATCCGTAAAACTTTTCCCCGAATATGTCTTTGGGAAAATAGATGACCACTGAACGGGCTTTCAGGTTTTCATCTCCCTTATAATATTCTTCCTCATTATACCATACATGCGGTATATGCGGGCCGAGAAACACCATATCGCCTTCTTCAAAGCTCTCGATGCTATCCCCTACAATTCTCTTCCCGTGGCTTTCCGTTACATAAACCAGCTCGCATTCCGGGTGGAAATGAAAGGGCGTATTGAAATAGGGATCACTTCTTTCGATGATCGTGATCTGGTTATCGGCAAAAGCCCCCACTTTAATAAGGATGGGTTTCATTCATGTATTAATTTAAGCTGCTATATTACTGTGACTGTCCTATACTTTATTACCATCGCCATTATTACTGCTTAGGGGAACCCTATGCAGGCAGGTGAGTAGTATTGAGATTGTCCTATGAATGTTGCCAAATTATTAAAAATTGGTTAAAAAAATATCATTCTTCCCAAAATAACCATTTTATGTGATAAAAATCAGACAAGATGAAGAAGAATAGTTTTGCAGGGGTTACTTGGAATAATTGGTACAACAATGTAATTTCCAACTTCATTTTGTAAATTACGACCGGCTAAATCGATGTAGCATTTTTTCTATGAAAGGGATCTCTATTAAAGATATTGCAAAACAAGCCGGAGTATCTCCCACAACGGTATCGTTTGTACTCAACGGCAAAGCAAAGGAGAAGCGGATCAGTGAGCAGGTAAGTAAGAAAATCCAGAAAATAGCAACGCGGCTGAAATATAAACCCAATCAGCTTGCCCGTGGACTGCGTACCGGTAAAACCAAAACCATCGGCCTTATTGTGGAAGATATTGCCAATAACTTTTTTGCCACACTGGCGAAAGTAGTGGAAGACGAAGCCGACAAGCACGGCTATAAAGTACTTTACGGCAGTACGGAAGACAACACGGAAAAGGCGAAGGGATTGCTGGAGGTATTAAAGTACCGGCAGGTAGACGGGTACATTATTACTCCCACAAAGAACCTGGATAAAGAAATTGAATTGCTGCAGGCTGCCGCGAAACCGCTGGTACTGGTAGACCGTTATTTCCCGCATGTGAGCAGTCATTATGTGGTGCTCAATAACTACCAGGGCGCATATGAAGCCACTGCACACCTGGCGGAACAAGGCTATAAGAAAATTGCCATCGTTACCATTGCATCTGATCAAACGCAGATGAAAGAAAGGCTGGATGGATTTACTGCAGCGCTCAAAGATCATAGGATCCCGTTTAATAAATCGTTGGTAAAGCGGCTGCCGTTCGACCTGGACCGGGAAAGTTTCAATAACGAAATGAAGAAATTCCTCACGTCCGTGAAGGATCTCGATGCCGTGTTTTTTGCCACCAATTACCTGGGAATAGCCGGCATTGAAGCCATCCGCTCACTGGGCTGGGAAATAGGAAAACAAATAGGGCTGGTAGGTTTCGACGACCACGATCTTTTCCGGTTACACAGCCCGTCGATCACCTGTGTATCGCAGCCCATTGCGGCTATTGGAAAAAGCCTGGTAGACATACTGATGAAAGAACTGAACCACACTGCGGGTAGCCCTGCTTCGCCGCAACAACAGGTGGGTGGTGAAGGCCACCGACACGATCTCGGTCTACACC
>JBCNPS010000025.1:0-25314 GCA_039593235.1 Chitinophaga sp. | reverse complement strand
GAGATGGGGCCTACATTTCCTTCCGATTCACCAAGGATAAAACTGGATTATATCATGCTTGCGCCCAAACACCGGTGGACGGTTACCGGTGCGCGGATCATTGAAGAAACCGTAGCATCGGACCACCGGCCCGTGCTGTGTGAACTGGAAATGAAATAAGAAAAAACAATCCATTATATGACAATGAAAAGCGTAATTCACGGGTGCTTACTGATAGCTGCAGCCGGCTTGTGGAGTTGTTCCTCCCGGCAGCCTGCCGCTCCCAAAGGCAGTGTGAGCATCATTCCTATGCCTGCCAGCGTTAGCGAAACAGCTGATTCTTTTTTACTGGACAAGCAAACCGTGATTGTTGCCGGCAATGAAAGCGACAAAAAAACAGCCGCTTTATTCAATGCCTGGCTCAAAGAACTGACCGGTTATGAACTGGGCATCAAAGCCGAAGGAGATAAAAATGCGATTATCCTGCAAACCGGCAATGACAGTACTAACGCCGAAGGCTACACGCTTACTGCCGGTCACAACAACATTATCATCAAAGGCAACAGCGGCGCCGGTACTTTTTACGGGGTACAGTCGCTGATCCAGCTGCTGCCGGTAGAAAAAGCGCGCGCCATGTATGTGCCGGGCGTAACCATTACCGATGCACCGCGCTTTGCTTACCGCGGGCTGCACCTGGATGTGGGTCGTCACTTCTTTTCTATTGATTTTATAAAGAAGTATATCGACCTGATGGCCATGCACAAGCTGAATACGTTTCACTGGCACCTGACGGAAGACCAGGGCTGGCGTATTGAGATCAAGAAGTATCCACGCCTGCAGGAAGTGGCTTCCAAACGGAAAGAAACCATGGCCGGCCGTTATGCCGACAATAAATACGATGGCAAGCCTTATGGCGGCTTTTATACACAGGAACAGGTGAAAGAAGTAGTGAAGTATGCCGCTGATCATTTCATTACCGTGATCCCTGAAATTGAAATGCCCGGGCATTCACTCGCGGCGCTTACCGCCTACCCCAACCTGGGCTGTACCGGCGGGCCGTATGAAGTAGGCACCCGTTGGGGCGTATACGACGATGTATACTGCGCCGGCAACGATAGTGTTTATCTCTTTTTACAGGATGTGCTGGACGAAGTAATGGCGCTGTTTCCCAGCAAATATATCCACATCGGCGGTGATGAATCTCCAAAAGTACGCTGGGAAAAATGTCCTAAATGCCAGGCACGCATGAAGCAGGAAGGTTTGAAAGATGAACATGCGTTACAGAGCTACTTTATTCAACGGATGGAGAAATACCTGAACAGCAAAGGCCGGCAGATCATTGGCTGGGATGAAATACTGGAAGGCGGCCTGGCGCCCAACGCCACGGTAATGAGCTGGAGAGGCATTGAAGGCGGCATTGCAGCCGCCAAACAAAAGCACGATGTAATTATGACGCCGGGCGAATTTTGCTACTTTGATCATTACCAGTCGAGAGGCCCCAATGAGCCGCTGGCTATCGGCGGGTTCCTGCCGGTGAGCAAAGTATACTCCTACGAGCCGGTGCCTTCAGCGTTGAACAGCGATGAAGCCAAATACATCAAAGGTGCACAGGCCAACGTATGGACAGAATACATCAACAACACCAACTACCTGGAATACATGGTGTATCCGCGGGCAGCTGCATTATCGGAAGTGCTCTGGACGCCAAAGGATAAACGTAATTACGACAACTTTGTAGACCGTTTGAAAGTGCATGTGAAAAGGCTGGACCTGAAGAAGGTAAATTATGCCAAGCATGTTTTTGAAGTGACCGGCAAAGTAACGGATAACGGCAAAGGCGGCGTGGAAGTAATGCTGAACTCCAAACTGGATGGCGGTAAAATATTTTTCACTACCGATAGTACTGCTCCTACCCCACAGGCGACTCCTTACACCACGCCTGTGCAGATCACACATAGCGGCACACTGCGTGCGCAGGTATTCCAGGATGGTAAACCATTTGGCAACGAATACAACCAGGCGTTTTTGTTCCACAAAGGGCTGGCTAAAAAGATCAGCAGTATGTCGGCCGCAGATGCAGGCCACCGGCCGAATACCAACTTCGTGCTGGTAAATGGTATAGAAGGCAATGCAGCTTACAACGACAACGAGTGGTTTGGCTTTAACGGGAAGGATATGGAAGCAGTAATAGAACTGGACAGTGTACAGGATATTCACCTGGTAGGCATTAATACTATCAATGCAAAGGGCGATTGGATTTACCCGCCAAAGCAGGTGGTGTTTGCAGTATCTGACGATGGTAAAACATTTAAGGAAGTATACAAGCAAAACACCTTTGCGCAGCAGGGCATCAATAAGGTAAGGGGTCATTTGCAGGCGGTGCGTGGAAAATTTGTGAAAGTGCAGCTGCAGAACTTTGGCAAGATTCCCGCGGGAGCTGCAGGAGCAGGTAACGGCGCGTGGTTGTTTGCAGATGAGTTTATCATCGACTAAAACAGAAAACCGTCCCGGCAAATGCGGAACGGTTTTCATTTTATGACTCCTACACCAAAATATGTGATACGGCCTTCAACCGCTGTGCGCTAAACATATTAACGAGATCAAATATTAAAAGGTTTATTACAAGCTAAAGAAATATAATTTAAATATTGCTAAATAAAAATGCGCGTTAGCAGTAAATTCTTTAATTTTCCGGCTCGTTTTTAAACCGCATCTAATCAAAAACGTTTACAAATGACGATTAATCATCAGGAAATCGAACTGATCGACAGCTTTGAACAAATTGCTGTGGAAATACATCCCTCTGCCAAAGAAGGTTCCAAAGCAGTAGCACAGGAAATTGCCGCACTGATCCGCGAAAAACAGGCCGCCGGTCAGGAATGCATTTTAGGACTGGCCACCGGCTCTACTCCTAAATATCTGTATGCAGAATTAGTACGTTTGCACAAAGAAGAAGGGCTTAGCTTTAAGAACGTCATCACATTTAACCTGGATGAGTATTACCCTATAGAGCCGGATGCTTTACAGAGCTACAACCGCTTTATGAAAGAACACCTGTTCAATCATGTTGATATCCCTGAAGGCCGGTACAACATTCCCGATGGTACCATTCCAAAGGACCAGATCAAGAAATACTGCGAGGCTTACGACAAACGCATTGAAGACTTAGGTGGTATCGATATCCAGGTGCTGGGTATTGGTAACAACGGTCACATTGGTTTCAACGAACCTGGCGCCAACATTAATTCCCACACCCGTTTGGTGACGCTGGACAACAGCACCCGTTTGGCCAATGCGTATGAGTTCCCGAATATGAGCCAGGTGCCCCGCCTCGCTATCACCATGGGTCTCAGTAGTATCTTCAAGGCTAAGCGTATTATCCTGATGGCTTGGGGTACCCATAAATCAAAGATCGTTCGCCGCTCTGTAGAAGGGCACAGTACCGACCAGGTGCCTGCTTCCCTGCTGCAGCAACATCCTAACTGCAAGTTCGTGATCGATGAACAGGCAGCGGCCGATCTTACCCGTTTCAATGAACCATGGCTCACCGGCGACTGCGAGTGGACCCCGGGCCTGATCCGCAAGGCGGTAACCGGCCTTGCACTGAAGCTGAACAAGCCTATCCTGATGCTCACAGATAAGGACTACAACGAAAATGGTTTGAACGATCTGATCGTACAGTATGGTTCCGCCTATGAGCTGAATATCGAAGAATTTAACGCCATCCGCGATACCATTACCGGCTGGCCCGGTGGTAAACCCGGTCCGCAATTACCTAACCACCCTGAGCGTTCAGAACCCGCTAAAAAGCGTGCCCTGATCTTCTCCCCGCATCCTGATGATGATATCATTTCCATGGGTGGTACCTTCATCCGCCTGCACGAACAAGGTCATGATGTACACGTAGCTTACCAGACTTCCGGCAATATTGCCGTAACAGATGAGTTCCTGCTGCGCTTCATCGACTTTGCCGTAGGTTTTGAAGGCATGTTCGACATCGATAAAAGCAAAAGCTCCCTGATCCTGGATGAAGCCAAAGCATTTATCCGTACCAAGAAGCCAAGCCAGAAAGATACGCCTGAGATCCGCGCTATTAAAGGGCTGATCCGCCGTTGCGAAGCAAAAGCCACCTGCCGTTATGTAGGTATTCCGGAAGAAAACGCCCATTTCATGAACCTGCCCTTCTATGAAACCGGTTTGGTGGAAAAGAAACCAATGGGTCCTGAAGATGTGGCGCTGACCGTAGAACTGCTGCGTAAACTGAAACCACAGCAGATCTTCTGCGCCGGCGACCTCGCGGATCCGCACGGAACACACAAGGTTTGCCTGGATGTGATCTTTGCCGCGCTGGAAATCGTGAAAACAGAAGACTGGGCCAAAGACTGCTGGGTATGGCTGTACAAAGGCGCATGGCAGGAATGGGATATCCATGAAATTGAAATGGCGGTTCCAATGAGTCCTGACCAGGTAATGCAGAAACGCCTCGGTATCTTCATCCACCAGAGCCAGAAAGATGTGGTGCCTTTCCAGGGAACCGATCTCCGAGAGTTCTGGCAGCGTGCCGAGGACCGCAACGCCAACACCGCCGACCTCTACGACCGCTTAGGTTTGCAGAAGTATGCCGCTATGGAAGCATTTGTACGTTACCATTTTATGTAAATAAAATCATAATTTTAGGGGGCTGCGATCACTATCGCAGCCCCTTTATTTTTTTATATGAATCTGAGCAGAGCCATCGAAATAGCTACTACCGCCCATAAAGACCAGGTAGACAAATACGGGCAACCCTATATAGGGCACGTGTTCCGGGTAATGCAAATGGGACGCACCGAAGACGAGAAGATCGTAGGCGTACTGCATGATGTGATAGAAGATACCGGCTGGACCTTTGAAGCCCTTGAACAGGAAGGACTGGCCCCTCACCTGCTGGCCGCCCTTTACTGTGTTACCAAACTGGAGGAAGATGAAGACTACAACCACTTTGTGGACCGTACCCTCCAGAACCGTTTGGCCTGTATGGTTAAACTCAACGACCTGACCGACAACATGGATATCAGGCGCATGACCGATGTAAAAGAACAGGATATAGCACGCCTGAACAAATACCTGCACGCTTACCGCAGGATAGCCGCGGCCGTTATCCAGTAGAATATTTTTTCAACGCCTTCCGATTAAACTATTAAATTACAGTAGAAAACAGAATAGCCATCAATGGAAAACGACATCCTCATTGATTTTAGGTTCGCTGCAAAAGAGAAGCCCAGGTTCGGTGAATTATTCTTAATTACAGGAGAAGAGCATCCTAAATTTCCTGCCAGGAACAAAGCGTTCGCACAACTGGCCCCGTTGGGTTTTGAACAACTCGATGATTTTTTTGGCATCCTTAACAGCGAAGAATCCGGCGATGACGTGCTGATATGGCTTTTCCCCATGATCAACGGGGAAGAGGTATTTCATAACGGTGGTCCGTTCGACGCCGTACGGCTCTCCTACAGCGCCCTGCGCAATGCACCTGCCACTATCAGCCTCCTGCAGGATTGCTTCCATACCCTTAAAGCCCTCCCTGATGTGGAAGTGGAGTTTGAGGGCGCCGCCATCAGCGACTTCACTCCCGTACAAAAAAAGGCAGATGAAATTGTAGCCCACTGGCGCGAAAACCATATAGAACCCGGCTCAGAACAAAGTCTGCTGATCGATGAAGAAGACGAAGACGACGATTGGGAAGAAGATGAAGACTGGCAGGAAGAAGATGAATGGGATGAAGATCAGAAAGAAAAATAACGCGGATTTTGTCTGACTCAGGATTTTGATGATTTCGCTGATTACACTGATTTGATCATTTTTGATTTTAAAGGATTTGGGGAGACCTAAGCGGATATTTTCGCTTAGATCTCCCCAAATCTTTTTAATCATTTACAAAATCACAAAAAATAAAATCAGTGTAATCAGCGAAATCATCAAAATCCTGAGTCAGACAAAATCCGCGGCCTAATCTTTGTGCAGATGCGGCATGGATGGAAGCCGGAGTACTTCCATCTCCATAAAACAGTAACTTTCATATGCATCTCAACAAACAATTATCCTGCCTGTTGCTGGCAGTATTACTGGTATCGTGCAACCTGAATAACAAACCAAGCAAATACGACAATGAAGAAGATGTAGCCGGCAATAAAAAGAAGACATCTGCATCCACATCCACTGCTACTACTACCAAACCCGCCCGCAGTAAGGCGCCCATTATAGGCGAGCGGATCAACGGCGCTGCCACCATATTGAATAATCCCGGTGGAGAACCGCTGCTTACCCTGTTAGATTATATCCCGCTGCGCTGCGCGCCTGTAAAAAAAGACTGGTACCCGGTGAGTGTTGATTTTGATATTACGAAAGATGAATTTAGCAAACCCATTTTCCACAAAGGGCGCAAAATAAAAGTAAATGGCGTGGAAGCAGGCGTGCTGCAACGCGATATTAAACTACCGGTGGCCACCAACGGGGAAAAGATGTGGGCTACCGTTACCGGCTATACGCAAAAGAAAAATATCCGCAACGGTACCATCATTGAATCTGCTTTAAGCAGCTACCTGAAGCAACATACAGGCCGCAGCACCGCTGATATGGATCCCTTTATCCACAATTTCAAACTGGAAGAAGAAACTACCCTCAAACCCTATGTATTGTACTTCAATTATGAAAGCGGCATCGATGATCCCAGCCCACTGTACCGGCTGGCGCTTGTATTCCAGGGAAAGCAGCTGATCGGCGTACTGCATGCCCGCCCCTTTGAACTCAATGGCGGCAGCACACGCAGGTTGCAGCGCGGCTTTACCGTTAATTATCTCAATGGCATTGATAAAAGCCTGAAAGAAGATTTCGCGGTGAAGTTCAATAAGTTCATTCTCTCTGTTGATTAAAGCCATAACTTTTGGTTATCAGCTATCACTTATAGACATTTGACTCCGGGAGTTGTGATACGGAACTTTGTGATCCAATTACAAACGTTTTGTGTATGCAACAACAGAATACAGCAGCCGCCTGGCTACCGGAGAACACACAGAAAATTATATTCCTCACTGCAGCGGCTATTACGCTGTTACCGGTAGTAACACCGCCTGTAGCATTGCTGCTGGGCGTTGCACTGGCACAAACCAGCGGTAACCCTTTTGCTGCAGTAACTCCCCGCATCACGCACTGGTTGTTACAGCTGTCCATCATTGGAATGGGCTTTGGCATGAACGTGCACAGCGCGCTGAAAACCGGTAAGGAAGGATTCCTGTTTACCATTGCCGCTATTACCGGCACCTTGCTAACCGGCACTATACTGGGCAAACTATTAGGGATCGATAAAAAAACGTCTCATCTTATTTCCTGCGGCACAGCTATCTGCGGGGGTAGCGCCATAGCCGCTATTGCGCCTGTAATGAAAGCAGGCGAAAAACAGGTATCCGCTGCGCTGGGTATCATCTTCCTGCTGAATGCATTGGCCCTTTTTATTTTCCCTGCGGTAGGTCACGGGTTACATTTAACCCAGCAACAGTTTGGCCTGTGGAGCGCCATTGCCATTCATGATACCAGCTCTGTAATAGGCGCTGCCAACAAATATGGGGAAGAAGCATTGCAGATAGCCACCACCGTGAAACTATCACGCGCTTTGTGGATCATTCCCGTGGCATTCATCACTACCTTGTTATTTAAAACGGATACCGGCAACATCAGGATCCCCTGGTTTATTGCCGTATTTGCAGGCGCCATGATATTGAATACCTGGGTGCCGCAGTTTCAGCCAACAGGCCTCTTCCTGGTAAAAAGCGCCAAAACCGGTTTATCGCTCACCCTGTTCCTTATAGGTACCCATCTCAGCCGTGAAGCATTACGTGGCATAGGCCGCAAACCCTTGATACACGGGGTTATACTCTGGATATTGATCAGCGCCGCAACCTTGCTGGCCATCTGTTGTATGGCCTGATACCGGGGAAAATCCCGTGATAATCCTATTCTCATTTTTACATATATTTGATCATTGGCCCTGTGATACTGGCAGCATTTATCTCAATAACCACGATGACTACACACAACTCATGAGCCGGTCACCAGCCACAAAATCCGGCACTTACATGGCGGCATTCCGGGCAATAGAAAGTACCAAACCGGAGAAAGAACGTTTGTTATACGATCCTTTTGCCAGCGCATTCCTGTCGAAGTTCTACCAACTTATACTGGCAGGGTGCATGATTCCCTTCATCAGGAGAATTGTTACTGCGTGTATACAGTTCCGTTGGCCCGGCAGCTTCACTGCCGCTGTTGCCAGAACAAGACTGATAGACGACATGATCCTCCACGCGGTAAAATCACAGGGCATTAACCAGGTGATTATTCTCAATGCCACCTTTGATACGAGGGCGCATCGTCTTAATGTTGGGGTGCCACTGCATTATGTGGAAATGGATCATCCCGCGCTTCAGTATACCAAGAAGAAAATCCTGTCGACCCTCGTTGGATTACCTGCTATCCATGTGGATTACGTGGAGCTGGATATGAACCGCCAGCAAATTTCCGAAGTGTTCCCTAAACTGTTTTATGGCTCGCATTATAAAACATTGTTCCTTTGGGAAGGACTTACTACCATACAGGAAGCCAAACAGGCGGAAACGATTTTTCATCACGTGAAGAATTTCCATCCGGGCACACAAATCATTTTCACTTATGTAGAAAAAGCGGTGCTGGAAAATCCTAAAGCCTTTTATGGATTTGTACGCATCAACCGGTTACTGCGCCGTGCCGGTGAAAACTGGGATTTCGGCATCTGCCCGGAAGAACTGTATGCCTACCTGGAATCCTATCACCTGCAACTGCATTATGATGGCGGCGCCGACGATTACCGCGCAAAATATTTCGGTGAAAAGAGCAGGCATATGAAAGGCTATGAATATTTAAGGGTAGTAAGAGCAGAAGTGAAATAGCAGCCGTATCTTCGGTGCATTATTCAGCGTTCTGCATATGCATATTCACTACTTTCAGCATGTACCTTTTGAAGGATTAAGCTGCATTGCCGGCTGGGCCAACCATCACGGGCATACGGTGACCCACACCCGCTGGTATGAAAGCACCGACACCACTGCGCTTGCAGCGGCCGACTGGCTCATTATCATGGGCGGACCAATGGGCGTGTACGAACAGGATCATCATCCGTGGATGACTACAGAAATAGCGCTCATCAGGGAAGCTATCCGTCAAAATAAAAAAGTATTGGGCATTTGCCTGGGATCACAACTGATTGCAGCCGCACTGGGCGCCAATGTATACCCGCATACGCAACCTGAAATAGGCTGGTTCCCGCTGGATGTGAGCTTCCAGGGACAGGCCGCTCCGCTGGAAGGCGTGCTGCCTTCGCATTTCAACACCTTCCATTTTCACGGCGATACCTTCGATGTACCGGCTGGCGCTACCCGTTTTGCTGCCTCCGCAGCCTGCAGCCACCAGGCGTTCATTTACAGCGACCGTGTAATAGGACTACAGTTCCATATGGAATTAACGGCAGAAAGTTTGCAGGAAATGATCCTGCATGGCGCCGGCGCCATTGCAGCAGGAGGCCCGTTTGTACAAAGTGAAGAGAAGATCCTGCAACACGCCGGACTGCTCGCACAAAACACTGAAACCATGTACCGCCTGCTGGATTATATGGCAGCGCTGTAAATAAAATATGATCGTATGAATGCTGCGTTTGATGTATTGATTATCGGTGGCGGGCCTATTGGTCTCGCCTGCGGACTGGAAGCCAAAAGAGCAGGGCTGAGCTATATTATCCTTGAAAAAGGCTGTGTGGTGAACTCCCTGTACAACTACCCGTTGTACATGACCTTTTTCTCCACTTCCGAGCGACTGGAAATTGGAAACGTTCCGTTTGTGTCTATCAACCCGAAACCTACCCGGCCGGAAGCACTGGAATATTACAGGCGGGTAGCCACTTCGCATGAACTGAACATAAAATTGTTTGAAGAAGTAGCACAGGTAACGCCTAACGCCGGTGAATATACGGTCACCACTAACAAAGGCGCCTATCATGCGCGGCATGTAGTAATTGCCACCGGCTTTTATGATATTCCCAACCTGCTGAACATCCCCGGTGAAGATCTTTCTAAAGTAACCCACTATTATAAAGATCCTCACTTTTATGCCACACAGGATGTAGTAGTGATAGGTGCACATAATTCCGCTGTAGATGCAGCGCTGGAAACGTACCGCAAAGGCGCCCGCGTTACTATGGTGATCCGCCAGGAAGACATTGGCTCCCGCGTAAAATACTGGGTGCGCCCGGATATTGAAAACCGCATAAAAGAAGGTTCCATCAAAGCATGGTTTAACTCGTCTCTCACTGCTATCCGGGATAAGGAAGTGGATATTGCCACTCCCAACGGCCCTGTCACCATTGCCAACGATTTTGTTATTGCCATGACCGGCTACCAGCCGAACTTCAGCCTGCTGGAAAAATCCGGCATCGCCTTATCCAACGACCAGCTGAAGTTACCGGCTTATAACCCGCTTACCATGGAAACCAATATGCCACGCATTTATTTAGCCGGCGTGGTTTGCGGCGGGATGAACACCCACGTGTGGTTCATTGAAAACTCGCGTGACCACGCAGGGAAGATCATGGCGCATATCCGCGCCAGCGCGTAGGGAGCGCCTTCGGCGATCAAACAATATTCACCTCGCGCTCCAGTTCCACGCCGAATTTATCTTTCACGCTGTCCAGCACCTGCTGGGACAGCTGATAGATTTCACTGCCTTTTGCATGCCCGTAATTCACCAGTACCAGCGCCTGCCGGGCGTGAACGCCTGCATCGCCGTTGCGGTAGCCTTTCCAGCCGCACTGTTCAATGAGCCAGCCGGCGGCCAGTTTGAAGTGATCATCTGCTACGGGGTAGGCCACCATAGCAGGAAAGGCCGCATGTAATTTTTCGTAGACCGCTTTGGAAACCGTAGGGTTTTTGAAGAAGCTGCCGGCATTTCCTATTTCCGCAGGATTGGGCAGTTTGGAAGAACGGATGTTGATCACCGCCTGGCTGATAGCCTGGATAGAAAGCTCCTGCACGTTCATACGCTGGAGTTCTTCATTGATAGCGCCATAGCTGGTATTGAAATGTGGTTGTTTGCTTAACCGGTAGGTAACAGATAAAATAGCAAACCGGTTCCTGTATTCTTTTTTGAAGATGCTTTCACGGTAGCCGAAATGACAACCGGCATTATTAAAAGTAACGATGCTGTGATCATCCAGGTGCAGGGCTTCCAGCTCATGGAACACGTCTTTTATTTCCACGCCGTAAGCGCCTATATTCTGCATGGGACTGGCGCCTACATTACCCGGTATCAGCGAAAGATTTTCCAGCCCCGCCAGGTTTTGCGCAATGCAATGCTGTACAAACCCATGCCAGTTCTCTCCTGCTCCTGCTTTCACATATACATAGTCGTTATCCTCACCGGTAACGCTGATGCCTTTGATGTTGTTTTTCAGCAGCCAGCCGTTAAAGTCCTGCGTGAACAGGATATTGCTGCCGCCGCCGAGGATCATCCGGGGCAGGCCACCCTGCTGTTGCCGCCTGGTGATATCCATCAGCTCTTCTGCAGAAGAAAAGGGGGCGAAATAACGTGCAGTGGCATTGATCCCGAAAGTATTATATGATTTGAGCAGAACATTTTCTGATACCTGCATAATAACTTAAATTTATGGTCAGCAAAGATAGCCGCAAATCATTTAGAAATCATAAATCCCATAATCCGGTTCCATGAATAAAACGGCGATAGTAATAGGCGCAACAGGACTCACCGGCACGCACCTGGTAGCGTCCCTCCTGCATGACCCTGCCTTCAGCAAAGTGAAGGTACTGGTGCGGCAGCCCTGGGCGCATGCCAGGCCGAAACTGGAAAGCATTATCGTGGACTTTGATGATGAAGAGAGCCTGGCTGCTGCGTTGCAGGGCGACATCCTTTTCTGCTGCATTGGCACCACCATTAAAAAGGCCCGCAGCCAGGAAAATTTCAGGGCGGTAGATTATGGCATTCCTGTAAAATGCGCCAGGATAGCAAAAGAGCAGGGCGTTTCCCAATTCCTGCTGATGTCGTCCATTAACGCCAATCCCCGCTCGCGCAATTTCTATTTACGTACAAAAGGGCAAACGGAAGAAGCCATACAACAGGTAGGTTTCTTCAGTGTGAATATTTTCCGGCCTTCCGTGCTGATAGGCCAGCGTAACGAATTTCGCTTAGGTGAATGGATCGGAAAATATCTTTTCCAGCTTTTTTATTTTTTATTACAGGGAAGATGGAAAAAATACCGGGGTATCAAAGCAGCAACCGTTGCCAATGCCATGATAATAGCGGCAAAAGAGAACGATGAAGGCGTGAGCATCTATGAATCCGATGCCATCCAAAGTATGGGTGAGGCATGAAAATCCGGAATTGCGTCTTATCTTTAGCGCGTATGAAAAAATGGGTCCTTCTTCTGGCTGTTGCAGCTATTGCCATGCTGCCGCTCTCTATGCAAGCGCAGGTAAACAGCTACTTTCCGGAAACATGGAAAGAAAATCCACAGCTGCATACCACTTCCTCTGCAAATGATCCTTATACTATCCTGGATTACAGGATGGTCAGAGATTTTAATGTAAGCACCCGCGATAAAGCGCAGGGCGCTTCTCACTATAGAACATTGTATAAAATAATCAAGGTGAATACGCAGCGCGCGGCAGACAGTCTCACGCGCCTGGTAATGGCCATGGAGCCCAGCGAAGCGCTGCGTGGCTTACGCATCCGGGTAATACATTCCGGCGGTAATGTAACGAACCTGAACGATGAAGTAAGGATGGTTGAGCTGAACCAGGGACGAAAAGCCATCGTAGCCAATAACCTCATACTGGAAGCCGGCTGCGAAATAGAATATGAAATGAACCTGAAGGTGCAATACGATTATGCCGGCACGGATTACCTGCAGTCGGGTATTCCCTCTGAGCAGCTCAGCTACCTGCTGGTTGCGCCCAAAACACTTGATTTTGTGATAAAGCCCGGCGTTGGTTTACCCGCGCTGCAAGACAGCGTTAGCGGCAACAACCATTACTACTGGCTGAATATGCAACATATGCCGGATCTTCCTGCCAACGACCTGTTTTTTTACCTGCCACAATTGAAACGCGTCGATTTCGGGCTGAAACAGGCCATAGAAGGGAAAGATACAGTACACATGACCTGGCAGAAGTTTGGAGAAGATAATTATATTCCCATTGTAGCCATATCTAAAGCGGAATTTAAACAACTGGAAAAAGAACTGCAGAAATGGCCTTTTGTAAAGCAACGCATTCCCCTTCCGCAAATGATTTACCTGGTAGAACAATATATAAAATCCAATTACCGCCTGGTGGAGCCTTCCGGCACCGGTGAAACGGTGGATCTTATTTCCATTATCCGCAATAAGCAGGCGGAAAAAGCAGGCTTTACCCGTTTGCTGAATGCCGTGTATTATATGCTGAATATTCAAACCCAGGTATTATTCACCACCTCGCGCGACAGCCTGCTGATGGACAGCCAGCTGGTATACCGGCAGCTGCCCACCAATGTGCTGCTGTATTTCCCGGGGTTACAGCAGGCATTGGCGCCATCGGAAATGAATACACGCTTTCCATGTTATCCATCGTTGCTGACCGGCATCCCTGCATTACGCTGCCGCGATACATTAGTGGCTGGCGAAAGCAAAGTGCTCACAGACTTTATTCAAACGCCGGCGCCACCGTATACGCTCAGTAACATTACCCTGGAAGCCACGCTCCGGTCGGTCACGGATCCTACCTGGGAAGTAAAACAATCTTTTGGCGGCTA
Source organism: Chitinophaga sp. (assembly GCA_039593235.1). Lineage (GTDB taxonomy): Bacteria > Bacteroidota > Bacteroidia > Chitinophagales > Chitinophagaceae > Chitinophaga. The sequence goes on along the minus strand of JBCNPS010000025.1, from coordinate 11,475 downwards.
CCCCGCTTCCAACCTGAAAACAGCTTTTGCAGGAACCGGCAGCACAGCGGAAGGCAGACTGCAGGTATATAACGCCATCCTTCCTTTTGAACCGGGCGCCAGGAAACCCCTGGAAGTAAAACCGGAAAACGAAGTATTTAACAACCGCTCCCTGGATAAGCCTGTATTGCTGAAGAGCACCTTGCTTAACACATCTTCCGTAGAAAATAAAGAAAGCAGTACAGTGATCCACGTGGGTGCTTTGCTGGGAAATAACCTGACCACCGAGATCCCGCTTCCACCGGGCGATTTGCCAGTACAGATCAATTTTCCCTACTACCAGGAAAAGCGTATAGTCATTCCCGTACCAGCCGGTTATAAAGTAGCGAATAAAGAAGATTTCTCCGCAGAGATCAGTGACAAAAAAGATGCGTTGGGCTTTAAAATGCGGTGCGAGCAGGACGGCAGCCAGTTACGCATTTTTGTGCTGGAGTGGTATAAGCAAACCGATTTTTCAGGGGATAGTAAAGCCGCTTTCGGGCAATTGCTGAAAAGGATCCAGGTACTCCAGCAGCAGGACCTGATATTGGTGAAGGAATAACTTTTATACGCCGTCCACATCCGGGATAATCACCACCGAACGGAATCTTTTTTCCGTTTTAAGCTGGATAATAAATTCCTGCAGCACTCTTTTGATATGGGCAATCAGCCTGGCTTCACGAGGTAATTTGATCAGCATTTCCTGCAGGTAATTGTTACGTACTCTTGCTACCAGCGGTGCTGCCGGTCCTACCAGTTGCGCGCCTATATGCGGTTGCAGCCAGCTGGCCAGGATCTGCGCCGCCTGTTCTGCGGTTTGCTGGTTTTTATGCCGTATGGTTAGTTTCAGCAAACGGAAGAATGGCGGGTAACCAAATACCTGCCGCTCGGCAATTTCCGCTTCAAACATTGCTTTATAATCGTGCGCCGTTACATAATGCAATACCGGGTGCCGCGTATTGCTGGCCTGGATCAATACTTTCCCCAACCCGTTTTTACGACCAGCGCGCCCGCTTACCTGTTCCATCATCTGGAAGGCCCTTTCATTCACCCGGAAATCGGGGAAGCCCAGGAGATTGTCGGCACTGAGGATTCCTACGAGATTCACATTTTCAAAGTCCAGTCCTTTCACCACCATCTGGGTACCTACAAGTATATCAATATCGCGGTCTTCCAGCAGCTGGATCAGTTTATTGTGGCTGTCTTTGTTCCGCACCGTATCCACGTCCATACGGGCAATGCGGGCTTCGGGGAAAGCCGCCTGCAGGTCGTCTTCTATTTTCTCCGTACCAAAGCTCTTGGGCTCAATGGTTTGAGAGCCGCAAGCCGCGCAGGTATGTACATAAGGATATCTTGTGCCGCAGTAATGGCAATGGAGTTTATCCTGGTTTTTATGATAGGTGAGAGATACATCGCATTGTTTGCAATGCGGTATCCATCCGCAGGTAGTGCATAGCAGGAAAGGCGCGTATCCACGGCGGTTCTGGAAAAGGATCACCTGTTTTCCATCCGCCATACTTTGTGTGATGGCTGCTTTCAGGGCAGAAGAAAAATGGCCGTCCATAGTTTTCTCCGCCATTTCCTTTTTGATATCCACTATTTCTATAGCGGGCATTTCCACGCCGCCGAATCGTTCTTTCAGCTCAACAAGTCCATATTTTCCCTGTTGGGCGTTAAAATACGATTCCAGGGACGGGGTGGCAGAACCCAGCAGCACTTTGGCTTTGAAAAGGCCGGCATAATAAATGGCCGCATCCCTTGCGTGATAACGGGGGGCCGGGTCCTGTTGCTTATAGGAAGCGTCGTGTTCTTCATCGAGGATGATCAGCCCAAGGTCGCGGAACGGCAACAGCAGGCTGGAACGGGCGCCCAGTATAATGCGCAGCTCGCCTGTTTTCACCTTGTTCCATATTTCCACGCGTTCGTTGTTGTTAAACCTGGAGTGATAAATACCAATGCTGGCGCCGAAATGTTTCTGCAACCGGCGGATCACCTGGGCGGTAAGTCCTATTTCAGGCAGCAGGTACAGCACCTGTTTACCACTGGCCAGGCAGGCTTCCATCATCTTCACATATACCTGTGTTTTACCACTGGAAGTAACACCGTGAAGCAGGGTTACCTGTTTATCTTTAAAATGCGTTTGTACTTCCTCCAGCGCTTTTTCCTGCGCAGGGCTCAGGTCAAAATCGATCTGCGCATCCACTTTGCCGGTAGCGATACGGTCTACCGTGCGTTTCTCCACCCACAGGATATTTTTATCTACCAGGCCTTTCAGTTGGGCAAGCGTAGCGCCGGATTTCTTCAGCAATTCTTTCTGCAGCACGGCGCCCTGTGTTTTCAGCAGGTGCAGGTAAGCAAGCAGCAGTTCCATTTGCTTCGGAGCGCGGCCCATCTCGTTGAAAAGGGCAGCCAGTTGTTCTTCCTCCTGGTAGTGGGCATGCAATTGCACATAATTTTCCTGCTTCTCCTTGTATACTTCTTTCAACTCTTCATATACCAGCAATACTTTTTTCTCTATCAGTTTCTTGATAACAGAGTATACTTCTGATTTGTCGAGGATCATCTGTACTTCCTCAATACGCAGTTCCTTACGGATATGCAGGGCTTCTGCAATGAGGTATTCATCGTCGTCGAGGGAAGTAAAGTCGTCGCCGAAGGCATCGTTGTAAAGCAGGAGCGTTTCGCTGGAAAGCTTGAGATGGGCCGGTAGTGCGGCATTCAGCACTTCCCCTTCCGTGCACATATAGTAGCTGGCTACCCATTCCCAGAAGGCTAACTGCGTAGGATATACGATAGGCTCTGCATCCAGCATATCCAGCAGGAACTTTGTTTTATACAGGGGGGCCTGCTCGTGGATGGCTTTCACGATACCGGCGTACTTCTTTTGTTTGCCCAGCTGCACGGCTACCCGGCATCCTACCTGGAGGCCGGACATATTTTCAGGAACCGCGTAGGTGTAATTTTTTGGTAGCGCCAACGGCAATATTACATCTGCGTACTTCATCCTATTGCCTGCAGGGTTGGATATTTATGATATTTACGTAATTCGGTGTCCATTACATCAAACACCTGTTGTTTGAGGGTGTTGATATCGTCGAGCGTCATTCCCGTAACAGGTATTGGCGGCAGAAATACCACGCGGCATTTACCGGGGGAAATGTGCATAGGGCCTTTATGTGGTAAACGGTGGCCTGCATCGAGGTACAGCACCGGTTTAATGGGTTTCTGCAGTTCAATGGCCATGCGGAATGCACCGTTATGGAACTGGCGTAATGGCTGGTCGGTATCATTGGTGGTGCCTTCCGGGAATACGAGAATGGAGATGCCGGCTTTGAGGGCGGTCATCATTTCCCGCACGCTGCGCGCCCTGGCGGCGGCACTGGAACGGTCTACCGGTACTACTGAATTTTTATAGATGAACCCGAAGAAGGGGATCTTTGACATTTCCACTTTACCCAGGGGGCGGAAGGGAAGCCGCATTACTTTTACGGCGATGGCGGCATCGAGGTAAGAGCGGTGATTTACCACAAAGATGCAGGGCTCATTGTCGCGCTCGCATAAATATTTTCGGGAAACCCACATGCCCACCATCGGGAACCAGGCGTGCGCCCAGAAGCGGAGAAAATAAAATATGATGTTACCGCCCTTTTGCCTGCCCAGCAGGGATGCCAGGAAGATAGGCGGCAATATTAAGAACATGATGCCCAGGAACACGGCAGCGGCGTATATCACATAAATAACACGCAACGGTTTCAGTAAAAAATTCATAGACGCCTCTGAAGGTTTAATATGGCGGAAAACTACGAAGAAAATTACGAATTACGCGGAAAGAGGCGCTGAATTAATCGCAGTGGCAGGTCCAGTCCTTATCAAGATCTATACAGGTAATTACTTTAGCGTTTTGCGAGTCGCAGGGAGCAAAAACGATCCGCAGGTGCTGTCCTTCGCTGGAATAGCCTTCCAGTGCATAGGTTGGGCAGGGGTGATCGTTGGGGTTGGATTTTTCGGCATTAACCTTCCCATCGGCGAGGATTTCCTCCACTTCGGCCCTTGTCACCTGGCGGCAATCCATCCGACAGATGGCGTGTTTAGTATATTCAAGATGGGCATGCCGGTTAATCACTTCCCCGGCAATGGCGGGGCTGCTGGAATTACCACGGGCCACAACGGGGCGGCTGCCGGTAGAGGAGGGAGCGGGTGTGTTCTTCCACCATTTCTGTTGCCAGCCGGCCAGCAACAGGAGAGATAAAAGAAAAACCGGAAGATATTTTTGCATTGATTTCATAAAGCAACGGAACGGCGCGCAAAATAGTTAAAAAATCCTTACCTGACTATGACATAAAAAGTTCCTACCTTTGCATCCCTTTATGGAACAGGTAAAAACAGTAGCATTTCATACACTCGGCTGTAAGCTGAACTTTTCAGAAACCTCCTCAATCAGCAGGTTACTGGAACAGGATGGGTTTGTAAAAACGGATTTCGACGGAACAGCAGATGTATATGTGATCAACACCTGTTCTGTAACAGATAATGCTGATAAAGAGTGCCGTATGCTGGTACGCCGCATACAGCGGCGGGCGCCGGGCAGCATGGTGGTGATCACCGGCTGTTATGCCCAGCTGAAACCGGCGGAAATTGCTTCCATTGAGGGTGTGGACCTGGTACTGGGCGCCGCAGAGAAGTTTAATATCGCCGAACATCTCAAAACGCTCACCAAAGGGAACAGCGCAAAGATCTGCTCCTGCGACATTGAGGAGGTGAATAGTTTCCATGCTTCCTATTCGCTGAACGACCGTACCCGTACCTTCCTGAAAGTGCAGGATGGCTGCGACTATACCTGCGCCTTTTGTACAATTCCCATGGCGCGTGGCAAAAGCCGGAGCGACAGTGTGGCCAACGTGATAAAACACGCACAGGACCTGGCTGCTACGGGTGTAAAGGAAATTGTGCTCACCGGTGTAAACCTGGGCGATTTCGGGAAAGGCTTTGAAGGCGGGAAAAAAAGGGAAGAAACCTTTTTTGAACTGGCGCAGGAACTGGATAAAGTGGAAGGCATTTCCCGTTACCGTATTTCTTCCATAGAACCTAACCTGCTTACCAATGAGATCATTCAATTCGTAGCCAACAGCCGCAGGTTTATGCCTCATTTCCATATTCCGCTGCAAAGCGGCAGTAACGAGATCCTGGGGCTTATGCGCCGCCGCTATCGTCGCGAACTGTATGCGGAAAAAGTGGCCCTTATCAAACAGTTTATGCCGCATTGCGCCATTGGTGTGGATGTGATTGTAGGTTTCCCTGCCGAAAGCGATGCGCATTTCCGCGAAACATACGACTTCCTCCATGAACTGGATGTATCCTATCTCCATGTATTCACTTACTCCGAGCGCGCCAATACCGCTGCGCTGGATATCAAGCCGGTAGTGCCTGTTCATACCAGGAATGAGCGCAATAAGATGCTGCGCAATCTCAGCCACAAAAAACAGCAGTTCTTTAATGAACAACACCTTCACCAAACCAGGAAAGTGTTGTTTGAATCGCTGGGAAAAGATGGTATGATGGAAGGCTATACCGATAACTACATCAAAGTAACTACGCCTTTCCGCCAGGAATGGCATAACCAGCTGATCGACTGGGATCTGCGCTAACCGGACTTCCTGCGAAGCAGGAATCCCCGGAAATGATGACGCCATGAAATAAGGTTACCTATCAGGTAATAATCTTTCAGGTTGTTCCTGATACTGCTGCGCATAATACGCACCACAATATTTTTCCCTACTTCCCCTTTTTCCGCTACCAGCAACAACAACTCCAGCGATGCCAGCAATAAAACGGCGCTGATGAGGAACAGGAAGTTCCACTGGTGCAACGCCAGCAAATGAAAAACCTTCGTGATATGCGGCCCGGTAAAAGTGGCATCGATCTGTACATGTCTCGACTCAAAAAAATCCGCCAGGTAACCACCCGCCAGCGGCGCCAGCGCAGAAAAAACCGCGGTGATAATATTCCTTGCAGACAGGTATACCACAGCATCCTTTACAGGAGCCAGTTTGAGCCCGATATTGGTAATAGAAAGATTGATGCCCGCATTGGCAATACCGGTAAAAATGTGGATCAGCACCAGCAATATCATATTGGCGTACATCTCTGAATAAAGTCCTACAAAACACCACCCTATCACACAGGCAATGTATAAGGGGCCACTAATGGCCAGGATGGTTTTATTGCTGTACCTGTCTGCAAACACACCCCACATACGAAATGTAAATACCCCTGTGAGCTGGCTTACCATCAGCAATATGGTAATAACAGAAAGAGACAGGTGCATGCCCTGCATCATGAATACCGTGAAAAAAGGCGTGGCTATATTCAGGGCAAACACCCAGGCCGAATTGAACACCAGCAGGCGGAGAAAATTCTTATCCCGCAACGGGCGCACCAGTAACCGGAAGAAATTTTCCCTGTCCATATACGACTGCGGCTCCACTGCGCCCGCCAGTATAAACGCGCCTGCAATGCCGGCAATACCGGCAGCAATAAACATACAATAGTAAGTAGTGAGTTCATAAGCCGGGTAATACCGCCGGATATAATCCACGCCGAAAGCGGCCGCCAGACTCAGTACAACATTCAGTCCCTGTGTATAACTGCTTCTTTTGGCGAAGTAACTTCCCATCACCTGTTCGGGGATGAGATCCTTTATCCAGGCGTTCCAGCTGGGACCTGCGATGGAGCCGAAGAAGTAAAAAAAGAAAAGAAAGAAGATCAGGAAATTGATGTTACCGGTTTGCGGAAACAGCAGGGGGATAGCGCCGATAAGCAGCAGCGGGATCCTGGCCAGCAGCGAACACAGTACTGTTACCAGTCGCCGGTTATTGCTGCGGCGCACCAGCCAGATGGATATTAACTGGAACACGTTGGTGAAAGTGGGGAGGCCGGACAACAACCCGATCTGCAGGTTATTGGCGCCCATCAGGAGTGCCATTGCCACCAGGAATGCCCCGCCGGTAAGCGTAATCATAGCTTCAGCCGCCAGCCCGTCGCCTATGATCAGCTTCATGCCACGGGCCCTTTGGGTTTCAGTGATGTTGGTGCACGGTCTCAGATTCATACTTTCAGCTTTCCGTATAAACAGATACACGTGCACCGGCAATGATTATACCATGCCAAACAGCAGGGATGGCTGTATTACTTCGGGAAACCCGGGTCTGCCTTTACTTCCTGCAGTTGTTGTGTATGACGGTTGGTATGAGCGGCATCCAGCAGTAACAACTGGTAGGCATCGATAGGGCCCAGCGCCGGGTGGTCGGTAATGTGATCGCGCATTACATCTTTGGTGTTGGTTACGTAGTCGATAAGCTTATCACGTTGATCCGTAAATGCTTTGATCGCTTCCGCATTGGTGGAGTAGTTGTGTTTGGGAATCCCGAACTCAGGCGCCTTTACTTTATGACTGCGGTCTTCCACATTTTTAATGATCTGCTCATCGGTGGTTTTGATGTCTTTTCTTCTATCGGGATTGGCGGGTTGCTGCACCAGTTTTTGCTCTCCTTCCATGATCGCTTTTTCAATCAGGGTAATGTGCTCCACGCATTCGATCACCGACCAGCGGTCTGCCGCGGGTTTGTACTCCAGTTGTGCATCCGTGAGGCCCTGCACGTCTTTCAGGAGCTGATCCTTTGTTTGTTGCAGTTGGGTAAGAAGAAGGGATCTGTCTTCCTTTACGCCGGATACAGGGCGGAAGGCAGTAGCTGCTGAAAAAACGGCTATTGTCAGCAGCAGTAGTAACTTTTTCATCGTGGTTAAAATTTAAGTGCCAGGAAATTGGAGTTATTGATCAGAAGATAAGTAAGTTACGAAAAACCGATGATCTCCAGAAATTCCTCCCTGGTAATAAATCCTGCGCCCAGTGAGGCCAGGTGGTCGGTATGCACCTGGCAGTCGATCATTTGAAGTTCATGCGCATAGGTTTGCACAAAGGTGATAAAAGCCGCTTTAGAAGCATTACTCACAGTGGCAAACATGGATTCCCCGAAAAAGAAAGGGCCTGTTTTAACGCCGTAGAGGCCACCTACCAGTTCATTGTGCTGCCAGCATTCTACAGACATGGCATGGCCTGCTTTGTGCAGCCGGGTATAGGCATCCTGCATTTCGGGTGTGATCCAGGTGCCGGTTTGGCCCGGGCGGGGAATACTGCTGCAACGGGCAATCACCCCTGCAAAATCTTCATTGAAGGAAATCCGGAATTGCTTTTTACGCAGCACCTGTTTCATGCTGGCCGATACTTTCAGTTCATCAGGGAATAATACGAAGCGTGGATCGGGGCTCCACCACAGGATGGGCGGTTCATCGTACCAGGGGAAAATACCGGAACGGTAGGCAAGCAGCAACCGTTCTACCGACAGATCCCCTCCTACGGCGAGTAATCCGTCCGGCTCGGAAAGCTGAACAGGTGGAAAAACCAGTTTTTTATTAAGACGAAAAACAGTCATATCAGGAATCAGCTGCCTGCCATTTCTTCAATAGTGGCACTTAGTCCTCTCTCCTGCAGGGCTTCACAGAGGGGGCGAAGTTTGAGATATTCGCCCTGTTTAACCGCATACTTTCCATTAAAATGAATGATCAGCGCACATTGTTCGGCCTGCTCGTGCGTATGCCCGCAAACCTCCATCAGTGAAGAAATGACCCAGTCGAATGTATTCACCTCATCATTCCAGACTACCAGGCTGAACGGAAACTGCTCATCTTCCGCTACCAGCACATCTATCTCTTCCTCGGGTAATCCTTTTGTACTTGTATGATCGCTCATCTTTAATAAAAGCTTTATGCAAAATTACATGGATTATTCGTTAATTTATCCATATTTAGCAGAGATCTGCTGATTTCAGGATGCTTCGAATTTAAAAAATGGTTATGATGAACGGACTGGTTTTACTGATGGATACGAATTTACCGCTGAAAGATCCGGTGCCGATCTTTTCGCTGGTATTGTTTATAATACTGCTGGCGCCCATCCTGTTACGTAAGCTGCGGATACCCAGTATTATAGGGCTGATCATTGCCGGTATGCTGATCGGCGATCATGGGTTTAAAATTATACAGAAAGACAGTATCGACCTTTTTGCGAAAGCGGGGCTGCTGTATATTATGTTCCTCGCGGGCCTGGAGCTGGACATGACCGAATTTCGCAAGAACCGCTACCGTAGCATGGTATTCGGCGCCTTTACTTTCTTTATCCCCCTTGTGATGGGATATGTGGTATGTACTTATGTGCTGCAATTTAACTTTATGGCTACGCTGCTGGTATCCAGTATGTTTGCCACCCATACGCTGGTGGCCTACCCGCTGGCAAGCCGGCTTGGCATCACAAAAAATGAAGCCGTTACCGTGGCAGTAGGCGGCACTATTATTACCGACACAGCGGTGCTATTGATACTGGCGGTGATCACCGGTGCACAGGCGGGCAACCTCAATACTTATTTCTGGGTACGGCTGGGCATTTCTTTGGTCATTTTCGCCGCCATTATCCTTTGGCTGATGCCCATGCTTGGCCGCTGGTTTTTTAAGAAGATAAAGGATGATAAAACCTCCCATTTCATTTTTGTGATGGCGCTGGTATTTGCCTCCGCCTTCCTGGCGGAACTGGCTGGTGTGGAGGGGATCATCGGGGCGTTCCTGGCCGGGCTGGCGCTTAACCAGCTGATCCCGCATACATCGCCATTGATGAACCGCATTGAATTTGTGGGTAACGCTATTTTTATTCCTTTTTTCCTGATCAGTGTAGGCATGCTGGTAGACCTGCGGGTATTGCTGAAAGGCCCGGAGGCGCTGATCATAGCCGGTGCACTCACCCTGATGGCGCTTAGCAGCAAATGGCTGGCAGCCCTGTTCACACAACTGGTTTTTAAATACAGCCCGAACCAGCGCAAGGTAATCTTTGGGCTCAGCAGCGCTCACGCCGCTGCTACCATCGCCGTAATACTGATCGGGTACAATATGCATATTGTAGATGAACATGTGCTGAACGGTACCGTGATACTCATTCTCATTACCTGCCTGGTGGGGTCTTTTGTTACAGAGAATGCCGGGCGCCGGCTGGCGATACAGGAAGCAGAAAGCAAACCGGAGCTGGACGATCAGCCGGAACGTATACTGGTGCCTGTTTCCAACCCCGACCGTATTGAAGCGCTGCTCGACTTTGCCGTGATGATCAAGGACCACAGTGCCGCTACTCCTATTTACCCGCTGGCAGTAGTACAGGATAATGAGGAGGCAAAAGAAAAGATACACCTCACCAACAAAATGCTGGAAAAAGCCGTGATACATGCAGCTGCCACGGAAAGTGATGTACAGGTAGTTACCCGCGTTGACCTCAACGTTTCCGATGGCATTACACGCGCCACAAAAGAGCTGCTGATCAGTGATGTGATATTGGGCTGGACCGATAAAACAAGCACCACCGACCGCTGGCTGGGTAACATTTTTGGTACCACGCTGGATAACGTATTGCAACGGGTATGGGAAACAGTATACGTATGTAATTTCCATTCGCCGCTGAACACCACTAAAAAAATGGCGCTGATCATACCGCCCAATGCGGAATACGAACTGGGCTTTTTGCATTACATGCAGAAAATGTTTATGCTGGCCAAACAGGCAGGCGCCAGGTTGCTGGTTTTCTGTAATGAGAAAACACAAACCATTACCACGGCATTTGCGGAGCAAACAAAAATGAGCGTGGACCTGGGTTTCCGCCAGTTTGATACTATCGAGGATTTCCTGGTACTGTCCAGGGAAATTACCCGTGACGACCTGGTGGTAGTAGTTACCGCGCGGAAAAGCACGCTTTCCTATCATGCGTATATGGATGGTATCCCTGCAAAATTGCAGCGTCATTTTAAGGACAATAACATCATCCTTTTATACCCCGAACAAAGAGAATTTGATTCGCTGGAAGCAGGATTGCAGGCGGAGGATCTTACGCTGGCGCCTATACAGGAACAGATTGCGAACCTGAATAAACTGGGTAAGGCGGTAAAACGGATATTCAAGAAATAATGGCCGGTACCGGCTGTTGCGCCAACAGCCGGTGGCTAAACGCAAAAAGGTCCCGCATTTCTGCAGGACCTTTTTATTTGTGTGTAGTGTGGGAGCTACTGGATTCGAACCAGTGACCCTCTGCTTGTAAGGCAGATGCTCTGAACCAGCTGAGCTAAGCTCCCCTGAAGATCTTCGGAAAATATATCAAACTACTTTTGTGTGGGAGCTACTGGATTCGAACCAGTGACCCTCTGCTTGTAAGGCAGATGCTCTGAACCAGCTGAGCTAAGCTCCCTCTTAAAGATCTTCGGTAATATGTCAAACTACTTTGTGTGGGAGCTACTGGATTCGAACCAGTGACCCTCTGCTTGTAAGGCAGATGCTCTGAACCAGCTGAGCTAAGCTCCCTCTTTGTTTCTT
>JBCNPS010000249.1:0-9980 GCA_039593235.1 Chitinophaga sp. | reverse complement strand
GATTGTTGAAAAGATATGGCAATAATGTTTGTTTAAGAATTTTTAGAAAGATCTGATATGTCCGAATTTACCAGGATTGTGCTTTGTCTGGCTGTTGTCCTTACGCTGGTTTACGCGGTTGTCATCGGATGCAGCCTTCACCAGGGGAGAGGGATCCTCTTTTATATTTGCTGTATCATGCTGAATATCCTCACGGGGCTTTGGTTCTGGTACATTTCATCGCGCCCGTCAAAGGATCCGCAGGCCGGCATGGGCTTAGGTCCTGTAATGTTTGTTTGCGGCATTATCACTGTTGCTGTACCATTCATTGCACTGGTTGTTTTTGTTATCAGGTATTTTTTTATATAACCTGCGGGCAATTTTATTTAATTTAGTAGTTGTACTAACTAACCCACCCCCATGAATAAAGGTTCAGCCATATTTTATGGTTCCATTTTAGCCGCATTGAGCAGTTGTGGCCAGGATAAGCCCGGGCAACAAACACCGGTTACCAGGTCCGTATATAACAGCATTTCCCAATCTGTAAAAACATTTGATTACAACCCAACTTACCAGGTACTTTTTACCAACGTATCCTGCTCTTACGAGATTTTTGTGAACGATATGCTGGTCACTTTTTCTTTCAGCACCGGTAATAGTGCGGGGGAACAAAGTGCAGATATCCCCCAATATATTCTTAAAAGCGGTCCCCAGGAACTAAAAGTAAAACTTTACCCGGAGGCGGGTGGAGACGGAAATCCCGGTAATACTTTTAATGGTAATTCTTCCTTTACCGCCAGGATTGTACACGGCGATTATGACAAAAATATCCGGGATAATTATAAAGAAGTATTAAAGATCGCTTCTCCTGTACCAGGCCCGGGGCAGCAGGAGCGGGAGCTGAAAGGCAGTTTCACTGCGGAGGTTCCCTATGCGCTGCAGGGCTGGAGCACAGGAATAAACCTGGAGAAAGAAGATAAGGAGACTTTAACCAGGGAAGTGACGGCAGTTTATCAACAGTTTATCAAAGCCTTTGAAAATAAAGATGTACAACAGGTTGCTTCCATGATCTATAACAGGGAGAAAGAAATTGCACAGGCATTTTTCTTTGTGCCCGGGAAGCCAAACAGCTACGACCAGGGATGGGAGAAACTGGAAAAGGAAGCAAAGGCCATTCAAAGTATTCACCTGGTTAAAAACTACCAGCTGCGATATTTCGCCGATGGTAAAGTAGTGGCGCTGCTGCAGCCTAAAGGACCGGACCGTGATTACCCGGCTATAGAGGGGGAAACAGCCGACCAATATTTCTATTATGCATTATACCTGTACCGGCCCGGGCCAGGATCAGCGCTCCAGGTTATACGTTAATCAAATATTGAAGCTATTTATGGGTAATGTAATACTTTTGATCCTTCTTTTTTTGCTTGGGCTGATCCTGGTCACCGTTAAATTAAAGAGCGGTAAACAGCGGCTCCTGTTATGGATGGGCGTTGTTGTTGGTATTCCCATACTGTTGATACTTTGGTATAAGTGGGTAGTATGGAAGAGCGCAAAAGATCTGGCGGCAGCAGAGCAGCAATGTAATGAAAAGACGCTCGTAGATGAATTAACGCTTTATTTCAGTGATTTTAAGTTAGCCGATTTCAGCGACAGTGCATTTACCATCCACCGGAATGCAAGGGGAATGGTGCTTGACAGCGGGAAGCAGGTAATTGTTGTTGATAAGAAAGATAAGGAGCATGCCTGGGTTTCGTATCATTATACATTTCCTTTTGCCACCAATGATGTACTAGAAATACGGATAGGAGAGAAGGAATACGTGCTCTCTGATTTCAGGCTTACGGTGCTTGCCCACGGGGCTATGCTGGGTGGGCCAAGAGCCCACGGCTGTATGATCGACAGTGCAAATATTAATGGCAAACGCACACCCTTTGGACAAAATATGGTCATCAGGGGAGATGATCAGTATTAGCGCTTAATCCCGGAGGCTTTCCAGATAAGCAGGATAGTTTACCTCCATGAGGGCTTCATCTGCATTCCGTTTTCTGGTGATGGCTTCACGTGCAGCGGCCCATTCCGTTCCCATGGCGGCAACCCTTTTTTTCAGTTCTTTAAGGTTAATATCCCTGCAGTAAATGGTGGAACCTGGCTGTTGCTGCCATGATTGAGCGATGCTGCCTATATCGAACGGATCGAAGCCCGTTTCATCTACCAGTTTAAACACCGTTTCCTTTGCTTTTTTATCGTCACCCGAAACCGCTAAGGTAATACGGTTTTTATCGCCTGCCGGTTTGCCCTTATCTTTCAGGCTTTCTGCAAAAATGGAATTAAATACCTTGACAACGGGAACGCCAAGTTGCTCCTGCACCCAAAAACTGTCGATACCGCGTGGCTCCATCCCGGGAAGAACGCCGTCGCGCAGGCGGGGGTAATAGTTCCCGGTGTCTATCACTACTACATCGCCGGCAAGCGCCGCGAACAATGCTTTGGGAAGATCCAACACATCTTGCTGTGGGATGGTAACAATGATTACCTGCTTATGTTTTGTTACCTGTTCTACCGTTGCCGCTTCCGCCCCGGTGTTTTGAGCCAGTTCCTTTAAAGACGCAGGGCCGCGGGAATTGGCGATCGAAACGCTATGTCCCAGACGGGTGAATTTTGCAGCCAGGCAGCTTCCAATGGCCCCTGCGCCGATGATTCCTATGTTCATAACCGGGTATTTAAGAGGTTGTTTTGATAGGTAACTTTAAAGTTACTCAAATGTATGAGTAACTTTTGAGTTACGCAAATGTTTTTGGGGGGAGGGAGGGATTTTTTGTTATTTATCGTTATAAGTGGATGAAGTTATATTATCCTGGTTCCATGTTTCATAACCCCTATGCTGTTAAATAGGATCATTTTTGTAAAGTCTTTATTGCAAATAGTAACATTGTTCCTGGTTAATAGTTGCCGGATAAGCTGAGCTGCATTTGTTGTTTGAATTAAACTGGAATTGTGGCGGTCTACAACCAGATATATTTCGGGATCCTCAAAAAAATTACTGATAAATTTATTCACTTTAGCTTCATTATAGTCGTCGCCCACGCCGATATAATTCCATTCGTTACCCAATATCACTACCCATTTGATTCTGCCTGCATATCGATTACATGCAATGAAAATATTTTTTGCGTCCATTTTTAAACAGCTCAAACTTTAGACAAAAGAAATATATAGGGGTGCAGGGAGAGTATAAAAAAGCCGGCAGGAAAACCTTGTCATTGACGAGGTTCTTCTGCCGGCGCAATATGTTTATACGTTATGTTCAGGAAGTGGCAGCTTCTTAAAACTTAATCAGCAACTTCTCCGCCACCAGCTTATTATCTTTATAATACTCAAAATACCAATCCCCGTTCTTCTTCAATACTATTCCATTCGATACACCATTATTGGCAATAAAATAATCCGCCACAGAACTTTTCAGCAACGTTAAAACTATTTTAGGGCTGGTATCAATTAACTGGTATCCGTTAGCTGTTGCCTGCGCATATAAAGTGCCGGCAGCTTCTTTAGCCTCCGGTACCGGCTGAGCTGTGGGTGGTGGCGGCGGCAGCGCCGGCGCCTGAGCTACAACAGCAGGTGCTGCCGCTTGCTGTGGTTCCGCAATGGCTGTTCCGTCGTATGCGTAAGGAACATCATTCAGGGATGTAAAGGCATCTCTCAGGGCGAGGTTATAGGCAGGAGCAAACTCTTTCTCCCTGCTTTTACCTTCTTTGCTTTTGAAGATGATGTTACCTTTGCAATCCTTTAATAAAAGGGTAAGATTGGTAACAAACAATCCTTTTTTCTGCACCACTTCGGTGTTGAGTGCATTGCACCTGTTGCCGGCAATCTCCTTTGGTATTTCTGAATTGTCGAAATAAACGGTAAAGCCTTTTTCTTCGAGCAGCGACTTGGCCACGGTGTTTAACCCATACTGGTTGTCTTCTTTGGAGAAATTGAACCTTTCAGGCACCAGCACGTATTTGTAGTTATTGATCGTATTCTGGGCATACCCGGAAAGCGAAGCAAATACAAGAAATAATAAAGCGTATCCTTTCATATAGGTTTTGTCTTCTGATTTGGACGAAAATATACGAAATACTTGTCAAAACCAGTACAAATCAGCTAATTATCTGTACTGCACCTCAAACCCCGGGGTACAGGCAACCATATCCAGGGGCAGAAAACTACCCCGAACCCTGAAGTGCAGGCTGGGCCTGGCATATAAACAATGTTAACATTATTTTAATATAACTTTCACCGCAACGTAACCGGCCGGAGTTATGTTTGCATACATCCTCTAAACCAAGTAAAGTGTGAGAACCTTTTCGGAAAAGACCCTGATCTCGTTGCTCAAAACCCAAAACATCCTTGCATTTAATGAGCTATATTCTCGTTATTGTAAGGAGCTTTATGATACTGCATATAAACGGCTTCTTTCGAAAGATGATGTACAGGATATTATCCAGGAAATCTTTATTTCTGTCTGGAATAATGCAGCCAACTTTGATGAAAATATATCACTTCGGCCATACCTGTTTAAGTCGCTCAAGTATAAAGTGATAGATTCAATTTACAGGAACAAAAGTAATTCACATTTATCGTTAACCGATATCAGCGAAATTGATTTCATAAAAG
The DNA here is from genome assembly GCA_039593235.1 of Chitinophaga sp. Classification (GTDB taxonomy): domain Bacteria; phylum Bacteroidota; class Bacteroidia; order Chitinophagales; family Chitinophagaceae; genus Chitinophaga. Next base: position 5,342 of record JBCNPS010000249.1, on the reverse strand, counting down.
AGAGGGGAGATACGAATCCCCTGATCACTAAAGATCTTGAAACATTCCTGAATAAAGAGATCAATAATTTACCAGGCAAGATGAAAGAAGTGTTTCTGATGAGCAGGAAACACTATCTCCCTAACGATGAAATAGCCAGACAACTTTCCATCTCCTCGCAAACCGTTAAGAATCAAATTTCCATGGCGCTTAAGAGATTAAGGCAATCACTGGAGAACGCTAACATCTTCTGACGGCAACATTAAGGAATTGTTATCTCCGGTTGGCCCTATGGTACTTCATCCTTTTTGGGGAGAGGTATATAGTATAAAGGCAAACTTGTGGATATAAACGAAAAAAAATTCAGGGAGCTGCTCGGTCAGTATTTGGATGGTACGCTGTCGCCGGAAGAAAGTGCGCAGGTAGAAGCCTGGTACTCATCTTATGATACTAACCCGGATACTCCACAGGCATTCGCTACCGGTAGGGAAGAGGAAGAGGCGCATCGTGTTATTTTAAAAGGTATTCATCAGCAATTGAATCTGCAGCCACAGGAAACAATGATAAGGAAAATGAGTGGCAGGATAAAAATAGCAGCCGCAATAGGGCTGGTATTAATGGCTGCAGGGCTTACCTTTTTCTTTACGAGGCCGGGCGCCAGGCAGGAGCTGGCTGCTGCTGCAGACTCAACTACAATGAATACAATTGAGGTAGCGGAAGGTAAAATGAAATTGGTGGAACTGGCAGATGGTACTAAAATATGGTTAAACTCTGCCACGAAATTCAGCTATCCAAAACAGTTCTCGGAGAAAACACGGGAAGTGACACTACTGGAAGGAGAGGCGTTCTTTGAAGTGGCGCACGAAACCAACCGGCCTTTTATTGTACACAGCAAGGGCCTGAGTACAGAGGTATTGGGCACCTCTTTTAATATAGATGCCTATAGTTTTTCAAAATGTGTGAGGATATCTGTAGCAACCGGTAAGGTGGGAGTAAACCGTGGAAAAGAAGTGATTGGATTTTTAACCCCCAACGAAGAGATCCGGTATAAGCTGCTGGTGAACAAATCCATAAAATCAACCAGGGATGGCAGTGCTGTCAGCTCATGGCGGTCGGGCGCCATTATGCTTGACTATGTCGACTTTGAAAGCCTACAGGCCATCCTGTTTAATAATTATAACTACGTGTTGAAAACAGGTAAACGGGATCTGAGCCATCTTCATTTTTCGGCTACCATCAAGAAAACGGATCGTATTGAAGATGTGATGAAACTCCTGAGTTCCATCAATCAAACCAAGTTTACGATTACTGACAAGACAATCACAATGTATTAATAAACCCGGTACAACCCAGTTAAAACGAATGAAAATAATTGTAGCATCTTTAGAGCGATTTTTACGTATTACTGTATTGAGCCTTCTCTGCATTCTTAATGCCGGCTTCCTGGTTGGCGCTGCAGATGTGAGAGCGCAGAAGCTTTCGGATATAAAACTAACAGTAAATTTTGAGAACCAGCAACTAACAAGCGGTATTGAGAAACTGAAAGCATTAACCGGATTATATTTTGCCTATAACAAAGATCTTTTCGGGGAAACAAGGATTTCCCGGATGTCGTTCAGAGATGCACCACTGGATGTGATATTGAACAGGATGCTGGAAAAAACGGATTTTTCTTACCAGTTGGTGAATCATAATATCCTTATCAGTGTAGATAACAACAAGCGGAATCAGCATGCCGAACCGGGACGGGTATCAGGTAAGGTGAGAGATGCAAAAACCGGTGAAGCAATTCCGGGCGTAACCATTATAGCTTCTGGAGGATCCTCTTACGGCAGTACGGATATCCAGGGAAATTATGTGCTGAAGCTGGCTCCGGGGCATTATAAGCTGGAGTTCAGGTATATGGGATACCAGGCGAAAGCGGTAACGGATGTGGTGGTAAAGGAGAATGAAACCACTTTGCTGGATATTGTTTTGCAACAGGCTTCACAACGTTTGAAAGATGTAGTGATCACCAGTTCGTATCGCAGGGAATCGCAATCCGCCTTATATTCTCTCCAGAGAAGAAGCACGGCCATCACTGATGGGATTTCTGCTGAACTGATCCGCCGGACGCCCGACAGGAACGCGGGAGACGCAATTAAGCGGGTAACCGGGGTAAGTGTGCTGGATGGAAAATATGCGGTGGTAAGAGGATTGGCAGACCGTTATAATTATACCCTGTTAAACGGGGGGCTGCTTCCAAGTACGGAGCCGGACAGGCGTACTTTTAGCCTTGACCTGATTCCCGCACTGGCAGTGGAAAGCATCGTGGTCACCAAAACGGCAACAGCAGATCTGCCGGGGGAATTTGCAGGCGGAGTGGTACAGGTTAACACGAAGGATTTCCCGGAGAAAGATTTTATTACCCTGTCGCTTGGCACCGGGTTTTATGATAGCCAAACAGGAAAAGCATTCCTGAAAGAGCGTAACGGCAAGAACGACTGGATAGGATTTGACGACGGTAAACGTGCCGTTCCTGATGAGTTGAAGCTGAACGCCGGCGAATTAAACAAGCTGTATCCCGAAGAAAGGTTCAGGATCAGCAATGCCCTGGCTAAAGGGTGGGCGCCGGTAAGCAGCGGGAAAGCAGAACCCATACAGCAGGTGCAGATTGGTTATGGAAAAACCATCAATTTTAAGAACGACAGCAAATTCGGTATTGTGGCACTGGTCAACTACCGTAAGGATCAGACTATTGACCAGGTGGAGCGGTACGACTTAGCACGGTATAAGAAATACCAGGGCACTGCGGGGCCGGGGGATACGCTGCAGTTTATGCGCTCTTATTTTAATGAAGAAGCTTATCGATATCTTGTAAATACAGGGGCTTTGCTGAATCTTAGCTATCAGTTCGGAAAGAATAAAATAGGCATTAAGAGCATGTTCAACCAGGACTTTGAAACAGTGACCACCATCAAGAACGGGGAAAAAACAATGGGCGAGGGAATCAGCGATATTGCAGACAGCAGGGTGGTAGATATGCATCCTACGCAGAAAACTTTGCTGGGGGCACAGCTTCAGGGAGAGCATAAGTTGGGAGCGGAATCGCCGGTTACATTTACCTGGAATGTTTCCTATAACAAGATCAGGAAGTATGAGCCCAACCAGGTGCGTTTAGGTTATGTAAATGTATACAGGACAGATACTGTAAAATATAAGGATCATAATTATTTTGAACCCGAAATTGGCTCTGTTGAAAATTCAAGTAAGCTGTATTCAGATCTAAAGGAAGATGCGTATAATATCAATTTTGCAATGTCTACACCATTTAAAGTAGCAGGGCAGCCACAGATCATCAAAGCAGGCGCTTTTACACAATTCCGGAAAAGAGAATACCTTACTCATAACCTTGGATATATGGACGCTGCACGCGGGTTAACCACCGGCCAGGATACACAGGGCTTTCCAAGTGATTCCGCCGTCAATTTCGGGCAGCCGGTTGATAAGATATTTGTTCCCGGCAACTTCAGGCCAGGCGGGCTGGTGGCTGTGAACTACGAGTTGCCTGCCAATCAGTACACCGGTGGCGCCAACCTTGCTTCGGCTTTTGTAAACGTAGAGAGCCAGCTGCTGGATAATCTTAAACTGATTTATGGCGTAAGGGTAGAATTTTATGCCATGAGCCTGAGTACCAGTAAGGATTTAAGCCGTAAGCTGCCGGGAAGCGGTGGAACAGGAGACGACCAGGCGCCTATTGATTATATCCGTTATAATACAGACGTATTGCCTTCAGCAACAGCTATATACAGTCCTTTTACTTCTATGAACGTGAGGGCTGCATATTCAAAAACGCTGACCAGGCCGGAATTTAGGGAAATAAGCCCGTATAACTACTTTGATTTTGTGAGTGGATATATGACCATTGGTAACCCGGAACTCAACAGGGGAACCATACAGAACCTCGACTTCAGGGTAGAGTGGTTTCCTTCTGCTGCTGAAATTATTTCTGCATCTGTTTTTAAGAAGAATTTACACGATCCGGTTGAGTTAACCACACAGGCTACCACCTCTACAACCAGGTTTGTGCGTACTTACAGGAATGTGGAAGAGGCATTGGTTTGGGGAGTGGAGTTTGAGCTGCGTAAAAGCCTGTATTTCGGTACCGGACCTGAATGGCTCCGCAATATTATCATCTTCGGGAATTATTCCCGGATACATTCTAAAATAATGGGTGAAACTGCAGGCTCCGGGTTGGAAGTAACACAAAAATTGAGAGAGCGGCCTTTAATGGGGCAGTCGCCATATTTATTCAACGCAGGGCTTCTTGTTAACGCATTTAAAAATACTTTCAGCTTTTCCGCAGCAATCAATCGGGCCGGCCGGCGTATTGTTGTTGTTGGAACCACGGCTGAAGACAGGTCTGAAATCGGGGCCTATCCTGATATATATGAAAACCCTCGTAACCAGCTGGATTTACAACTATCGCAAAAGCTATTGAAACAACGACTGGAGATCAGGTTGAACGCAGCTAATTTGCTTAACGACAGGTACATACAATACCAGGATTTCGATTTGAACGGCAAATATTCAGGAAACACTTTCGACGGAACAACTTTTTCAAGGAAATCATTCAGTAATTACACAGTTACAATTTCTTACAATTTTAAAAAGTAGGACCGGAAGAGAAGACGGTTTTTGATGGTGCGCGCACAAGCTGGAAGAACCGTAGTTGATTTCTGTACTGCTAACAACGGTAATTGCTTAATACAATTGCCGGTGGGCATGCCTTGTCTTAACCCTATGTAAAGGCGCTGGTGTCCATTTTATGAAACCCATCTTTATCATTAAAAATTTTAACAAAAAATGAAAACGATCAGTAAACTGTTAACTTTTGCAGCCCTTACAGCATCTTTTGCCGCGTGCAAAAAAGAAGGGAACATTGAACGCGACATCGTATCAGGACCTAACCCAAGCGTTGACACCATTAAAGGTAATGTTGTTGGTACTGTAAATTTACTGGCAACAAAAACTTACATTTTAAAAGGCCTGGTAACTGTTAAAAGCGGTGCAGTATTGAATATCCCTGCCGGAACTACCATCAAAGGATATGATGTTGCCGGTGAAAAAGGCGTGCTGTTAGTGGCCAAAGGCGGTAAATTAAACTCAAACGGTACATTGAACAACCCGGTTATTTTTACCTCTATCAAAACTACACCGGCACATGGCGATTGGGGTGGTATCATTATCCTGGGCCAGGCGCCAACCAACAAGCCTGCTACTACTTTCATCGAAGGTATTCCTAACACTTCTGATTCACAGTACGGTGGTACTGTTGCTGCAGATAACAGCGGTAGCATTACTTATACCCGTATTGAGTATGC
>JBCNPS010000248.1:0-10073 GCA_039593235.1 Chitinophaga sp. | reverse complement strand
GCACATGCCGCTGCCCGCCAACGTGGTAACTGCCGGCGGGTACCAGCACATACCCGCCCGGCGTTTGTGCGGTGCAGCAATAACTGCCCAACACCAGTAATAGAGTACTAACCTTTTTTAGGAAGTCCATTGTAAAATGTAGTAGCCCGTTCAATGATCAGCGCTTCATTGGCCGTGTTGAAATTCAGGAACGCCTGGTAACTGCTGCTTTCATCGGCATACAGCTTTTTGTAGGAAGTGGAAGAAACGAAAGCGGGGTATTCATTATTTTTCATCAGTATCATCAACAGGGTAAGTATATCATGATCTTTATGATCCTTGTTATAAGTGCTGATGAGCAACGGGATCATTTCCCGGCCATTGATTTCAATGATCGCCTTTTTGTAATTAACACCCACCCGGTTGCTCCGCTGGATAGAAGCGCTGATGAGCGCAATGGCAGAGTCGCGGTTGGCGGCCAGGAAATTAGCCTGGCGCTGGCTCCAGCTATATTCGCCGAAGGCGTCCGGTAGTTGTGCAAAGATCTTTTTATGCTCGTCGGGAACAGGTGGCATGGCATCACAGTTCTGGCTATACGATTCTGCATGGATCAGGTGATAGGTGAGTTTTTCCCGCATAGATAACGCCATATATTCCTTTTGGGGCAAAGCAACATTGTCGTTTTCATCAGATCCGGCTTTGGTGATCAGGGCCAGTACTTTCTCCAATCCATCCGGCGGCCTGCTTATTTTCAGGCGGTATTCGTGATAAGCCTGGCTTTCCTTGCTGGGCTCCACCCATGTTCCATCTTCCTGGGAAAAACAAACATTACAGGCAAATATGGATAAAAGAACCATTGTAATCTTCTTCATACAATACTTTTGGAATTAAAATTTGGGGGAAGATACGCGAATTTTGTCTGACTCAGGATTAAACTGATTACGCTGATTACGCTGATTTGATTTTGTAATGATTTTAAAGAGATTTGAGAAGATTTGGGCGAAAGTATCCGCTTAAATCTTCTCAAATCATTTTAAATCCAAAGTAATCAAATCAGCGTAATCAGCGTAATCAGTTTAATCCTGAGTCAGACAAAATCCGCTCTACGGCGCCATTCTCAGCTGCATCGCCTTCTTATGCTCCAGTTCCCGGTGATGCCTGAAAACGCTTTTGGTTACAAAATGCCCCAGCGCCAAACCAACCCATACATCGCTGCTCCAGTGCCGGTTCTCATACAGGCGGGTAGCGCCGGTGAGGCCGGCAATGCCGTATGATACCCATGGTACCCAGGGATGATCTTTTCCATATAACTCTGCGAAGGCGGTAGCCACGGTCATCACGGTGAGGCTATGTCCGGAAGGGAAGGAGGTGTGTTGTTTATCTTTACTGAAAGGCGCGTTAAAACTAAAAGGGGAATCATAGTAAGTAGGGCGTCCTCTTCTTACAATACTTTTCAGGGTAGCATAAATAGCGGTGGAAATGATCAGCGATTTGGCAGCCATGAGCCCGCCATGCTCCAGGTTGCGGTCTTTTATAATCACGCCCGCCACATACATGCCCGCTACAATATAAGGGGAATAGGCGTTGCCAAAGGGTTCTATCTGGTCGGTTACGCTGGTAACAAAATTGGATTGGTGACGTACAAAGAATTGTTTGGTACCGTAATCTCCTGCCAGTAACACGCCGGTTACGCCTGCAACTACACCCAGCCGGATATAGTCTTTTTGCTGCCAGTGCGCAGGCCGTGCTACGGTGTATTTTAAATCCTGCCAGATGCTGCCCAGGTAAACACCGTTTATACGGTACCGTATCAGGGTATCGCTGGCTTTGATATTTGCATGGTTACTGTCTGCCGGGATAACGGGCAGGCTGCTGTCGGACTGCGCCTGTACACGAAAAGAAAAAATAACCAGTAAAAGGAAAATAAGCCGGAATCCCATCAGTTTAAATACTTTGCAGAGAGCACGAATGTAGTATTTTTTTAAAGAGGAGCAGCGCCGGAATTGTTTAACTTTAGGGCTATAATTATCAGTATTTATGAGAAACTGTTTCTTCGCACTTTTATTATTGCTTGCCACCGGCAATGCCATGGCGCAAAGAGTTGTACCGGACGTGATTTCCACCTCCAAAGGCCAGCTTACTATCCAGCCCGTTAACCATGCGGACCTCCTGTTGTCTGTGGCGGGTAAAACCATTTACGTGGATCCTGCAGGTGGTGCTGAGCCACATAAAGGCCTGGCGGCGCCGGATATTATCCTGGTAACGGATATTCACGGCGATCATTTCGATCCGGCTACCATCAACGCCCTGAAAACGGCCCGCACACTCATTATTGCGCCGGCAGTGGTAACTGCCAAATTGGAAGGCATCCCTGCCGCCCAGGTGGTTACCCTGAAAAATGGGGAATCAAAAAAGGTGGATGGAATTTCCATTAACGCCATCCCTATGTACAATCTCCCGGAAAGCGCCACTGCCATGCATACCAAAGGCAGGGGTAACGGGTATGTATTAAAGGTAGGAGGTAAAACCATCTACATCTCCGGCGATACCCAGGGCATTCCTGAAATGAGGGCGCTGAAAAATATTGATGTGGCTTTCGTTTGTATGAACCTGCCCTATACCATGGATGTAACCGAAGCAGCAGATGCCGTACTGGCCTTTGCGCCAAAAATAGTGTATCCGTATCACTATCGCGGTAAAGACGGACTCAGTGATGTGAGTAAGTTCAAAAGCCTGGTGGATGCAGGCAACAAAGGAATTGAAGTAAGGCTGCGCAACTGGTATGCGAAATAATTGGGGCTTTCTTTCTACTTTTATCCCCTTAACCAATCTATTGTGAATGATAAATTACGCTGCCCTTGATGATGCATCGCTGTTGGAGTTGATGAAGAAGGATGATCAGGAAGCCTTTACCACTATCTATAATAAGTACTGGTATCCGCTGATGCAGCATGTAATGAAAGCGGTAAGGATCTATTCGGAAGCAGAAGATATTGTCCAGGAAATTTTTGTTTCTATCTGGAAAAACAGGGCCCGCCTGGAAATCCGGGCGGCCCTTAGTACCTACCTGTTTAATAGTGGCCGTTACATGGCCATCAGGAACATTGAAAGGAACGTTACCCGTTCCAATTACCTGCAGCGGTTGTCTGATCAGATAGACAACGGCGGGGTTCCATCCCCTGAAACCCTCCTGCATATGCGTGAACTGGAAGAGAGAATAGAACAGGCCATCGAAAGCCTGCCGGAGAAAATGAAGGAGATCTTTAACTTAAGCCGGAAACAACAGTTGTCGTACCGTGAAATAGCCACACAGTTAGGCGTTAGCGAGGAAACAGTAAGAAAGCAGATCAGTAATGCGCTTAACCGGCTGCGCATACAGGTGGGATATGCCCCTGCGGGACTTATTTTCCTGCTGTCTGTAATACCGCATATTCACAGTTGAAAATTTTTTTCCTTCCATCTACCACTATTCCTTCCCTCACGTCACTAACTTAAAAGGAAATGTATTGCCATGGATAAAAATGAGGCGGTAAACCTGTTGAACAGGTACCTGGAAGGCCGCTGCACCCCGGAAGAACAGGTGCAGGTGGAACAATGGTATGCCGGTTTGCTGGAAGAATCCGGCTGGAGTATGGAAGGCGCCCGCAGGCTGGAAGCGCAGCAGGCCATGAAGCAGCGGATTGACCGGCAGCTGGGCTTTACGCAGCCCCGTGTTCTGTGGCAACGCAGCTGGGTGCGTTATGCGGCCCTGCTGTTTTTCCTGGCAGGTGCATCCGCCCTGTTCTTTTTAAGGAAACAGCCTAAGCCTGAGCCTGCACCGGTGGCGGAAATTATGCCGGGAGGAAATAAAGCGGTACTCACACTGGCGGATGGAAAAACGATACCACTGGACCAGGCCGCAGAAGAGAATATAGCTCAACAGGGCAATAGCCGTATCAGCAAACGGGCCGGGGGGCGGCTTGTATACCAGGCCGGCGTTACAGGTGGCAATGAAACCGTTGCTTATAATACTCTCGCCACGCCACGAGGAGGCCAGTACCGGCTGGTATTGCCGGATGGCTCTGAAGTATGGTTGAATGCACTGTCGTCCATAAAATTTCCCACCACCTTTACCGGTAATGAAAGAAAGGTAAGTATTACGGGAGAAGTGTACTTTGAAATAGCCGCCAATGAACGGCAACCTTTCCAGGTGGCCGTAGTCAACAGCAATACCCGCATAGATGTATTGGGTACCCACTTTAATATCAGCGCTTATGCCGATGAACCGCTTGTCAGAACCACATTGCTGCAGGGAAAAGTGAGGGTAAGCAATGAAGGAACGGTATTATTGCAACCGGGGCAACAGGCGGTGCTGGGCAGCGGTGCCGGGCAACACCCCGTATCCCTGCTGAAAGACGCCGATACAGAGGCCGCTGTTGCCTGGATGAACGGCTATTTCCAGTTCCACCAGGCCGATATAAAAACAGTGATGCAGCAAATTGCGCGCTGGTACGATGTAAACGTGAGCTATGAAGGGAAGATACCCGGAAGGAAATTCAGCGGGGAAATTTCACGCGCTTCCAATTTGTCGGAGGTGTTAAAAGGATTGTCTGTCAGCGGAATTAATTACAGAAGAGAAGGCCGGAATATTATTATTGTTCCATAAGTATATTTTAAATCAACCATTATGAAACATCAGCCAACATGCAATGACCCTGCGGGGGTATTGGTAGCGGCTGCCCATTAAAAAAAACGGAAGTGCCCGAACACTTCCGTTGTATGAGTGGGTTTGCCAACAAAAAAACGTGTGTGAATTTTTATTTCTCTACCCAAACCAAAATTATGAAATTATTGCTTATACCGGTCAACTCCGGTATCGGGCTCGTTTCCGGCTTTATCCCCCTTTGCCGTTCGCGCCTTTTCAAAATTTTACGGCTTATGAATAAAATTGCTTTTTTGATGCTGATAGCCTTGCAGGTGGCTGCCGGTAGCTATGGACAACAGGTGAGCCTTTCCCTTCGTAAAGCGCCATTCCGGCAATTGTTCAAGGAGGTAAAAAAACAGACCGGGTATGTTTTCTTTTATGATGATGCCCTGCTGCAACGGGATGCCACCATTACCGTATCGTTGCATAATGTACCGCTGAAAGTGGCGCTGGACAGCTGTTTTAAAGATCATCCCTTTACCTGGGAAATGGTGAATAAGAATATCTATCTGCGGCGTAAGACAACCGCCGGCGTGCTTCATTTGCCCACCGCTTTTGCCTTACAAGCAGTAACCGGTAAAGTATTGGATAATACCGGCCAACCACTGCCACAGGCTACCGTGAAACTGCTGCCGCTGGGGAAGGGAGCCATTACAGACGAAACCGGTAGCTTTAGTTTTAAGGATATTCCCCCCGGATCTTATATGCTGGAAATTACTTCCGTTGGATATGAGCGCTTTACGCTTTCCGTGGAAGTAAGCAATAGCGAAGCGTTACAACTGGGCAGCCTGCAGCTGAAATTGTCGGTAGCAAAGCTCACGGAAATAACCGTGGTGAATACGGGATACCAGCGCCTTCCCCGTGAACGCGCCGCAGGTTCTTTCAGCGTCATTAACCAGGCAAGCCTTGATAAAAGAAGCAACTTCAATATCCAAACTTATTTGCAGGGCCAGGTACCGGGGCTGCTTACCAATACCAACGGCAGCATGACCATCCGCGGAACAAGCACCCTGCATGCTGATGCATCCCCGCTCATAGTAATAGACGGCTTCCCTGTAGAGCGGGATCTGAACACCATCAACCCCAACGATGTGGAAAGCATCACCGTATTGAAAGATGCATCCGCCGCTTCTATCTGGGGTGTAAGGGCGGCCAACGGCGTAATTGTGATACAAACAAAAAGGGGCGCCGCTTCCCGCAAATCGCTCGATGTGAGCTTTAATTCTTCTGTGTCCATTGCGGCAAAGCCCGACCTGTCGAAGCTACCTCTTGCTTCTTCATCTTCCTTTATAGGTTTTGAAAAATATAAGGTAGATAATAAACTCACTACTTTTTTCGGCAAGCCGCGTAATGCGCTTACTCCTGTTGCAGACGCTTATCTTAATAACCCGGCGAATGCAGACCACATTGCTGATTCACTGGGCCGGTATAATGCTTACGATGATTTTAACCGCCTGTTTATACGTAATGTCCTGCGGCAGCAATACGGTATTTCCATCGGCGCAAAAGGAGAGAAGAGCAGTACCCGCGCTTCGTTTAACTACGATAACACGCCGTCCTATATGAAAAGGACCGGTGATGAACGCTTCTCGGCCGACCTTTTTCAAACCGCCGCCATCACGAAGCAACTGCACCTGGATATGGGTATCAACTTCGTGATGATCAACAGCGCCAACAACGGCCTTGCACTCGATGATATGTCCAAACTGCTGCCCTACCAGCAATTGCTGGATGCCAACGGCAATTACCTGCCGCAGCCGCGCACATTTTACCAGGCCGATAAAGACGCTCTTGTAGCAGCGGGCTATCCCTATAACTGGGATTATAACCTGGTGCAGCAATTTCGTAATCATGATGATCAGACACGTAGCCGCAATATTACCGCCATAGCCGGTATTACTTATCTCATTTCAAAAAGCTTTGCGTTTAATACTTCTTACCAGTATGAAAATTATGGCAGCACCAATACCGTGCTGCAGAATGAAGAACTGTATGATGTGCGTAACCAGGTGAACTTTTCCACGATAATTAAAAATGGCATGCCCGTAAGCGGCTTGCCCAAAGGAAGTATTTACAGCCTGGCGGAATCAAAGCTGCAAACGCATACGCTGCGCAGCCAGCTGAAATTTGACGGTGACCTGGGAAGCCCGCTCCATCAACTCACAGCTATTGGCGGCCTGGAAATACGTGAAGTGAGCGGCAATGCCTCCAGCCAGGTAAAGTATGGCTACGATCCCGAAACGTTGCAGTTTGCCAACCTGGATTACATTAACGGCTATACGAATATTCTGGGTAGTAAAGTATATATCCGCGATGCATCTGTATTTACAGATACAAGGAACCGCTTCGTGTCCATCTACTCCAACGCGGGGTATACTTTCAATGATAAGTATTCCGTAAACGCATCTGCACGACTCGATAAAACCAACCTGTTCGGCTCCAGCGACAAGTACCGCAATGTATGGTTATGGTCGTCTGGTGTAAGCTGGCAGGCGCATAAGGAAAACTTTATGGACAACAGCCCGTTCAGTACACTGATCCTCCGGGCTACTTACGGTATTAACGGCAACGTGGATCGCAGCACCAGTCCCTTTCTCATTGCTAAGGTGGCGAAAGACCCGCAAACCAATCTTAATTATGGTTATATCTCCAATCCCGCCAACCCTTTACTGCGATGGGAGAAAACTACCGTGACCAATATTGGGATCGATTATGCATTAAAGAACAATCGCCTTAAAGGTAGTATTGAATACTACCGCCGCTACAGTACCGATCTGCTGGGCGATGCTATCATCAATGGCACCTATGGTTTTAACAGCGCGTATGTAAACTATGCCAGCATGCGTAATAAAGGGCTGGATGCCACCATTTCCGCGCTGATCGTGAATCGTGCCGTAACATTTACCACTACGCTGAACTATAGCTACAATGCCAATAAAGTAGTAAAGGTGGATTTTCCCAATCAAACCGTGGGCGCTTATACCGCCGGGGTGGCACAGGCCGGCCTGCCGCTGAACTACCTGTATAGCTACCGCTGGGCAGGATTGAGTAGCACCGGCGCCCCGCAGGTATTTGATGAGAAGAATAACGTAACGGACTATACGAAAGAAATGAATAATACCGCGGCGCTGGTGTACCAGGGCACTACGGTGCCGCCGCATTACGGCGGATTGTTCTTCGATGTTGGCTATAAGGGATTGATGCTTACCGCAGGGTTTATTTATAAAATGGGCAGCCACTTCCGCGTTCCGCAGCTGCAATACACGCCGCTGTTTGAAAATGTTGCCCAGGTGCATAAGGACTGGGACCAGCGCTGGCAGAAACCCGGTGATGAGTTGCATACCAATATACCAGCCATGCCGGCCAGTCAGACAGGCTTAAATATTTACGACAGCTATACACGGAATGCGGATATTAACGTAGCCACGGCATCGGCTATACGTTTTAACGAGTTGTTGCTTAACTACACGTTACCAAAACAACTGGCTGCCGGCCTGTATGCCAACCGCATCAACCTTGGTTTACAGGCGCGGAACCTCGGCGTATACCTGTTCAATAAACAGAGAATTGATCCGGAATATGCCACCGATTTGAGTACAGGTAATTTTCTATTGGCGCCTCCCGCTGAATTTACATTCAGTATCAAGGCTAATTTCTAAAAACCAGACTGATGAGAAAGATATGCTATTTCCTGGTGTGTGGATGGTTTATGACCACTGCAGTTTCCTGCAAGAAATATCTCGATATAAAACCCAAAGGGGCCTTTATCCCGGAGAAAACATCAGACTACCGGTTGTTGCTGGACGCAACGTCTGCCACTGAAAAGTCGAACGGGTTTTTTTCTTCCTATGGCATGGATGTGATGCTGGATGATGACATGTCCATCAATCCCTTTTCCTTAACTTATTACAATGCCAATGCATTGAACGCCTTCCGTTTTGCGGAGCACATTTACCTGGATTACGAATCGGATAAGGACTGGGAAGCGATGTACAACCAGGTGTATACCACTAACCTGGTGATTGCACAGGTGATGGATTCCAAAGGCGGTACTGATGCGCAGAAACGGCAGCTGATGGCGGAAGCAAAAGTGCATCGCGCCTATGCTTATTTTATCCTGGTGAACCTGTATGCCAAACAATATACTGCAGGTACTGCGGCGGCTGATCCGGGTGTGCCTATACGAAAAGGACTTGATTTTGAAGAGTTGTTACCACGGGCCAGTGTAGCCGAAGTATATAATTTTATTTCGGAAGATCTGAACAGCGCTATACCCGGTTTGCCCGCTACGCCCGATCCCGCGGCCACCAACAGGCCGGTAAAGCCCACTGCATTTTCATTGCTGGCCAAAGCAGCGCTGTTTAAAAATGATGCAGCCGCTGCATATGCCTATGCGGATTCGTCGCTGAAGTATTATCATGCATTGGTGGACTATAACACCCTGCCGCCAAATGCCGCTTACCCGGATGTATTGCAGTACCCCACTAATTTCCAGAACAAGGAAACATTGATGGAAAAAACAGGTCCTATGCTCAGCCCTGTTTGTTATGCTTCCACCAATTTGCTGGAGATGTATGATGCCGCCAATGATTTGCGTTACGGCACTTATTTCTTTAATGATGCCGCTTTCGGACTCAACTTTGGCCGCTTCAGTAACGAATGGGCGGGGCGGCAACCCGCCAAAGGTCCCTCTGTTCCCGAAACGTACCTGATCCGTGCGGAAAGCAGCGCCAGGCTGGGCAATGCAGACAACGCCATGGCCGATGTCAACCTGTTGCGGAGCATGCGTTATAAAACAGGCAGCAATTATACACTCAGCGCCGGCAGTCCGGTGGAAGCGCTTACTGTGGTGAAAGCGGAACGCAGAAGGGAAATGGCTTTCCGTGGCAGCCGCTGGTTCGATATACGGAGGTATAATACGGTAGATAATGCCGGTATAACAGTAACGCATACACTCAGCGACGGCACATTCACCGTAACGCCCAATAGTAACAGGAGCACATTGCCCATTGGCAGAAAATATATTGCACTAAACCCGGAAATCATACAAAACCCAAGATAACATGATCTACATACGCAACAAAAAGTACCAGCCCATGATCCTTATCACGGCGCTGGCCGCCTTCCTCTTTGCTTTTAAGTACGGAAGCAAACCGCCGGTGTTCAACCTGGGCGGTGAACTGAAAGAGGCGGAAGGGTTGGAAATAAAACTGGTGCGCGATCCTTATGGCGACAATGAAACCCTGGCTACGGATACGGTGCGCAACGGGCATTTTCACCTGCAATGCCCGGTAAAGGAAGTAATGAATGTTTCGGTGGCCTGGCACCGAAACCGGGAGGTATTTCATTATCCCGTGATCCTGGAAAACGGAAAGGTAACTTTCCGTGTTACTTCCACTGGTCTTTCACA
>JBCNPS010000247.1:0-10094 GCA_039593235.1 Chitinophaga sp. | reverse complement strand
AAGCGAACAGTAGTGCACAGTAAATGAAATCATTTTTTAGAACGTGAACAGTAATGAAATGAAATCATTTTGGTCCCGGTGCTTCCTGCACCGGGATTTTTTTTGCGGATTTTGTCTGACTCCGGATTACGCTGATTATACTGATTAGCCGGATTTTATTTTTTTGATTTAAAGATTTTAGAGGATTTTGGGAGATAAGAGCCGGTATATTCGCTTCTGTCTCCCCAAATCCTTTAAAATCCAAAAGAAAAATTCAGGCTAATCAGTATAATCAGCGTAATCCAGAGTCAGACAACCTCCGCTAACGCGTCTTTTGTACACAAAACCGGTAGATTAATTTATAAGGATCATACGATTTGTTTAGAAAATACGCAGCAATACGTTTGTTTTTTTAAATATTTTCAAAAACAATTAATGTGATTGATTTTTTACTAAATATTGGGGATGTTATTGTTTTTTATTTTTTTCGCAAATACTTTTGTAGAAACGCTAAAGAAAACAAGCGCCTCCATGTGGGTAAATAAAGACAATATAAAACTTAATCACATCGTACCTCAGCTCAACTGGGCTATCACGAAGGTCGTGATTATCGTCGTTGTCATTATTAGCCACCAGTATGGAGGATAGGTAAACGTGCATATAATCACAAAATATAACGCCTTCCTCCGCAAAGAGGGAGGCTTTTTTTTGGACTGTATATTCCTGGTATAATTTCAATTTTATGTATAGCTATTACAACGACAACACCATTCTTTACATCAACGGTGAGTACACCAAAGCAAATGCTGCTACAACTGACCTGTATGGCCAGTCGCTCCACTACGGCTATGCTGTTTTTGAAGGCATCCGCGCCTACAAAACCGCAAGCGGCGAAGTGAAGATCTTTAAAGCAAAAGAACACTTCGACCGTTTGAAGCGCTCCTGCGAGCTGATCCACATCCCCTACAAATTTGATAACGAAGAGCTGATCGCCGCTTGTTATAAAGTGCTGGAGATGAATAACATGGAAGAAGCCTACATCCGACCCCTGGTTTTCTGTCCGCCCAATATGACGCTGAAAGCCGCCGCGGAATCGCACATCCTGATCTGCGCGTGGGAATGGGGAGCATACCTCGGAGAAAAGCTGCTGCGTGTAATGACCTCCTCCTACGAGCGACCGAATCCGAAAGCCTTTAAAATAGAATCCAAATCCGCCGGTCTTTATGTAAACTCGATACTGGCCTCGCAGGAAGCAAAAGAAAAAGGCTACGATGAAGCGCTGCTGCTGGATATGAATGGTTACGTTGCAGAAGGCCCCGGTGCTAACATCTTCTTTGAAAAAGACGGCAAAATATACACTCCCCCTCCCGGTAACATCCTCCCAGGCATCACCCGCGCCACTGTTATCGAACTTTGCCAGGAACTGAATATCCCACTGGAAGAAAAATTATTTACCATCCCGGAATTAAAAGAAGCTGAATGTGCTTTCTTCTGCGGTACTGCAGCGGAGGTCATCGGTCTCGACTCCCTGGACGGCCAGTCTTTCAGCAAACCATGGGCACAGTCGCTCGGAAAATTGCTCCAACAGGCTTATAAAGCGAAAGTGCTGGAAAAAACATTTCAACGCGAAGCGCAATTAGCATAACCGTTGGCTGTTAGCTGTTAGCATCCGCTAAAATGCTAACAGCTGACAGTTAAAGCCCTTTGAAGGTTGTAAATCGAAAAACTTACAATCCTTTACAGTAAAGGGTTTTGGAGTTAAAAAGACAGATTTGAAGACCGGTAAATCGGAATAAGTTGGTTTGAATTTGACGACGCTACCGGGTAATTTGTGCAGAGTTTTTAAAATAGGGCACCTATAAACACCTGTAATCGGGGTAATAACAAAAAGCAATGGAATTAAATAAATACAGCAAAACGATCACCCAGGACCCTACGCAGCCAGCTGCGCAGGCACAATTGTATGGAATTGGTTTAACAGAGGAAGATCTGAAAAAAGCACAGGTAGGTATCGTTAGCATGGGCTACGATGGCAACACCTGCAATATGCACCTGAATGATCTGGCACAGGACGTGAAAAAAGGCGTCTGGGCAAATGACCTGGTCGGACTCATTTTCCATACTATTGGCGTCAGCGATGGCATGAGCAATGGTACGCCGGGAATGCGCTACTCTCTCGTTAGCCGTGATCTGATTGCAGATTCCATTGAAACCGTTGCAGGAGCGCAGTATTATGATGCACTGATCACCGTTCCCGGTTGCGATAAGAACATGCCTGGTTCCCTGATGGCTATGGGTCGCCTCAATCGCCCTTCTATCATGGTTTACGGCGGTACTATCGCCCCCGGAAAATATAAAGGCCAGGATCTCAATATCATCTCCGCATTTGAAGCATTAGGTCAGAAAATGGCCGGCAAGCTGGATGAAGGCGATTTCAAAGGCATTGTACAAAATTCCTGCCCCGGCGCCGGCGCCTGTGGCGGTATGTACACGGCCAATACCATGTCTTCCGCTATTGAAGCACTGGGTATGAGCCTCCCGTACAGCTCATCCAACCCCGCATTGAGCCAGGATAAAAAAGATGAATGTATCGCTGCCGGTAAATACATCCGCCTGCTCCTTGAAAAAGATATTAAACCCCGCGACATCATGACGAAAGAGGCGTTTGAAAACGCGCTCACCATCATCATGGCCCTGGGCGGCAGCACCAATGCCGTACTGCATTTCATTGCCATCGCAAAATCAGTAGGCATCAATATCAAACTGGAAGATTTTCAGCGTATCAGCGACAAAACACCGCTGATCGCCGATCTGAAACCAAGTGGTAAGTACCTGATGGAAGACCTCCACAACATTGGTGGTGTTCCGCTGGTAATGAAATATCTCCTGAAGAAAGGATTTATCCACGGTAACTGTATGACCGTTACCGGTAAAACAATAGCAGAGAACCTGGAAAACGTGGCCGACATAGATTTCAGCACACAGGATATCATTGTGCCGCTGGAAAAGCCGCTGAAACCAACTGCTCATATCCAGATCCTTTACGGAAACCTTGCTACAGAAGGTTCTGTAGCCAAGATCACCGGTAAGGAAGGCGAACGGTTCAAAGGACCTGCCCGTGTATTCGACGGCGAATTTGAACTGATTGCAGGTATTACTTCCGGTAAAGTGAAAGAGGGAGATGTGGTCGTCATCCGCCAGGTAGGCCCGAAAGGCGCTCCCGGTATGCCGGAAATGCTGAAGCCTACCAGCGCCATTATGGGTGTGGGACTTGGCAAAAGCGTAGCCCTTATCACCGATGGCCGTTTCTCCGGTGGTACCCACGGATTTGTGGTAGGCCATATTACCCCCGAAGCGTTTGAAGGGGGAAATATTGCACTCGTAAAAGACAACGATATCATCGAAATAGACGCAACGAAGAACTTCATCAATGTAGAGATCAGCGACGAAGAACTGGCCGCAAGAAGGGCCGCCTGGAAGCAACCTGCATTGAAAGTAACCAATGGAATCTTATTTAAGTACGCAAAACTTGTAAAAAATGCAACAGAAGGATGTGTTACCGATGAAGCCTGAGATAGCAGATAAGCAGTTAGCTGTAAAGCCTGTAATTACAGGCTCCGAAGCTGTGATCCGTTCCCTGATCGAAGAAGGAGTGGATACTATTTTCGGTTATCCGGGTGGGGCGATCATGCCTATTTATGATGCCCTCTATGATTTCCAGGATCAGGTTCATCACATTCTCGTCCGGCACGAACAGGGCGCCACACATGCTGCACAAGGTTATGCACGTAGCTCCGGCAGGGTGGGCGTAGCATTTGCTACTTCCGGTCCGGGCGCCACCAACCTGGTAACAGGGCTGGCCGACGCTTATATGGACAGTACCCCCATGGTATGCATTACCGGCCAGGTAGCCGCCGCCCTCTTAGGTACCGATGCATTCCAGGAAACAGACGTGATCGGCATCACCATGCCTATCACCAAGTGGAATATACAGGTAACCCGTCCGGAAGATATCCCGGGCGCTATCGCCAAAGCATTTTACATTGCCCGCAGCGGCCGTCCAGGCCCTGTACTGGTGGATATCACCAAAAACGCACAGTTCGGGGAATTTGAATACGAGTACAAAAAATGTGAATATATCCGCAGTTACCGCCCTGTTCCTGAATTAAACCAGGACGCGGTAGCAGCAGCTGCAGCACTGATCAATGGGGCTAAGAAGCCATTTATCCTTTGTGGTCATGGCGTACTGTTATCAGGCGCTGAACAGGAACTGATCGCACTGGCGGAAAGAGCGCAGATCCCCGTGGGATCTACTTTGCTGGGCCTGTCGGCCGTACCGGTAGACCATCCGTTGTACGTAGGTATGCTGGGTATGCATGGTAACTATGGCCCCAATATGCTTACCGGTGAAGCCGATGTGGTAATTGCAGTAGGTATGCGCTTTGACGATCGTGTAACCGGCGACGTAGGTACCTATGTTCCCAACGCCAAAGTGATACACATCGAGATCGATGCAGCAGAGATCAACAAGATCGTTAAAGCTGATGTAGCCGTTCACGCAGATGCAAAGCCGGCCCTGGCAGCATTGCTCAAACAGGTAAATCCTGCTGAACATGCAGCCTGGCTGGAAGAGTTTCGCGCCGCAGATAAAAAAGAATACGATAAAGTACAGCATGCAGAACTGTATCCGCAGGCAGGTGAGCTGAAAATGGCGGAAGTGATCCGCCTGATCTCAGAAAAAACCAAGGGCGAAGCAGTACTGGTAACAGATGTTGGACAGCACCAGATGGTGGCTTCCCGCTATTATCGGTTCAAAAATCCCAATACCAATGTCACCTCCGGTGGAATGGGTACCATGGGCTTTTCGCTGCCGGCAGCTATGGGCGCCAAAACCGGTACGCCCGAAAAAGAAGTAGTAGCTATCATCGGCGATGGTTGCTTCCAGATGACGCTCCAGGAACTGGGCACTATTCACCAGTCGCAGATCGGCGTGAAAATAGTGATCCTGAACAATAATTTCCTGGGCATGGTAAGACAATGGCAGCAGCTGTTTTTCGACAGGCGCTATTCCTCCACTGAAATGGTCAATCCCGACTTCGTACAAATTGCCAAAGGATTTTATATCCCTGGTAAAAAAGTAACAGCAAGGGAAGATATATCCGCCGCTATTGATGAAATGCTGGCGCACAAGGGCGCTTATCTGCTGGAAGTAGTAGTGGAAAAAGAAGATAACGTATTCCCTATGGTGGCCGCAGGCGCTCCCATTACCAGCATCCGGCTGGAGTAGCAGCACCCGGAGGATTCATATTGATCATTTGTAATTCACAACAGGTATATGCAAAAAGAATATACAGTAACGGTATATACGGAAGATCGTATAGGTATAACCAACCGTATCACCATCATATTTACCCGCAGGGGCATCAATATCACCAGCTTAACCACCGCCGAAACTGAAATACCCGGTGTGTATAAGTTTGTAATAACGGTGATGTCTACACGTGAGAAGCTGGATAAGGTAGTAGGACAGATAGAAAGACTGATTGAAATTCACCGTGCTTTTGTGCATGAAGAAGATGAGGTGGTATACCAGGAACTGGCGCTGTACAAGATCTCTACCAGGTCGTTACATACAGGTGATATCGAAAGACTGATACGTGAAAACAATGCGCGTATCCTGACGATCACCGCGGATTATTTTGTGATCGAGAAAACCGGCCACCAGCAGGAGCTGACAGACTTTATCAAGAAACTGGAGCCATATGGCCTGATAGAGTATACGAAGAGTGGCAGGGTAGCCATTGTGAAATGGAGCCGCCGTTTTCACGAGCATCTGAAAGAATTGCACACACAGGAAGCTCCCGGCATTTAGCCCCGGCTTCCCGCAAATAACTGGCTGCCGGCCGGAAACCGGCAGCTGACATCTTAATCATTATTCATTCATTCAAATCACATCTCAGCTAATAGCTAACAGCTAGTAGCTAAAAGCTAAAAAAACAACACATGGCAACCATCAATTTTGGAGGTGTACTCGAACAAGTAGTAACCAGAGAAGAATTCCCTATGGAAAAAGCAAGGGAAGTGCTGAAGAACGAAGTGATTGCAGTTATTGGTTATGGCGTACAAGGTCCTGGCCAGGCACTGAACCTGAAAGACAATGGCTTTAATGTTATTGTAGGTCAACGTAAAAATTCCAAAACCTGGGATAAAGCAGTAGCTGATGGCTGGGTTCCTGGTGAAACTTTATTCGATATCGAAGAAGCAGCACAGAAAGGTACTATTATCCAGTTCCTGCTGTCTGATGCCGGACAGATCACCCTGTGGCCTACTTTAAAGCAACACCTGACTCCTGGTAAGGCGCTGTACTTCTCCCACGGTTTCGGTATTACCTATAAAGAACAAACTGGTATCATTCCTCCGGCTGATGTAGACGTGATCCTGGTAGCTCCCAAAGGTTCCGGTACTTCCCTGCGTCGCCTGTTCCTGGCTGGTCAGGGTCTGAACTCCAGCTTCGCTATTTTCCAGGATGCTACCGGCCGCGCTAAAGAACGCGTAGTAGCACTGGGTATCGGCGTTGGTTCCGGCTACCTGTTTGAAACAGATTTCAAGAAAGAAGTATACTCCGATCTGACCGGCGAACGCGGTTCCCTCATGGGTTGTATCCAGGGTATCTTCGCTGCTCAATACGAAACACTGCGCAAGAATGGTCACTCCCCTTCTGAAGCATTCAACGAAACAGTAGAAGAACTCACCCAGTCACTGATGCCACTGGTAGCAGAAAACGGTATGGACTGGATGTATGCTAACTGCTCTACTACTGCACAGCGTGGTGCGCTCGACTGGTGGAAGAAATTCAAAACAGCTACCCAGCCTGTATTTGATGAACTGTATGCCAGCGTTGCAGCAGGTAAAGAAGCCGCCCGTTCTATTGCTTCCAACAGCACTCCGGACTACCGCGAGAAACTGAACGAAGAACTGAAAGAACTCCGCGAAAGCGAAATGTGGCAGGCAGGTGCGGCTGTACGTAAGCTGCGCCCTAACAACGCGTAATAGCTATATTATAAATTACAATGGCAAAGCATTTTCGAATTATTGAAATTATTGGCGCTCGTATTTAGTACGGAAGGATATTGCTTTCCTTTACTGAATACAGGTTCCATGATTTCGATAATTCGAAGGTGCTTTGCCTTTTGTATTAATTACATTTTATGTCTGAAGTAATGAGTAGTGTCAGTTCCCTGAATATCCTGGATGCGGCGGTGAAACTGAAGCCAATTGTAACCCGCACTCCGCTGATGTATAGCGCCAATCTCTCCCGGCGTTATCATTGTGATGTATACCTGAAAAGAGAAGATATGCAGATTGTACGCTCCTATAAATTGCGCGGCGCCTATAACCTGATCAGTAGCCTGCCTGCTGAACTGCTGGCGAAAGGCGTTACCTGCGCCAGCGCCGGAAACCACGCCCAGGGCTTCGCCTATGCCTGTAAAGCCATGAACATAAAGGGAGTGGTGTTTATGCCTGTAATTACACCAAAGCAAAAAGTTAACCAGGTGAATATGTTTGGCGGTGATCATATAGAGATCCGTCTTGTAGGAGATACTTTCGATGATTGCTCCGCAGAAGCCCAGGCATTTACAAAAACCAGCGGCATGACCTTTATCCCACCGTTCGATAATGCAAAAATAATTGAAGGACAAGGCACCGTAGCTGTAGAGATCCTGGAAGACCAGCCGGCCATCGATTTTCTTTTTGTGCCTGTTGGCGGTGGCGGCCTCGTAGCTGGCCTTGGCACTTACTTTAAAACATACAGTCCCAATACCCGTATCATTGGCGTGGAACCGGAAGGCGCACCCTCCATGCTTCGTGCACTGGAAAACGGCGGCCCCGTTACCCTCGACGAAATAGAACGCTTTGTAGACGGCGCTGCGGTGAAAAGAGTAGGCGCCCTCAATTATGAGATATGTAAAGATGTGCTGCATAAAATGCACCTGGTACCCGAAGGAAAAGTATGCTCCACCATTCTCCGGTTATATAATGAAGACGCTATCGTGGTAGAGCCGGCAGGGGCGCTGTCTATCGCCGCACTTGACGATTATGCGGAAGCCATCCGGGGGAAAAAAGTAGTGTGCGTTGTAAGCGGTAGTAACAACGACATTGACCGTATGCAGGAAATAAAGGAACGTTCCCTCCTGTATGAAGGACTGAAGCATTACTTTATTGTCCGTTTTGCACAGCGCCCGGGCGCGCTGAAAGAATTTGTGAACCACATACTGGGCCCGGATGATGACATCACCAGGTTTGAATATATCCAGAAGCACAATAAGGAAATAGGGCCCGCATTGGTGGGCGTGGAACTGAGGCGCCGCGAGGATTACGATAAACTGATTGCCAATTGCAAAAAGTATAATTTCCAGATCACCGAGCTGAATAAAGACGATAGTTTGTTCGGTTATCTTGTATGATAAAAAACGGGCGGCTGTTTCTTTTCCTGAAACAATTGCCCGTTTTACTTTTTACCTAATGTTACCACCGGTTGATCCAATAATTCACATTCCTCGATCTTGAGATCCCAGATCTGCCCCCTGCAATAGCCTTTCAGCAATACTGGCCTGCCTTTCACTATATTAATATCTTCCTTGCTGCGCAGGTAACATTTAATGGCATGGAACCTATCGGTGCTTTTAAGCAGCATATAAGCAGTGCCCATTGAATTAATGCCGGTGCCAATGTATTTGCCGCTTACATACACTGTTTCGTCTGTGTATTTCTGCCCTGCCTCCGGGTTATTCCCAAGGTATAGCCTTTGCAGTTCCATGGCTGATATGGGATAGCGTGCACATTTTCCTATACTGGTATCTTCCGGTGTGGAGGCCAGGTATATATTGGCAGCTACATCCGGTAAAATTTCTTTGTGCTTGTTGGGAAAAAGATATAAGAGTGCTCCGGCAATGGCTGCAACAGCCATGCTTATTATTATTACGAGCAGGCGCCGGTACCTGTGGTGTTTTGAGGTAGTACTCGACATGACGTGGCTTTTAGGGATATGTTTATTAAAGATATCAACAAAACCCCATAACAACCCCTGCTTAACAAGCGGATAACAAAATGGGGCTGACTAAAAAGTAAAATGAAGACGCTGAGAATCGTGTAAACTTGATTTTGTTTCCATCACCTACCCGAGAGGAGGTCCCCTTTTTAGTCAGCCCCAATAAAGTTTGATGGCCTGACCTATTTCAGGCTGGCAATATCAATTACAAACCGGTACTTCACATCGCCTTTCAGCATCCGTTCGTAAGCGGTATTGATATCTTTAATATTAATTACTTCCACATCGCTGGTAATATTATTTTCCGCGCAATAATCCAGCATCTCCTGGGTTTCACGGATACCGCCGATCAGTGATCCGGCAATGCTCCTGCGGCCCATGATCAGGTTGAAAGCCGGTACCACGGAGGGCTCGGGGGGTACGCCGAGGCAAATCATCACCCCATCCAGGTTCAGCAGGTTCAGGTAAGTGGTGTAATCGTGCGGGCCGTAAATGGTATTGATGATAAAATCGAACTTGTTGCGAAGCTGTTTTACCTGCTCCTTATCCTTCATCAATGCAAAATGATGCGCGCCTAAGCGGCGGGCATCCGCTTCTTTGGAAGGGGAAGTGCTCAGCATGGTTACTTCTGCGCCCATGGAGGCGGCCAGTTTAACCGCCATATGCCCCAGGCCTCCCAAACCAACCACGCCTACTTTGTGGCCCTTGCCTACTTTCCAGTGACGGAGCGGGGAATAAGTAGTGATGCCGGCGCATAACAGCGGCGCAACGCCTTCCAGGGGCAGTTTATCGGAAACTTTCAGGGTATATTTTTCATCTGTTACAATATGAGTGGAATAACCGCCATAGGTGGGCGTTTTCCGGTCCATTTCATAACCGTTGTAAGTGCTGGCGCCGCCGGTGATGCAGTACTGTTCTTCCCCGGCCTTGCAGGGATCGCAAACCCGGCAGGAGTCTACAAAACAACCGATCCCCGCCAGGTCACCCACTTTAAATTTTGTTACATGATCGCCTACTTTGGTGATACGCCCCACAATTTCATGGCCGGGAACCATCGGGTAAATGG
>JBCNPS010000246.1:0-10099 GCA_039593235.1 Chitinophaga sp. | reverse complement strand
GAATTAACATCGGTGGTAACCAGCGATTTATTTATTTCACCGTATTTCTTCGCATCATCCGGCGTTATGACAGACAGATCCACGTTGCCTTCTTTGTCGAGACGCACTGCGGGAAGAGTTTGATCGGTAATATTTGGGTTTGCTTCCATAAGGTATCTGATTATAAATTGATATTTTCTTTATACCAGGTATCAAAAGTAAGATTTACAGGTAATTCTGCGCAACGGTATTCACGGTTTCCTGCAATTTTTTATCTTTTGTAGGTTCGCCGATCGCGTTGAATTTCCATTCCCCGTTCTTCTTGTAAAACACGCCCATCACCATGGATACATGTCCTGCAAAGCCGGTGCCGCTGGCAATATCGTAGGTGGCAAATATTTCATTCACGCGGGAAGGCGTGCCTTCGTAAATGCGGATAGAAGCAAAGGGGATGGTACCGAAATCGTGTCCGCGGAAGCTGTTCAGCACAAATGCCACGTAATTGGTATTTGGATCCAGCCGGGAAAAATCCAGTGTGATCACCTCGTTATCCAGGCCATCGTTACCGTTCAGGTCACCGGTAAGGTCGTCGCCGCTGTGTTTTACGGCGTTGTCTTTCGATCTCAGGTTACCGAAGTACACCACTTCCTGCAGTTGCTTTTGCTCTGTGAACATGGCGCAGCTGCCGTCCAGGTCTACGGCTTCCTTGGTTTTGGAAAGGCCAAACAGGCCCTTCTTTTCAATAGCGCCCCAGTTGATACCCACACAGATATTCTGGAGTTTGGCGCCGTTGCTTTTTTCGAGATTTATACGCTGACCTTTTTGAAGATTGATTGCCATATTGATCTTATATTTTTAGATATAGTGGTATGGATTAGTTGTATTTGTTCAGGTAGTCCTGCAGGCCGCCTTTCATGCCAACGCCTACTGCTTCAAATTTCCATTCGTCGTTACGTTTGTAGATCCTTCCAAATTCTACTGCTGTTTCAATGGAAAAATCTTCTTCCAGTTCATATTTCAGCAGTACTTCGTTGGTAACCGGGTCAAAGATACGTACAAAGGAATTTCTTACCTGGCCGAAGTTCTGCCTGCGGGCTTCCGCGTCATGAATGGTAACCACTATGCATATTTCGGTAATTTTGGCATCTGCTTTAGACAGGTCAATTTTAATCTGCTCATCATCGCCTGTGCCTTCGCCGGTAAGGTTATCGCCGGTATGCTCTACGCTGCCGTCGGGCGTTACCAGGTTATTGTAAAAAACAAAGTGCTGATCAGATAATATCTTCTTATTGTCTCCCATTACAAACAGGGAAGCATCCAGATCGAAGCTGGTACCAGTAGAAGAAGCATTTGCGTCCCATCCGAGGCCAATTACGAATTTGGGCGCATTAATCGTTTGCCGCTGACCTTTTTGCAAATTAATTGCCATGTTGTATGCTTTTATGTTTTCTGTTAAATAAGTAATTTTTGATGAAATTCAGATTTTTCTGGTAAACTTCTATCGTATGATAGCCATTTCCCAGGGCCATATTATACAAAAGATTTATGAATTTATCCGGTTGATTTTGCAGGAAAATACAAAATGAATCGAAATCATAGTTCAGGATATACTTTACGATCCTTGTGTTTATGAAGAAATGTTCGCCCTGGATGATATTTTCCAGGTGAAAAATGGACTTCACATAATGATAGTTCAGGTAATTTTCAATGTTGGGATGAATGCTTTTATTCTGCAGCTCCGCATAATACAGCAGGTATATATCATTGGAAAGGTCGTAGGCATCCACCATTTTCAGGATCATCCTTTCATGGCCGCCGGTGATCCGGATATCATCCAGGAAGATCACTTTTTTCCCCATCAGGAAATGCCGGTCGATATGAAAGCTGTCGTTGCCGATCAGCTTTAGCCGTTGTTCGGCGTCCAGTTCGCCGTAATCCTCCTTGTAGGTGATGGTACGGTGTACTTTGGTTTCCTGTAACACGGGGTGCCCATGCGCCGCCAGCCACCTGTTCAGCTGAAAAACAAAATAGTTTTTCATGGCAAAGGTAGCCGTTGGAATAAAGGAGTAGGGGCTGGATACTACTACCAACTGCGGCACTTCCTTTCCTTTCAGGTGATGCTCAATAAACCCGTCTGCCAGGCCCGTGCCGAATTTCGCAGCAATGGCATCGTCCCCGAATTTAAAACGGCTGTAGTCATCGGGCGAAAACCCAAAAAACTCCGCGTTGGTGATCTTATGAAGTGAATAGGTTGTCGTCATCAGTTAAGTAAGCTTGAAATACATTGATTATTGGAGTTGACCAGTAAAGTACGAATGCCTGCCACTTCTGCGCCATCGATATCTGCTTTTATATTATCGCCAATATGTATGATGTTACTGAGCGGGAGCGCCGGATCCTTTCTTACCGCAGCCACATTGTCCAGCATCAGCCGGAACATTTTCTGGTTGGGCTTCGACATGCCGGTTTCATCTGAATACAGCTGGAAATCGAAATACCTTTCCAGTTCCAGCTCCTGCAACACCCGTCTCAACGTACTGCCTTTTATAAAGGCGGTATTGCTGAGCAAACTGATGGTGCGGTTGGGCGATTCCTTTATCCTGCGTAATGTTCTTACGGTTTCTGAACAATAAATAACCGGGAGGTATTTAAGCACCAATGCGTCCATTTCCTTGTAAAGGGCCGCCAGATCTATGTTCCTGAAAGCGTTACTGTAATCATTCATTTCACTGATCACCATGAGGTACATTTCTTCCGCATCAATATTGCCGCCCGTTTTTTCATTGATGGCATTGCATAATAAGTCCACTTTGCGGAATATACGGCCTACCTCTTCCAGCGTTTTTTGGTGTTGATTGAAATGGTTGTAAAAAAACCGGGTCCTTTCCTGTTTAAATGAAGGATTCGATTTTATTAAAGTTAACCATAGATCAAAAGAATAATGTTGGTATATGTTCATGTACTTTTTAGCTTTTACGTCACACCGGTTGGCCGGTTCCCTTTAGCAGCATACTGTCCGGGCTAATAACATTAATATAAGTAATATTCAGATGCTCCCGTTTAATCTTTTTGTTATTTGTTAAGGGTTAATACCAAAAAAGCCTGCATACAGCTTTTTTCAAGCTTCTAATATAGGATTTTATCTTTCATGAAGCCGAAAATTTCCATTTTAATGTGTTGGTAATAAGTTAATTTAGATGTTAACTTATCTAGTTGGTGATGGATTGTCCCATTTAATATTGCCATTTTCATCATGTATTCCTGATCTTTTATTCCGGTACTTCACATTCCTGTCGCAGGCCTGGATATGCAGCTTTCCGTCGGCTAAACTACCAAAAAGCAGCCATTCTTCACCTGCGGAAATTCCCAGGTCGCAGCTGCTGTTTTTGGCATGTTCTGTGATCCAGGCCGCAGGCTCGCCTTTGAACTGCCGCAGAATATTGAATTTCAGGATGCCTGATTCCTTGTATTGATCCGTTTCCACATCACCATCATCGGTGATCACTACCAACGCAATAAAACTATATTCCTCCAGCTGGGATAACTTATCAAGCGGAGGCAATGGGGCGCAAACACAGGCGCGGGCGCTATGTACAGCCAGTACAGAAAAGCATAACAGGGCAATAAAAAAGTAACGTGTCATATAGGTTTGGAATTTATGCAGAAAAGGGATGCATAAAAATTCCGGATTCCATAAACGGGTTAATGAACACGTCCTCTTTCTTCCTGGTTGCCGGTATCGCCGGAAGGCGTTGAGGCAGCCTTGCCGCCAAACCGGTAGCTGATGCCCAGCAGCAGGTACCGGTTCAACTGGAAATTGCTCAGCTGCTGCCGCGCCCCGTTGATAGTGGAGTTGATGGTTACAGCGCTGCTCATGCAAATATCATTCATGGTAAGGGCAATGTCCACTTTCTTTTTCATGACCGACGCCTTCAGTCCTATATCCAGCTTGAAATAAGCATCGGACCTGCCGATATGGTTTATTTCAGGGAACTGGTACCAGCAGTTTACAGCAGCTGCAAAAGTTTTATCACGGTTGAAATAGATATTGTTATTGGTAGCCAGGTACAGTCCCCAACCACTGATACTGCTCACCTGCGGAATGGCCGACTGCGCATCTGTATGATAGAAAGTTACCTGGTTATTATTATCGAGCCAGTTAAAAACAGTAAATGATACATTCTCTGAAATACCATACCGGTACGTCCGGATAAAGTTTAACGGTATCGTATATACGAGATTGGTATCTGCGCTGGCGAGAGTAACATTGTTAAATCCATCATCTGTTTTATTAAAAAATAAGGAAGATGTAAACCTGTTCCTGAAAGTATGCGACAACTCAATATTGGTGTTGTATTCCGGGTTTAAAGACGGGTTGCCTTCCCCATAGCTATACGCGGTGTACAACGATTTGAAAGGGTTCAGGTTCCAGAACGAAGGACGGTTGATACGCCGCCCCAGGGCGAAGGCCAGGCTGTTGTCCGCGTTTGCCTGCCATGATACCGACAGCGACGGGAATAGCCGCAGGTATTTACGCTGCGTACGCTGATCGAGCGTATAGGAATAACCTGTTGTTTGCGTTAGTTCCCCTCTCAGCCCTGCTTCATATTTCCAGCTGCCCTGTTCCTTATTCATGCTGATGTACAGCGCCTGTGTGTTCTCCTTATAATCAAATTCATTACTGAGATTTGTATCATATTCCAGTTCGCCGGCAGCATTCTTTTTGTAATAAAAAGCATTGCTGTAGGTATCAATAAAACTCAGCTTTCCGCCCAACATGAATTTCGCAAAACGGGTGGGCAGTTCCATATCTGCTTTGAGCGTGTAAATATGAATGCGCTGCTTGTTATCGTCGTAATAACGGGTAGTGCCGGAAGGATGGGTAATATCTTCACCCAGGTAGTTATTGCTTTCAAAATCCGACCTGTCTGTGCGGTAGTAACTGAAATAATCCGCATTCAGCAACAGCCTGCGGCCGGTAGTATCAAAGTTGATAGCAGAATGCAGGTTGATGGAATGATTATCTGCAATAGGGTGGTAGGTGGCGCGCGTTTTCATGATAGAATCCTGTTTCCCCGTAGCGTTATCGAAAACGGGGTTATTTACATAGTCGCCGCCATCATACATGTTTTTACCGCCCTGGTAATTAAAGCCGATGGATGTGTTCCTGCTGATTTTATAGTCGGCGCCGGCGATGATATTGGCATTGAGGTAAGTATATTTCCCCGTGTCCGATTGTATCCAGGTTTGCTTCGGATACCAAATAGTGGTCCGGAAGCCTTCCAGGTGCTGATCCTGGTCGAGGTTGATGCTCCCGTAGGCCGACCACCGCTCCGCGTTATAATTAAGCGTGGCGCTGGCATTCAGGGCTTCGTAGTTGCGGGTGCCATATACTACGGCGGGGTTGTGCAGCCAGCCTTTGGCATTGGCCTGTACGGTGCCGGAATAGCCTTCCTTTTTGCGCTGCCGGGTAGTGATGTTGATCAGTCCCGCATTACCCTCTGCATCATATTGGGCGGAAGGGTTTTTGATCAGTTCAATTTTCGAGATCTGGCTGGCAGACATCGATTTTAAATAACGTACCAGGTCTATACCGGCCAGTTGTACCAGGCGGTCGTTTATCAACACTTTTACGGCTCCTTTGCCGGTAATGCTGATCTCATTGTCGTTCACCTTTATACCCGGCACTTTGGCAATGGCTTCCAGCACGTTGCTGCCGGTGGCGGTAATGTTGGAAGCCACATTGTACACCAGTTTATCAGGATCGTTTTCAATAGCGGGTTTGCCTGCAGTGACCGTCACCTCGCCCAGCCGGGTAGTGGAAGGTTGCAGGAGAATGCTCACTACGGTATCGCGCTCAATATTGATATGCAGCGCAGCCGTTTGGTAACCGGTTGCAGCGGCATTCAGTACATAAGCCCCTGTTGGCAGTTCTGCAAAACGGAAGCTGCCGGTACTGTCTGTTTGTAACACCTGTTGCGGATGGCCGGGTAGCCGTTGAAGCCGTACAATAGCATAAGCAACGGGCGTATTGGATGTATTGTTCACTGTGCCTGTAAGTACCGCCTGCGCATGAATGCTGATGCTGATAATACTTACCAGGAAAAAATTAATCAGAAATTTCAAAGACGTGGGTTTTTAATGATAAGAGCTGGGGGCCAAGATAAAAAAAACGGGCAAAAAGTAAAAGGTGATAAGTATAAGCGGCGGAACAGATCAATGATTTTTTACAATCCGGGGGCTGGGAGGTGAAATACTTTTGTAAAAAGAAAACAATGAAATCAGTTTATATCACGATATACCTGGCCATAGCATTGTTGCTGCCGGTACTATCATTTTCACAGGAAAAAAGTATTCATCAACAAAAGGAAATTATGGAAAAGAACAAAGCAATTATTCAGCACTTGTATGAAAATGTAATGAATAAGAGAGATATGAGCGCATTGTCCCTGATTGTATCGGAAAAATACACCGGGCCCGAGGGAAGTAAAGGGATCGCTGGTTTTACTGCACCTACCGCCCCGCTTATCGCCGCCTTCCCGGATATACAATGGAAAATATCCTCCCTGTTGGCCGATGGCGACAAGGTTGTGGCTAAATGGACCTGGTATGGCACTCAAACCAACGCTTATAAGAATATTCCCGCCACCGGTAAAGCTATTCATATTAATGGGGTAGCCACTTACCAGCTTGAAAACGGGAAAATAATTGCAGGGGAGGTGCAAACAGACCGGTTGGGATTTCTCACCGGGCTGGGCGTATTGCCGGCGGATATTGCCACGGTGCCGGTACAAGAACAGGTACAGTTCATTGATAAATTCCTGGTGCCATCTGCCGGTATCGCGGAGTTCAAACAAAGGGTAGCAGCGAACCGCCGGTTTATAAAAACATTGCCGGGATTTATTGCAGATGCAGCCTATGAATATTTTGATGAACAACACAACCTTGTTTATGTAACCATTGCACAATGGGAAAACAAGGCCGCTGTGGCCAATGCCAAAGAACAGGTGGCGGCGGAATATAAACGGACGGGGTTTGATATGCCCGCCATGATAAAACGCCTGGGTATCAGCATGGACAGGGGAGTGTATAGCCATGCAACGGAATAACGGTCACGTATATCCGCACAAAAGGTAGGTATACCTACGTAACCAAATAACGGCCACGCATATCCGCGACAGAGGCAGGTATACCTACACAATGAATAACGGTAACGTGTATCCGCGACAGAGGTAGGTATACCTACACAATGGAGTAACCGTTACATATATCCACGCCAAAGGAGTGCAGCCCGCTGCACTCCTTTGGCTGTTTAAGATCCGTTTACAATTGTTTAAATTCTATTCACAGGTTACTGTGAAAAGATGTGTTAACTTATATACCTGAACAACCAAAACTGAACCGTAACATCATCACCTGGTGCTGTTGCGCATTAATTGAAAACCCGAAATCCCCTTTATTATTCATCTAAAAAAACACAGTATGAAAACTTCATGGTTTGCTGCAGCATGCATCATGCTGGGCATACTGACCGGATGCGAAAAGAAAAGCGCTCCCGGCAGTGACCTTCAACCCGTTACCGGAAAAAAAGAGCTGCAGGTACTGGCAACGCCGCCCGCCACCTGGCAGGAACACTGGTTTGAGCACCAGCAGCTGCTGAACCGCGTTTTTTACGATACCAGCGTAGCGGTATATTTTGATAATGATGTAAACAGCAGCATCACCTGGCCCAACACCTACCTGGCGCAGGTATGGAACTACACCAAAAGCAGGTATGGCGCCTTTGGCGACGATTCCCGCCTTTTTGCGATCTTCCACTCCGGTAAATATTCCGGCGGGCATCCTTCTACGTACATGGATGCCGGTCATGATTACCGCAACGTAATAGATGTAGGTTCCTCCGATCCTAATGCATGGATTTCCGGCGCCGGCAACGACATCGATCTTACCACGCATGAAGTAGGCCATATCGTGGAAGGCGCTTCCAAAGGCGTACACGGCTCCCCGGCCTTCGGCATATGGCACGACAGCAAATGGATGGAGATCTACCAGTACGACGTGTACCAGGCCCTGGGCCGCAGCAGCGATGTAACCCGCTGGTACAATATGAAGATCACCCAAACAGATGGTTTCCCCCGCGCAGGCACCTACTGGTTCAGGGATTGGTTTTATCCTATCTACGCCAATTATGGCGGCGCTGCCACACTGAATAAATTCTTTGTACTGCTGGCACAGCATTTCCCCCAACAAACCTTCAATAACGGTATCACTACCTACCCTGAATACAGCCGCGGGCTTAACTTTGGCGAGTTTGTACATTACTGGAGCGGCGCTGCCAATAAAGACCTGAAACAACTGGCGCTTACTGCTTTCGGGAATAAAGATGAGCAGGGCAACGACTGGACCGCCCAGCTGAAACAGGCAAAATCAACCTTCTCCGGCATCACCTACCCATCGGACGATATTACCAGCGCCGGCGCCATCACGGTGAGTAAGGAGAACGGCGGCGGCGCGTCAGCTGCGGAAGGCTCGCTGAAGCTCACGGACAACGTGTACAGCACCAAACTATTTGTCAACGCAGTACCCGCTGATTTTAAAATGCAGCTGCAGTTCACTACAGGCCAAACCGTGAAGTCATATACCCTTACTTCCGGTGACGACGCTATTGACCGCGATCCCAAAAACTGGCAGCTGAAAGGTTCCGATAATGGCACTACCTGGACCGTACTGGATACGCAAACCAACCAGGTATTCGGCGCTAGGAATCAAACCCGGCAATTTGCCATTTCCAATACCACCGCGTATAAGTATTACGCCGTGTATGTAACAAGCACCAATGGCAGCGTGGATTTCCAGCTGAGCGAATGGCGGCTGTTTAAGTAATTAAAAAGGGCCGTTGCTAAAAAAAACAATGGCCCTCATTTTCGTATACAGGTAAACGTTATATCACTATTACATCTCCTTAAACCTGCGCAATAGTTACTGCAGCAGTCTTTTTATTTTCGTATACAGGTAAACGTTATATCGCTATCACATCTCCTCAAACCTGCGCAATATTTCTTCCAGTTGTTTCCTGCTCAGATCAATGTTTAATCCCTGCGGATCCAGGATGTTTTTGGCCCTCAGTTCCTTCAATGTTCTGTTAAAGCTGCGGATGGTAATGCCAAGGTAAGCCGCCATATCCTTTTTAGGGATAACAATATCCTGTGCCGCTTCCAGCGCCAGTAAACGGAGCAACGCATATTCCACAGGGTATAATTGCTGGTAAGAGGTGCGGATACAGGTTTGCCGGATACGGACGGCCAGTTCCTCAAGCAGCAATCTGTTGAACGTCGTATTGTTTATCAGCAGCCAGGCAAACAGGCGATGTGGAATAGCATAGGCGGTTACTGAAGTAATGGCTTCAATATTACACAGGCATTTTTCTTTTTTGATGCCTTCCAGTTCCCCGGTAATTTCTCCCTTGCCAAGAAATTCGAAGATATAGTCTTTCCCATTATCTTCCTCAAGATAACATTTCGTAATACCTTCCCGGATAATATACACATAGCTGATGGTATCTCCCTGTTGGATAAGCCGGGTGTTGGGCGCAAAAGTTTTTATCGCTACCGCTTCGCTTTCCGGGGCGCTGGCAGTGAATTGTTCCATGAAATGAAGAAAAGCAGGATTGGTCCTTAACATACTTTAAAAGGGGTGGGACAAATGTCCCGTTTTATAATCAGCCGGGTCTTATTTTTGCACCCGGAAAAACGTAAAAATAACAATGATCTCTGATATTAGCGTTATCGCATTTGATGCCGATGACACCCTTTGGGTAAACGAACCTTACTTCCAGGAAACAGAAACCCTCTTTTGCAACCTGCTGGAAGATTACCTGCCGCATCATACCGTATCGCAGGAGCTGTTTAAAACAGAAATGGCCAACCTGGAGCTGTATGGATACGGTATAAAATCCTTTATGCTTTGCATGATAGAAACGGTGTTGCGCGTAACGGAAAATACCGTGAGCCCTGAAATACTGCATAAGGTAATCCAATATGGGCAGGAAATGCTGAACAAGCCCATTGAGTTGCTGGATGGGGTAGAAGATGTATTGCAGGCGCTTTCGGGGAAATACAGG
>JBCNPS010000245.1:0-10101 GCA_039593235.1 Chitinophaga sp. | reverse complement strand
GCACCTAATACCATTATAACCCCACATATTGCCTGGGCTACACAGGCCGCCCGGAAAAGACTGATGCATACCTCGGTAGAGAACGTAAAAGCGTTTCTTGAAGGAAATCCTAAAAATATTATCAATTAGGATTACCCGCGGGGCGAATAAACAGGTTATTAGTAAGAAGAGTGCAAAACAGAAAATAATAGGCCTTGGGGTATACCGTGTAAGTG
The DNA here is from genome assembly GCA_039593235.1 of Chitinophaga sp. GTDB lineage: Bacteria > Bacteroidota > Bacteroidia > Chitinophagales > Chitinophagaceae > Chitinophaga. Next base: position 9,886 of record JBCNPS010000245.1, on the reverse strand, counting down.
AATGGTTGAAATGAATGATACCCTCAGAAGTGAATAGGGATGGATGGCCGCGTTATGATTATGTTATTTATTTTTGGATAAAGGTACCAGCTACACTTATATAAAAAGGTACATGTGCAACTAAAATCTATTCATTCGCTTAAAACCAACGTTACATGCAATCAAGCATTCTTTTGGTAGAGGACGATGTATTTTTTGCCAAAGTGGTAAAAAGACATCTGGAACGAGCCGGTTATAATGTCAACTTCTGCGAAAACGGCCAGGAAGGTTGGGAGAAGTTCCAGAAACATGTATTTGACCTGTGCATACTGGATGTGGTAATGCCTAAAAAAGATGGGTTTACCCTTGCCGGTGATATCCGTTCCATGGACGAAAACATTCCCATCATTTTCACGTCTTCCCGCTATCTTGAGCAGGACAGGCTGCTGGGCTTTGAAGCCGGCGCAGATGATTACATCACCAAGCCGTTTAACATGCAGGAAATGATCTGCCGGGTGGAGGTATACCTGAAACGCAGTCGCCTCCTGAAAAGTGAGCGCCGCGTGGTGTACACTATCAGTAACCTGATCTTCGACTATTCACAATATCATATCAGGCATAAAGATGCCGACTCCCATGTTCGTATGGCCCCAAAAGAAGCGGAGTTGCTTCGCTTTCTATGCGAAAATTCAAACAAAAAACTGAAGAAAGATGATATCCTGTCTGTTATATGGGGACAGGAAGATTTTTTCGCTTCACGTGTGATGGACGTTTATCTGACCCGTCTTCGTAAACACATTGCGCAAGACCCTGCCGTAAGACTTGAAACCTACCATGGCAAGGGACTCATGTTCATCGCGGATGACCTGGGACGCACACACACCATCGCTAAAATTTAGCTGTTTTTGGTTAGAAAGTTAACCGTATCCAATGAAAAAACGTCCGCCTTAATAGCGGACGTTTCCTTTTTTATATGAAATGATATCCTATTTCAGATTGTAGAAAACCTGCTGCACATCTTCATCCTGTTCCAAACGGTCTACCAGCTCCAGCACCTCTTTTGCCTGCTCATCATTCAGCTCAACAGTAGTGGTTGGAATGCGCTTCAGCTCGGAGCTGATCACTTCCAGGCCTTTTTCTTCCAGTGCTTTGGCCATATTGCCAAATTCTGTGAACGCCGCCCGGATGATGATATTACCTTCACTGTCTTCCCCTACTTCTTCCAAACCAAAATCAATTAATTCCAGCTCCAGTTCTTCCAGGTCCTGGCCGGCATTCTTTACTTTAAATTCACCTACACGGTTAAATAAAAATCCAACGGATCCGCTGTTGCCTAAGCTACCGCCGCCTTTTGTAAAGTGCATGCGCAGGTTGGCCACTGTGCGGGTGGTATTGTCGGTAGCAGTATCAATAATTACCGCTACACCGTGAGGGGCATAACCCTCGTATACCACTTCTTCATAATCAGTTTTGTCTTTACCCATAGCACGCTTGATGGCAGCGTCTACACGGTCTTTAGGCATATTAACACTCTTCGCATTGAGAATGCAACGACGGAGTGCGGGATTATTATCCGGATCAGGACCAGACGCCTTTACGGCAATGGCTATTTCCTTACCTATTCTTGAAAATGCTTTCGCCATCTTATCCCAGCGGGCAAACATGGTCGATTTTCTTACTTCAAATATTCTTCCCATTGGAGTGGTATATATTATAGTGACTTTTAAAAACAGAACGCAAAAATAAGAATTTTCAGGTACCGGAATAACGGGTTTGCCTGATTTTAACTAAAACGGAGAACAAAACGGGGGTAAATCCTTCGTTCTGTTCTCCGCTTGTATGAGGTCCGGAAATCTTTAATTCCCGCTATTTACTGCTGCATTTTACGGGCCTTACTATGCTTTACACTGTACCCGAAGTAAACTATAAAGCCAATACCCAGCCATACAAACAACCGCGCCCAGTTTTCGATACCTAAACTGATGATCATTGTAAGACAGAAACCCGCTCCCAGTATAGGAATAATGGGTACCCACGGCGTTTTAAAGGCACGGGGTATTTCAGGATTGGTTCTACGCATTACAATAATACCGATACATACCAGCACAAACGCAAACAGGGTGCCTATACTGGTCATATCGCCTACCACATTATCCGGGATGAATGCGGCAAACAGGGATACAAATACGAAGAACATCCACTGTGAACGGTAAGGCGTACGGTATTTATGGTGCAATTTGGCAAATACAGAAGGTACTAGTCCGTCGTTACTCATGGAGTAGAACACCCTCGTCTGACCCAGGAGCATCACCAGTATTACGGAAGAAAATCCCGCCAGGATAGCCACTGTAATGAAGGTCGACAGCCAGGAGTAGCCAGGCATATAAGTGTCTATCGCATAAGCTACTGAAGCTTCACCACCCGCTTTCAGGAAGTCGGTAAAAGGTGCGATACCTGTGAGCACAAAGGAAAACAGGATATATAATAAGGTACAAATAGCCAATGATACGAGGATACCAATAGGCATATTCCTTTTGGGGTTCTTGGTTTCCTGTGCAGCAGTGGATACGGCATCAAAACCAATAAACGCAAAGAATACCACGCCGGCTCCCCTGAGCACACCCGCCCAGCCATGATTCCAGAAATTAGAGTAATCAACGATCTGGCCATTGTGCATTTTTACTGTACCGGCATCTGCAGGAATAGTAAAAGGCGTGTGGTTAACCGGGTTGATAAATTTCCATCCAAGGAAGATGAATAACAGTACGATGGCCACTTTGGTAATAACGATGATGTTATTCACGATGGCAGAACCCTGTGTTCCCCTGATCAGCAGCATTGTGAGCGCCAGCAGGATAAACACAGACGGAACATTCATAATGCCCTGCACACCTGCATCAGATGTTTCGAATGGACTATGGCACCATTGATAGGGTATGGTAACATGAAACACATTGGTAAGCAGCTTATTCAGGTACTGCGACCAGCCTATGGCCACGGTAGCAGCTCCCAGTGCGTATTCCAGTACAAGGTCCCAACCAATGATCCAGGCAATAAATTCACCCAGGGTGGCATAAGAATACGTATAGGCGCTTCCTGCAATAGGAATCATGGAGGCAAATTCCGCATAGCATAAACCTGCCAGCGCGCAACCTATAGCAGCAATAATAAAGGAGATAGTAACGGCGGGGCCGGCATGCTGACCTGCAGCTGCAGCCGTTCTTACAAAGAGGCCGGCGCCGATAATGGCGCCAATACCTAATGCAATAAGGGAACCTGCACCAAGTGTCCTTTTCAGACCCTTTTCAGATTCTCCAGCTTCGGCCATTAAAACAGACAGTTGTTTTTTAGCAAAGAGTTTGCTCATACGCAGTCGTATTGTGGTTGATGTTTTAAGGTAGTTTAGTTTGTTGTTGTTTTTCTGTTGATCGCCAAATATAATATCTAAAATCAAAAACAGATACTTTTATTTTGCCTGCCAAAGCGCATCTTTAGCTGCTTAACCTTATTTTTGGGAAATTTTCCGGTTACAACTTTTAATTATTACAAGATAAATTCTGTCTAAGCATGAAGAAATCATCGAATCTGCTCACCTTATATATTTTCATTGCTATGGTAATCGGAATAGGCACTGGTTATGGTGTTTTCCTTGCTTATGGCAATGCTCCTGTTGCTACAGGAGCCAAAGATATCCCGCAGATCTTCGCTGATAATATCTCCATTCTTACTGATATCTTCCTGCGCCTCGTTAAAATGATCATTGCCCCGCTGGTATTCTCCACCCTCGTGGTGGGAGTGGCCAAGCTGGGCGACATAAAAGCCGTTGGCCGTATTGGCGGTAAAACAATGCTGTGGTTTATCAGTGCAACCTTTGTATCATTGTTTCTCGGCTTAATACTGGTTAACCTGTTGAAACCGGGCCTGTCACTGTCGTTGCCCCTGCCCGACGAACATGCTTCTTCCGGTATTGCCAAGGCAGATATGACCCTGAAGGGCTTTTTCCGGCACGTAGTACCGGATAGTGTGGTAGATGCAATGGCCCATAATGAAATATTGCAGATCGTGGTATTTGCTATTTTCTTCGGGGTAGCGGCGGCAGCCATTGGCGAAAAAGCCACCCCCGTGGTAAAGCTGCTGGACAGTGTGGCTTATATCATGCTGAAGGTGACCGGTTTTGTAATGAACTTTGCCCCCTTCGCGGTATTTGGCGCCATGGCCGGTATTATTGCCCTGAAAGGGCCCATCGTATTGGTTACTTATGGTAAGTTCATCTTACAGTTTTATTTTGGATTGATTTGTTTGTGGGCGGTTATTTCCTTAGCAGGAGGGTTGATCCTGGGCAAACGGGTATTCAAATTACTGGGAATGATCAAAGACCCGCTGTTACTGGCTTTTGGTACGGCCAGCAGCGAGGCGGCTTACCCACGCACCATGGAAGAGCTGGAAAAATTTGGCTGCGACAGCCGCATTGTTAGTTTTGTATTGCCCCTCGGCTATTCCTTTAACCTGGATGGCTCAATGATGTATATGACCTTTGCCAGTTTATTTATTGCCCAGGCATACGGCATGCACCTGGGTATTGATCAGCAGATCACCATGTTACTGGTATTAATGATCACCAGTAAAGGAATTGCGGGCGTGCCCCGTGCATCGCTGGTGGTAATTGCCGGTACCCTGTCCATGTTCAAGATCCCTGAAGCCGGGCTTATCCTGCTGTTGGGAGTGGATCACCTGCTGGATATGGGCCGTTCCGCTACCAATGTTATCGGAAATGCAATGGCTACCGCCGTTGTTTCCAAATGGGAGAATAAGCTCACGCCGCCAACAGAAGTTACTGCCAAAGCCTAACTTAACAAATGCGTAACAGTTTATTGATTATTTTACCACTTCAGAAATAGAAATAGCGTATTTAGCATGGACCAGATTATTGAGTTTTTTAAACACCTCATTAATCCCTCGTGGATTATTGAACATGGTGGACTTTACCTGTTACTGGCAATTATTTTTGCAGAAACAGGGCTTTTCATTGGATTCTTTTTGCCGGGGGATTCCCTGCTCTTTGTAGCGGGTATCTACAGCGAAGACCTGTGCCACAGCTTCTTTAATCTTCCATTTGTGGTAATTATGTTCCTGATTGCCACTGCCGGTGTATTGGGAAATATGGTGGGCTTCTGGTTTGGTAAAAAATCAGGTCCTTTATTATTTAAGAAGAAGGATACTTTCTTTTTCAGGAAGAAGCACCTGCACCAGGCCCATGAGTTTTTTGTAAAGTATGGCGGCGGCGCTATCTTTTTTGCCCGCTTCCTGCCCATCATCCGTACTTTTGCTCCTATAGTGGCGGGTATTGTGGGTATGGATGGTAAGAAATTTATGTTCTTTAATATTATCGGTTCCTTTGCCTGGGTGTTTTCTATGATGCTGGCCGGCCACTACCTGGATAAAGCTTTTCCTAACCTGAAGGAACACCTGGAACTGATCATCCTGGTAATAGTGCTGATCACTACTTTACCGGTACTCATCAAAGTAATATTCGGTAAAGCAAAACCGCAGCAGGCAGCTACTACTGCCGAACCAGAAAAAACTGATTCTCCAATATAATTTTTTTATATCTTTAAAAGGGCCTTATAAAAAGGCCCTTTTTTTTATTCCCGTTATATCGTCAACCAAACAAAATGAAAGCCGACAAAAGTTCCGTCTCTATTTTCAATATCGCCGTTATAGTGGCATCGCTGGGCTATTTCGTGGATATTTATGATCTCCTGCTGTTTACTATTGTAAGGGTACCAAGTTTAAAATCGCTGGGGTTGCCCCAGAGTGAAATTGATGCCGGCGCCGGTATGTTGCTGATCAATATCCAGATGGTGGGATTGTTGGTGGGGGGTATTTTCTGGGGTATTATCGGAGATAAAAAAGGCCGCCTGAGCGTTTTGTTCGGTTCTATTCTCATTTACTCTGTGGCGAATATCGCCAATGGCTTTGTGCAGGGTATCAACGGGTATGTATTGTGGCGCTTTGTGGCTGGCTTTGGGCTGGCGGGAGAACTGGGCGCCGGTATTACATTGGTATCGGAGATCCTGCCAAAGGAAAAGCGCGGGTATGGTACCATGATAGTGGCTACAGTAGGCGTTTCGGGGGCAGTAGCGGCCAACCTGATCGCCAAACTGGTGGGCGACTGGCGGATCTGTTATTTCATTGGTGGCGGTTTGGGACTGGGCTTGCTGATCCTCCGGGTGAGTGTAATGGAATCACAAATGTTTAATGCAGTAAAAACGTCTGCTGCATCCAGGGGAAGTTTTGTAGCGTTGTTCACCAACCGCGAACGGTTTATTAAATACCTGAAATGTATGCTGCTGGGCACTCCTACCTGGTTTGTAGTGGGCATACTGATAGCGTTTTCCAACAAGTTTGCCGCCCAGATGGGCGTAAAGGGCGCTATTAACCCGGGCGATGCTATCGCATTTTGTTATGCAGGGCTGGTATTGGGCGATTTCGCTTCCGGTCTTATCAGCCAGTTATGGCAAAGCCGCAGGAAGGTAATGCTATTGTTCCTGGTGCTTACCGGTATTATGGTAACAGTATACTTAAATCTTCATGGTGCGGAAACCTGGATGTTTTACACCGTATGTTTTATACTCGGTTTCAGTGTTGGATTCTGGGCAATTTTCGTGACCATTGCAGCCGAAAGCTTTGGTACCAATCTGAGGGCTACCGTGGCTACTACAGTTCCGAACTTTGCAAGAGGGATGCTACCGTTGATCTCTATCTTATTTATACAGGTACAGAAATATTTTACTTTCCTTCAAAGCGGGGCTATTGTGGCAGTGGTTTGTATCGGAGTTGCGTTGATTACGGCCTGGAAGGTGGAAGAAACGTTTGGCAAAGATCTTAACTACCTGGAAGAAATTTAATCAATGATAGCTATCCAGCATTTTGTCCAGTAATTTATTCAGCTGGATCACTTCTTTTTCGTTCAGCGACTGAAGGGTGTTATCCAGCTGCCTGATTTCGTTATCAATTAATTTCAGCAGCTCCAGCCCCTTGTCGTTGATGCGGACATCCACGGCGCGCCTGTCCATTTCACTGTTTTTGCGTTCCACCAGGTCTGCTTTGCGGAGTCGTTCCACGAGGCGGGATACATCGCTCATTTTATCCAGCATCCTTTCTTTCAGCACATTGATACTTGCAGCCTGCGGGTGTTGTCCGCGAAGGATCCGCAGTATATTGAACTGCTGCATGGTAATACCATAGCGCTTAAAGAACTGCTGGTGGCGCGACGTTATCCAGTTACCAATGAAAATCAGGCTGATCAGGCCCCGCTGATTTTCGTTTTCAAATGTTTTCTGTGTAATCAGTTTTTCCAGGTTAGACATACATTCAGAGTTAAACCAAATTTTATGAAACTATTTAGAACTGCTTCATTTATACTGTATTAGCCCGTTTCGGGAATGGGGTAAAATTACGAATAAAAGTGCGAATTAAGCGGAGGTTGTCTGACTCAGGATTAAACTGATTACGCTGATTTCACTGATTTGATTACTTTGGGTTTTAAGGGATTTTGGGAGATGTAAGCGATAGATATTTTAAGATATTTTACTTACCTAAAATATTAAGGAGATAAAAGCAGCTCCGCTTTTATCTCCCCAAATCATTTTAAATCCAAAGTAATCAAATCAGTGAAATCAGCGTAATCAGTTTAATCCTGAGTCAGACAACCTTCGCATCAGGCAGTGGCAGACTGCATTTTGTCCAGTACGTCCATTACTTCTTTTACGTGTTGTGCAGAGGTGTTCAATGATTCTTTTTCGGCCTCATTGAGCTGGAGTTCAATGATCTTCTCAATACCTTTTTTACCCAGTACTACAGGTACGCCCAGGTAAATATCTTTCAGTCCGTATTGGCCGGTAAGCCATGCGCAAACGGGGAAAATGCGTTTTTCATCTTTTACGATGGCTTCCACCATCTGGGCGGCTGCGGCGCCGGGAGCGTACCAGGCGGAAGTGCCAAGGAGGTTCACGATTTCACCGCCACCTACTTTTGTACGCTGGATAATAGCTTCCAGCTTGTCGTTGGCTACCAGTTCTGTTACCGGGATACCGCTAACGGTGGTATAACGTGGCAGGGGCACCATCGTATCGCCATGGCCTCCCATCAGGATGGCCTGAATGTCTTTGGGGGAGCAGCCTATTTCATCGGCCAGGAAGGCGCGGTAACGGGCGGTATCCAGGATACCCGCCATACCAAATACCTTACTGCTGTCTTTTTTAGCCGTGAGATAGCTGCAATAGGTCATCACATCCAGCGGGTTGCTTACAATGATAATGATAGCATCCGGGGAATGTTTTGTAATATTTTCGGTAACCGATTTCACAATATTGGCATTGGTAGAAATCAGGTCGTCCCTGCTCATACCGGGTTTACGGGGAAGCCCGGAAGTGATCACCACCACATCGCTGTTCGCGGTTTTGGTGTAATCGTTGGTCACCCCTGTAACTTTGGTGCTGTAATAATCAATCGGAGCCTGTTGCCATGTATCCAGCGCCTTACCTTCAGCCGTTCCTTCTTTAATATCCAATAAAACCACCTCCTGCAGAAAATCTCTGTGGGCCAGTACGTTGGCACACGTTGCGCCTACATTCCCGGCTCCTACTACTGTAACTTTCATTTTGTCTTTAGCTTTAAAAGTGAAGAATGAATGTGATTAAACAAATGTAATGATTCGGCACTACAATAATCCGCTGGCGGCTACATTTTCACAAAGCATTATTTATTGAGGTAAAACAGCAGGGAATCAAGTTTGGCTGTTCCTTCAAAACCCTTTACAAACTGCTGTTTCTTATTATATATATACAGGCCAGGGAAGTAGTGGAGGTCGTAAAAGTACATGATCTGCCGGGTGGGTTCACTGGCCATGATGATGTTGGGATAGTTCTGGATTTTATAATGATCGTAATACTCTTTCATTTGTTCTACTTTGAAAGGCGTTACCATCACGATCTGCGTTTTTTTGAACTTGTCTATATTTTTCAGCATTTCCTCGGTGAGGTGTTTGCAGTGATCACAGTCAACGCTGAAAACGAAGAGCATGGTTTTCTCATTTTTTTTCAGGTCGTTTTTGGTGATCGTATGACCGTCTGCAAGGCTTAGCGGGAAAGCGGGTATGATCGGGTATTGTAAATAAGGTGGTTTGGTGCTGGTATTAGCGGGCGTTTGGGCCATCAAAAACACAGGAAAACAGCTTAAAATAACTAAAAACACGTAGCGCATACTTATAAAAGTTTCTTGATTTGAGTTTAAAAATACCGGATAAATGTCATTATTTGAATAAAAAAGACGAAAATTGAGCCGAAAAGGGACTAATCTCTCTAATTTTGGGAATTAGTTGCTTGTTCATATGCGAAAATTTTTACTTTTGCAATCCGTATAAATTTTTAACTTAAAATCAGTAACCTATTTATGGCTACCACCGCAGATATCAGAACAGGATTAATCATCAAACTGGATAACAGTTTGTATTCTGTTGTAGAGTTTGGTCAGAATAAAACCGCCCGTGCAGCCGCAAAGGTTTGGGCTAAATTGAAGGGCGTTGACAATAGCCGTTCTATTGAGCATACCTGGAACTCAGGTGATACTATCTTTCCTATCCGTATTGAAAAGAAAGCTTTTCAGTATTTATATAAAGATGATACCGGCTACAATTTCATGGACAATGAAACGTTTGAGCAGATTGCTATGCCGGAAACTGCCATCGATGCGCCTCAGTTCCTGAAAGAAGGCCAGGAAGTAAGTGTTCAGATCAACACAGAAACTGAACAGTACATGGCGGTTGAATTACCTGATAAAATTGTAGTGCTGGTAACTTACTCTGAACCCGGAGTAAAAGGCGATACGGCTACCCGTACCCTGAAAC
>JBCNPS010000244.1:0-10125 GCA_039593235.1 Chitinophaga sp. | reverse complement strand
AATCGCTTCCACACAAAAAATAACACTTTCTTCACAAGCCGGGGACACGTTTTTTTCATTTGCTCTCAAAGTTTTATTACTTTTGGCCCCCGAATGAGAGTAGCTGTATTTTTCGCATATCTGTGTTTCCTCCTGCTCAGGGGGGAGGGCTATGCTTTTACCGCGGCTCATCACAACAACCCGGACTCCCCGCTTAAAAATATCCAGCACCAGCACAGGATTAAATTCCTGGATACCAACCAGGACTATTCCACTATCAATAGCCCGGACCTGGAAGAAGATTGCCTGATCAGCGAAGATATTGATGAAGATGAGGCCAGTAATTTTCTTGCCAGGAAATACAGGTTGCTTACCAGCTATTACCTTACACTCACCAGTCCGGACGATTTAAGCTATCTCTACAAATGCCATAAAGCCCCTCCACCCTTCCGGGGCCTTCTTTCCGATATATACATTACACACAGTGTTTTAAGGATCTGATCATCCACATTCATCAGTTACCGGGGATGACCATGCGTGCCTGGCGGATGTGTATTGATATTACGCTCCTCCTGCACCACAGTTCAGGCGTTATCCTGGCAACTGACCCCGTTTATTGTCCATAGGCATCCCTGCCTCACGAGCATACCATCGCTTTAATATCCATTTAATATCATGAACAGAATTTTCATGTTTGCGGGCTTGTTTGTCGTATTGTGCTACACAAGCTGTAAACCAAAAGAAGAAGTAAAAGAAGAAGCCGGCAAATTCACTGTTACCAGCCCGGTAAGGATTGATACTTCGTTTACCAACGAGTATGTTTCACAGATAAAATCTGTAAGGAACATCGAAATCAGGGTCCAGGAAAGAGGTTACCTCCAGAACATTTATGTGGACGAAGGCCAGACCGTAAAAGCCGGTCAGCTGCTGTTCAGGATCATGCCGAAAATGTTTGAGGCAGAGCTCCAGAAAGCAGAAGCGGAAGTAAAAGCAGCCGAAATAGAATTGCAGAACACCAAAACCCTGGTGGATAAAAACATCGTTTCCAAAAACGAACAGGCGGTAGCACAAGCCAAGCTGGACCAGGCAAAAGCCGAAATGGCCCTCGCAAAACTGCACCTGTCGTTCACCGAAATCAGGGCGCCGTTCGATGGCACCATTGACCGTATCCCGTTCAAACTGGGAAGCGTTATTGACGAAGGCGGGCTGCTGACAAGTCTTTCAGACAACAGCCAGATGTTCGCCTACTTCAATGTGTCCGAACCGGAATACCTCGACTATGCCACCAATGCGAAAGGTCGCGGCAGCAATAAAGTAGGCCTGCTGCTGGCCAATAACCAACCGCTTCAGTACAAAGGCGATGTGGAAACCATTGAAAGTGAATTTAACAACGAAACAGGTAACATCGCCTTCAGGGCAAGATTCCCGAACCCGGATAAGCTGTTGAAAAACGGGGAAACCGGCAAGGTACTGATGACCATCCCGCTTAAAAATGCGCTGGTGATCCCGCAAAAAGCGACCTACGAAATACAGGATAAACTGTATGTTTTTGTGGTAGATAACAACAATAAGGTAAGATCCAGGAACATTGCCATCCGTGGCCAGATGCCCGATATGTACGTGGTGGAGAACGGCCTTTCAGAAACCGACAAAATAGTACTTGAAGGGGTGCAAAAGGTAAAAGATAATGACAAGATCAATTACGATTACCAGAAACCAGCCGAAGTTATTTCCAATCTGCGATTAAAAGCGGAATAGTTGTTCAAGTCCAAACCAGCCTAGTGCCATGCTTAATAAATTTATACAGCGCCCGGTGCTGTCGATAGTTATATCGCTTATTATCGTTTTTCTCGGAATACTGGCCATATCACAATTACCTGTTACACAGTTTCCATCCATCTCGCCGCCAAAAGTGAATGTAACGGCGGAATATCCCGGGGCCAACGGTGAACTGATGATCAAATCAGTGATCATTCCGCTCGAAAGGGCCATCAACGGCGTTCCGGGAATGAAATATATTGCCTCAGACGCCGGTAACGATGGGGAAGCTTCCCTGCAGGTAGTTTTCAATCTTGGTACCGATCCCAACCAGGCATCATTGAATGTACAGAACCGCGTGGCCTCCGTAGTAAATAAACTGCCGCCACTGGTGGTACGTGAAGGTGTTAAGATCACCCGCGAGGAATCCAACATGCTCATGTACATCAACCTTTACAGCGATGATCCGCAAACCGACCAGAAATTCCTTTTCAATTTCGCAGACATCAACATCTTATCGGAATTAAAAAGAGTAGATGGCGTTGGCTATGCCGATATTCTTGGTAACCGTGAATACGCCATGAGGATCTGGCTGAAACCGGATCGTATGCTCGCCTATAAGATCTCCGCCGACGAAGTGATGAAAGCGCTCGGAGAACAAAGCCTGGAAGCATCTCCCGGTAAAACCGGCGAAAGCTCCGGTAAAAGATCACAGACGTTTGAATACGTATTGAAATATCCCGGCAGGTTCACGAACAAGGAAGGATACGAAAACGTGATCCTCCGTTCCAGCCCCAACGGCGAAATACTCCGCCTGAAAGATGTGGCGGATGTGGAGTTCGGAAGCTCCATGTACGACATCTATTCCAACCTGAACGGCAAACCTTCCGCGGCCATTGTACTGAAACAATCGTACGGAAGTAATGCCAGCCAGGTAATTAAGGATGTAAAGGCGAAGATGAAGGAGATCAAAGCCAACTCTTTTCCCAAAGGAATGGATTATGAGATCAGTTATGATGTATCCAAATTCCTCGACGCTTCTATTGAGAAAGTAATTCATACCCTGGTGGAAGCCTTTGTGCTGGTGGGTTTGGTAGTGTTCCTGTTCCTGGGCGACTGGCGCTCTACCATCATTCCTGCCATGGCGGTGCCGGTATCGCTGATCGGAACATTTGTGTTTATGCAATTCCTGGGCATCACGCTGAACCTCATCACCCTCTTTGCCCTGGTACTGGCCATCGGTGTGGTGGTAGATGACGCTATCGTGGTAATTGAAGCGGTACACGCCAAAATGGAAGAGGAGCATCTTTCGCCGCTAAAGGCTACCAAAAAAGCAATGCATGAAATTGCCGGGGCTATTATTGCCATCACCTTCCTGATGGCGGCAGTGTTTATACCGGTAGCCTTCATGTCCGGCCCCGTAGGGATATTCTACCGGCAGTTTTCCATCACCATGGCTACTGCTATTATCCTTTCCGGCGTAGTGGCGCTCACGCTTACACCAGCGCTTTGCGCCATGATCCTGAAGAATACGCACGGGAAACCCAAAAAGCAAAACGTGCTGGATAAATTCCTGGGCGGCTTTAATAACTCCTTTAACCGTACATCAGGAAAGTACCAGAAAATACTGGGCGCCATCGTTAACCGGAGGGCGATCACCTTTGGCGTACTGGCAGCTTTCTGCGCCGGTATATGGTTCATGAACAAAACCGTTCCTTCGGGCTTTATTCCTAATGAAGACCAGGGGATGTTCTATGCCATTATCCAAACCCCACCTGGATCATCTCTGGAAAGAACCAACCAGGTGGCGGAAAAGCTGCAGAAAGTGGCAGAAGGCGTGGAAGGCGTGCAATCCGTTTCTTCCCTGGCGGGTTATGAGATCCTTACAGAAGGAACCGGCTCCAACTCGGGTACCTGTTTGATTAACCTGAAAAGCTGGGAAGACAGGAAACACTCTGTACAGGAGATCATTGATGAACTGGAAGAAAAATCGAAAGACATTACCGGCGCCACCATTGAGTTCTTCCAGCCGCCAGCCGTACCTGGTTACGGCGCTGCCGGCGGTTTCGAGCTACGCCTGCTCGACAAAGCCGGGTCGGGCGACTATAAAAAAATGGAAACCGTGAGCAGGGATTTTGTGAAAGAACTGAGTAAACGCAAGGAGCTGTCGTCGGTATTCACCTTTTACAGCGCCAGTTTCCCGCAGTATATGCTGCGGATCGATAATGACCTTGCACAGCAAAAAGGCGTGAGCATAGATAATGCCATGAACACGCTCTCTACACTGGTAGGAAGTAACTACGAGATCAGCTTCATCAAGTTCGACCGGCAGTATAAAGTGATCGTGCAGGCATCGCCGCAGTACAGGGCCCTGCCGGATGATATCCTTAAGCTGTATGTGAAAAATGACCGTGATGAAATGGTGCCGTTTTCTGATTTTATGAAGATGGAAAAAGTATATGGCCTCTCGGAAATCACGCGGCATAACATGTACAACGCATCGGAGATCAGTGGCGCCGCAGCTCCCGGTTACAGTAGCGGTGAAGCCATTAAGGTGATCAGCGAAGTGGCGCAGAAAACTTTGCCAAGAGGGTTTGGGATCGACTGGGCGGGTATTTCGAAAGATGAGGTGGCACAGGGTAACCAGGCCATTTACATCTTCCTGATCTGTCTTGGTTTCGTATACCTGATCCTGGCCGCACAATATGAAAGTTTCATCCTGCCGCTGGCGGTGATCCTTTCATTACCGCCCGGTATTTTCGGCGCATTCTTCCTGCTGAAGTTACTGGGACTGGAGAATAATATTTACGCGCAGGTAGCCATGGTAATGCTGATTGGTTTGCTGGGTAAGAACGCCGTACTGATCGTGGAGTTTGCCGTGCAGAAACACAGCTCCGGGGAAACCGTGCTGAAAGCGGCCATGGAAGGCGCGAAGGTGAGGTTCCGTCCCATCCTGATGACATCCTTTGCATTTATAGCGGGGCTGATCCCGTTGGTGATAGCCACCGGCCCCGGGCGGCTGGGCAACCGCACCATTGGTACTGCCGCCGCAGGTGGTATGCTTTTCGGAACCGTTTTCGGGGTGCTGATCATACCCGGGCTGTACTATATATTCGGCAGGCTGGCAGAAGGGCATGCGCTGGTGAAAGATGAAGAAGAGAATCCTTTAACAGAAGAAATTGATCACAATGTATAAATTCAGGATACATAGCGGCATCGGCCTGCTGAGCGCCTGCCTGGCTATTGCCAGTTGCAAGGTGCCGGCGGTGATGCCCACTGCAGGAAATACGGTGCCCGCATCCTTTGATAACAATAGCGATAGCACCAATATGTCGGCCGCCATCGAGTGGCGGAAATTTTTTACGGACCCCAACCTGGTAAGCCTGCTGGATACTGCCGTGAAGAATAACCAGGAGCTGATGGTGACCTTACAGGAAATTGAAATTGCAAGAAATGATATCCGTTCAAGGCATGCCGCATTGCTGCCGGTGGTTACTGCCGGGGCAGGCGCCGGTGTGGAGAAAGTAGGAAGGTATACCAGCCAGGGCGCCGGCGACGCTTCTACTGAAATTACGCCCGGTAAAGAAGTGCCGGATCCGCTGGCCGATTATACCATTGGCGTTAATGCCAACTGGGAAATTGATATCTGGAAAAAACTGCACAATGCTAAAAAAGCTGCAGTGGCCAGGTACCTGTCGTCTGTAGAAGGCAAGAACTTTGTGCTCACCAACCTGGTAGCGGAAGTAGCCAATTCTTATTATGAACTGCTGGCTCTCGACAACCAGCTGGTGATCGTAAAACAAAATATCGATCTGCAAAAAAATGCATTGGAAATTGTAAAGATCCAGAAAGAAGCCACCCGGGCAACAGAACTGGCCGTGAAGAAATTTGAAGCGGAAGTATTGAACTCCCAAAGCCTGGAGTTTGATATCCGCCAGAAGATCAAAGAAACAGAAAACAGGATCAACTTCCTGCTGGGCCGTTATCCGCAGGAGATCCCGCGCGACAAGGGTAATTTCTTAGCCTCGTTACCGCCGCAGGTGAACACGGGTATTCCTTCACAATTAATGGCCAATCGCCCGGATATTAAAAAAGCGGAACTGGACCTGGCGGCTGCTAAGCTGGATGTAAAAGTGGCCCGTGCAGAATTTTATCCTTCGTTTGGCATTTCAGCCGGACTGGGATTCCAGGCATTCAAGCCCTCCTACCTGTTCAGGCTCCCCGAATCGCTGCTGTACTCCCTTGCCGGCGACCTGGCAGGACCGCTCATTAACCGGAACGCTATTAAAGCGGAGTTCAACAGCGCCAATGCAAGGCAGTTACAGGCCATGTACAATTATGAGCGGACTATCCTGAATGCTTACTTCGAAGTATCGAACCAGCTTTCCAATATCAGCAATCTCGAACAGAGCTATAGCCTGAAATCCAAACAGGTGGATGCACTGACAAGATCCATTGATATTTCGAACGACCTGTTCAAATCGGCCAGGGCCGATTACTTCGAAGTACTGATGACACAGCGGGATGCGCTGGAAAAGAAGCTGGAACTGATTGAAACGAAAAAGGAACAGCTGAATGCCGTGGTGAATATTTACCGCGACCTTGGCGGTGGATGGAAATAAATAAAAAAGAGCCGGCTGGAATAAGCCGGCTCTTTTGTTTTAAACCTGTTTAATTAACTGATGCCCCGGGACCTTTCTCCCAGCATGCGCACATAGCCTATCATGGCAAGGAACAGCATCAGGCAGAAAAAGCTGCATACGGCCACTGCCCATAACGGCATGTCGGGCCGAAGGCCCATAAAATACTGTACCAGCGCATAGCCCAGCGCACAAAACATGAACAGCATTGCCAGTGGGAAAATAAAATACATTAATATTTTCATCCCCAGGGCAAAGTACCATTCCATCCTTATATTCATGGCGTACAGGATACCTCCTGTAACAAAGTAGCCCATCACCAGCAGCATTACCATGCCGCCTCCTATCAGCAGGTATTTGCCGCCTGAAAATTCTTCTGCGCGATCCATGCCGGGTTCGTAGCCAACTGTTACCTGTTCACCTATTTCCCGTTTACCCGAAGAGGATATATCTGTTTCAATTTCTACCGGTGTACCATCTTTCAATGTAAATGCCACGGTAGATTTGTACATGGTAGTGGTGCGGTTTGTTTTGCTGTCCCTCGACTCGTAAGAAGAAATACTTACCACTTTTCCCTTATAACGAGGCAGCTTCATTGAATTGATCACAAATCCCCCCAGGAAGCCGGCCAGCACAGAAGATAAGCTAAGAAGGCAAAACACTACCAGCGATATATAACCGATGCTGATACAACCGATATTGCCATTACGGTTATTCCGTTTTAGTATTTTTACGGCCACCAATACCGATAAAACCATAAATGCTATTGCTACCCATCCATAGCCGGTAATTTGTAGTAAAATCATTCCCATATTTGCTGTTGTTGCGGTTAACACCCAATAATTTCTGCGTAAAATAAGCAGGCTTTTTCATAACTCCTTCAATATGTGCATTTTTGATAGCACTTGAAAAGATTGACAGGGTATGATTAAGCCGGTTACTTTGCATGCAGCACAGTGGGTGCATACCCAAAGTGTTTTTTGAAGGCATATGAAAAATGGGAAAGATTTTCGAAACCTGCTTCTACAAATACATCTATGGGTTTGCGTTGCTTTTCAGTAAGCTGGTAATGCGCCAGTTCCAGCCTTTTTTGGGTAAGCCATTTCTGTGGCGTGGTGTTAAAGGCTTTCTTAAAATCCCGCCTGAAGGTGGCCAGGCTGCGGCCTGTGAGGTAGCCGAATTTTTCCAGCGGCATATTGAACATATAATTGCGCTGCATAAAATCCGTGAGGTTTATTTTACCCGGCTCTTCAAAATCAGCCAGCAGGCTGTCCAGGTTTTTGTCGATGGTTCTCAGGATGGTAATGACTTCCTCTATTTTAAGGGCCGCAATACTTTCCGGTAAACCTGTTTTCAGATCAAAATAAGGGATCAGGGAAGCAAAGCAACTTTCCAGTAAGGGATGTTGATCAAACATCCTTATATTTTTTAAGGGAGATGGCCTGCCGGGTGTTGCCTGGTTTCGTTGATAAAAATCCTTCAGGCGTGACGGCGTCAGATGCATAGCCACAGATTGATGGGGCTTCCCGTCTTTCGGGTAGTTGATCACCGTGGCCAGTTGGTTGCGCGGTATCAGGAAAATGTCGCCTGCATTAAACACATGTGTATTATCGGCCAGCACGATCTTCGTTTCACCTGAAATGAACCACACCAGTATATGATGTTCAAATACCACTTCGGTTCTGAAAAGCCGGCCGGTATAGGTTGACAGCTTAATGTCGGGCGTTATATATTTTGTTTCAAATTCCATGTACGCGCACAATTTACAAAATAAAAGATCAGCCGGCGGTAAATACAACTCCTGTCATTTCTTCGCTGAGGGCCCACAGTTTCGCAGCATTAGGGGCATCTAACGAGTACGGCTGTACGCCTCTTAAAGATAAAGGCTCGTCGTAGCTTTGTGCAATACTGCCGTTATCCAGTTCTGCGATATCGGCGTTTTCACAATACACGCCGCCTATACCATTTAACTGGCTGCTGGTAGCGCACCATACGGTAGTAGCTGCACCCTGCGGAATAGTTTTCAGTTTGGCGGCCACCTCCGGGAAAATATTACCATCTGCATCATGGGTACCCATCTGCTGAAATAAGGCCATTGGCGCTACACGTCCGAGGTCGGTGCCATTTACGGAACCGGGATGCAGGGAAAACGCCCTCACTCCTGCTGCTTTACCGCGATGATCCAGTTCCACGGCAAACAGGTTATTGGCTGTTTTCGACTGTCCATACCCCTGTAGTGTATCATACTCACGGGCCAGGAAATTCGGATCTTCAAAATTAAAAGGCGCCATCTGGTGACCATAGGAAGACACGCTGATCACTCTTGCTCCACCTGCATTCTTTAACGCTGGCCAAAGCCTTGCCGTTAGCTGGAAATGGCCCAGGTGATTGGTGGATAGCTGCGACTCATATCCCCGCTTATCCCGTTGCAGCGGCACCCACATAATACCGGCGTTATTGATAAGAAGATGAAGGGGCTCGCCGGTGCGAAGGAATTTCTCCGCGAATGTATCTATGGATGCCGGATCTGCGAGATCCATCGCTTCAATGGTTACATTCATGCCTGCCAGGTTCTTTATGGCCTTAGCGGTATCGCGGGCGGGTACGGTTACCTTAGCGCCTGCTGCTGCAAGGGTTCGTACTGTTTCCAGCCCTATCCCCGCGTACCCGCCGGTAACAATTGCGTTTTTACCGTGGAGGTCAATTCCCCTGATCACCTCCGCTGCTGTTGACAATGCGTTGAATCCTGAACCAATGGGTTGTTGCAGCGCACCGTTGTAATTGTCTTTCATAATTATTGATTTTATGAAGCAAAGGTAAAAGCGGCAGGAACAACCCACTTTGTTTAAAACGTCAAATCGCTTTGTTTAAAACGTCAAAAATAGGATCATCTGTTTATCATCTCCCTAAAATATTTTAATTATTATACATCTATATAAAATTTATTATTAACGAATAAAACATATACCCACGCCTTGCACCAACTTGCACCTGTTTTGAACAACCATCCATAACGGAAAAGAGTAGCTTACCGTATCTAAACCAGTAACTATGTACAGGCTATTTATCATTGTGTGTTTTTTATGCTTCATTCAAATCGGATCAGCTGGGCAAACTATTTTTGTGGATCCGGTAAACGGGAAGGACCATGCAACGGGTTCCGTAAAAGATCCCCTGGCAAGTATAGACAAAGCAGTAGCGCTGGCCAATGGCTTTTCGGGGAAAGAGCCGGTTACCATAAAGCTCGCTCCGGGACTGTATTTACTTACACGGCAGCTCCTGATATCTCCCTTCAATATAAAAAACGATACGGTAGCCTATACCATTGAAGCGGCTATCCTGCCGGACGACAGTGGTTGGCTGCCCTCCAGCATGCCGGTGATACAATCTGTTTCTCCTAATAATAAAAACTACGGGCACTTCGACCATTGTATCGGGTTCCAGGTGGAAAGGAATAATACCTGTTTTAAAGGATTGAAATTCCTCGGCAACATCCACCCTACCGTGGTATACTATTATGCCATTGAAAGGCACAGGCCGGAACTGAAAGACATGAAGATATCGCAGTGCTATTTTATAGGCAGCAAAAATGCAGCGCCTATGCAGGGCGCTGTGTTTGCCCAGGGCAGCGGTATTAACATAGATCATTGTATTTTTTATGAGTGAGGGCTTCTAACAGTTTAATTTGTTCTTCTTTGAGTTTTACCAGCTCATCGGCATCTTTGTGCTGTGCTTGCAAGCTTTTTTC
>JBCNPS010000243.1:0-10034 GCA_039593235.1 Chitinophaga sp. | reverse complement strand
TCTCCAGGCGGCCATGCTGCAATACCCGGGTTGTACGGCCGCCATTATACAGGGTAATATCTTGAAGGCTTCGTTTACGGAGCTGCCTAACCCTGAAGCTATTAACCGCTACTGTGCGGAACAGGGCATCTGGCTCGGTTATCTGCAACTCCGTAGGAAAAGTCTTGAAACCGCATTCCTGGAAATCACTAACATCAGCGCATCATGAAACAGATCATCTATACCGAATGGCTCAAAGTAAGGAACTACCGCACGTTTTGGGTAATGCTGCTGCTGGCGCTGGTGATCATTCCCGCAGGTAATTTCATGGTGGCCGATAAATTCAGTAACAACCTGCAGCAGGTAGGCAAAATGTTTGGCAATCCGTTCAGTTTCCCGGAAGTTTGGCTCACAGCGGCCTCCATCAACAGTTATATCTCCACCCTGTTTGGGTTGCTGCTGATCATACTGGTCACCAATGAATACACTTACCGTACCAACCGGCAGAATATAATTGACGGATGGGAGAGAAACCAGTTTGTGTATGCAAAATTATTCTGGCTGGCAGCCATATCTGTGCTTACACTGGTGGTGGCTACTATCAGCGGCGCTCTGATAGGGATCATCTACGGCAATAAACCTTTCAGCCTGGAAGGATACCACTACATGTTATATTACTTCCTGCAGTTTAATGTGATGCTCACCATTGCCCTGCTGATAGGGGTGCTGGTGAAGCGGGCGGGGTTGGCCATTGTGTTGTTTATTGCCTATAACATGATGCTGGATCAGCTGTTATCTTTCCTGTTTAAAAGATACGTGGGGCCCGTGGGTGGCCTGTTGCCTCTGCAAAGCGGCGATGAGTTGCTGCCGTTTCCGCTGGTGGGTAAAATGGTGTCTGCCAGCGATCAGTATGAAACTTATGTGTATGTAACGGCCATGATTGCTTACATCGCTTTAGGCATCTACCTGGTTTTCAGGAAAATATTAAAATCCGATCTGTAGAAATATCCATATATTTCACATTCTTTTAAAGCGAAATGTTTGGCAGAGAGCTTAAATTTGTTGAGCAAAGCTAAAAGGTGAATTATGGCAAAACAAGAGCGGGTTATACTGGTAACAAACGATGATGGCATCACTGCGCCGGGCATCCGTGCGCTGATAGAAGCAGTAAAGCCTTTGGGCAAAGTAGTAGTGGTAGCGCCTGACAGTCCGCAATCGGGCAAAGGACACGCCATTACCATCGGTATTCCGCTGCGCCTGGAAAAAGTGGACATTTTTGACGGGATAGAAGCGTGGCAGTGCTCAGGTACTCCGGTCGACTGTGTAAAGCTGGCCCGTGATAAGATCCTGCATGGCAGAAAAGCGGATATATGCGTAAGCGGCATCAACCACGGCGCCAATCATTCCATCAACGTGATCTATTCCGGTACTATGTCGGCCGCCATGGAAGCTGCTATTGAGGGCATTCCTTCCGTAGGCTTTTCCTTCCTGGAATACAGCTACGATGCGGATTTTTCGCTGCCCAAAAAAGTAGCGCATGAGGTTACCAAAAAAATGCTGGCATCAGACCTGCCTCCGGGTACCTTGTTTAATGTGAATATCCCGATAGTAAGTGAAAAGGAATTTAAAGGACTGAAAATAAGCCGTCAGGCAGACGCCAAATGGGTGGAGGAATTTGACGAACGCCGCGATCCGCATGGGAAAAAATACTACTGGCTCACAGGAGAATTTAAAAACCGCGATAACGGACAGGATACGGATGTATGGGCATTGGATAATAACTACGCCTCTGTAGTACCGGTGCAGTTTGACCTGACTAATTATGTATTGAAAAAGAAGCTGGAAGAAGACTGGAAAGATTTGTGAACATTCGTTATATCGCCATTATAATTACAGTATGTTAAAAAAAGACAATCTTCCGTTAGGAATTTTACTGGGGTTTTTAACACCCTTGTTCGCGTTTTTCCTGTACTATTTCTTTGTTATCAAACCGCATAACAATGTGGGGCTGGGACAATTCCTCGGTATCCTGAAAGATAATAAACAGATGATCCCGAAGCTCACCAGCATCTGCCTGTTACTGAACGGACTGGTATTTTTCCTGTATACAAGAAAACGACTGGATATTACTGCCAAAGGTATATTCCTGATGACCATGCTGTATGCCATTGGCATATTATTACTTAAACTGATCAGATAATTTTAATCAGACAATATTGAAATATTACATTATTGCAGGAGAAGCGTCAGGTGATTTGCATGGCAGCAATCTTGTAAAGCAATTAAGACAATTAGACACGTCTGCGGATATACGTAGTTGGGGTGGCGACCTGATGGAAGCCGCCGGCGCCCATGTGGTAAAGCATTACAAGGAACTGGCCTTTATGGGTTTTGTGGAAGTGGTGATGAACCTGCGCACTATTTTGAAGAATATAGAGATCTGTAAGAAAGATATTACTGCCTTTAAACCCGATGTGCTGGTACTGGTAGATTACCCCGGCTTTAATATGCGCATAGCCGAATGGGGAAAACAGCAGGGATTTAAAATTGTGTATTATATTTCCCCGCAAGTATGGGCCTGGAAAGAAAACCGGGTGAAAAAGCTCCGGCAGTATGTAGACAAAATGTTGTGCATCCTTCCTTTTGAACCGGAGTTTTACCATAAATGGAATTATGAAACAGAATATGTAGGACATCCTTTGGTAGAAGTGATCAAAGCAGCCAAAGAACAACCTGCAGATGCCCCGTTATCGGATAAACCCGTTATAGCAGTACTGCCAGGCAGCCGTAAGCAGGAAGTAAGCGTAAAGCTGCCTATCATGCTTACCATGGCAAAGCATTTTCCGCAGTACCAGTTTGTAGTGGCGCAGGCGCCAAGTTTGGATGATCATTTCCTGGAAAGCCTCACCGGGCAGCATCCCAACGTATCCATGGTAAAAGGACAAACCTATAAATTGCTGCGCCAGGCAAAAGCCGCACTGGTTACCTCGGGAACCGCCACGCTGGAAACAGCCTTGTTCGGCGTGCCCGAAGTAGTATGCTATAAAGGAAATCCTATTTCATACTTCTTTGCAAAACATCTCATCAAAGTAAAATATATCTCCCTGGTAAACCTGGTAATGGATAAGCTGGTGGTAAAAGAATTGATTCAGCACGATCTTACAGAAGAAAACCTGCTGAAAGAATTGAATGCCTTACTGAACGATGAAACCACCAGGAGCCGCGTCATGAAAGACTATGCGGAACTGTGGCATAAACTGGGCGAGAAAGACGCCTCCCGCCGCGCTGCGGAAGTGATCTACGAATATGCTGTTGCTTAGTGTTTCCTGATCAGCCTGATCACCATAATGATAATGGCTATTATAAAAAGTAACAGGGAAATTCTGTTCATCCCATGCATCATGGCCACGTAACGTGTTTTGGGTGCATTGGGATCTTTTTTGCCTATATACAGGTACCTCAATATTTGTTTCCAGATACTTTTCATCTCCCAAAGATCGAAAAATCAATGCTATTTTTGGTCCTTCTGAAAAAATAGGACATGAAATATTTACTGTTAACAGTGGCACTGTTTTTTACCCTGTTTACCAATGGAATAGCACAAAACAACCCCATGCTCAGCGGTTGGGAATTTTCCCGGGCCGATGAAGGCGTCTGGCGGCCGGCTACTGTACCCGGTACCGTTCACACCGATTTGCTGGCGCAGCATTTAATTCCTGATCCTTTTGTGGGTACCAATGAAAAAGCGGTACAGTGGGTGGATAAGAAAGACTGGCAATACCGTAAAAGATGGCATATTAAAAAACAGGAGCTGAACGCAGAAGTAATAGAATTGGAGTTTAAAGGTTTGGATACTTATGCAGATGTATACCTGAATGAGCATTTAATTTTGCAGTCGGCAAACATGTTTGTTTCGCATACGGTAAATGTGAAAGAATGGCTGGTGGCCGGCGACAACGAATTGCGCATCCTGTTTAAAAGTCCCATCAAAACGGATATGCCAAAATTTTTGCAGGACAGCATCATCTATCCGGCAGGTAACGATGCCAGCGATATTCCTTTAAGCATTTACGCCCGTAAAGCGCCTTATCACTATGGCTGGGATTGGGGCCCGCGGCTGGTTACATCGGGTATCTGGCGGCCGGTGGCGCTGCATAGCTGGAACAAAGCAGTCATCCGCGATGTGTACTGGCAGCAGCTGCAGCTGGATTCCACGAAAGCGGACATGCAGGCGGAAGTAACCATTGAGGCTACTGTTGCAGGCGATTATACGTTGCAGGTAACGCAGGGAAAAACAACGGCTGCATTGGCCAAACTCCCCGTTAGCCTGCAGGCGGGAACCAATGTGGTGAAAGTGCCTTTCTCCATAAAAAAACCAATACTGTGGTGGCCGGCGGGTATGGGAGATCCTTACCGTTATGAACTGCAGGCAAGCCTGCTCAGTAATAAAAAAGTAGTGGCGGCGCAAAGCAACCTGGTAGGGCTGCGCACCATAGAAGTAGTGAACAAACCGGATAGCCTTGGCGAATCTTTTTATGTAAAAGTAAACGGGCGCCCCGTGTTTATGAAAGGCGCCAACTATATTCCCCAGGATAATTTCCTGCCGCGGGTAACACCGGGAAAACAGGAAAAACTGTTTCATGATATGGTGGTTTCCAACTTTAACATGGTACGCGTATGGGGTGGTGGAATTTATGAAGATGATAATTTTTACAGGCTGGCAGATCAGCACGGGATATTGGTTTGGCAGGACTTTATGTTTGCCTGTACCCTTTATCCTTCTGATCCGGCGTTCCTGGAAAATGTAAAACAGGAAGCGGCAGATAACATTAAACGGTTGCGCAATCATCCTTCCCTGGCGTTATGGTGCGGGAACAATGAAATTGCTGTAGCCATTAAAAACTGGGGCTGGCAAAGCGGTTACGCCTATACGAATACACAATGGGAAAGTTTGCAGCAAGGGTATGATAAATTGTTTAAAGAGGTGCTGCCGCAGCAGGTAGCCACTTATCAGCCCGGCGCTTTCTATTTTCATTCTTCGCCCATCAGTAACTGGGGCAAGCCGGAAGATTTCACCAAAGGCGATAATCATTACTGGGGCGTATGGCATGGCATGGAATGGTTTGAAGCCTTTAATACACATATACCGCGCTTCATGAGCGAATATGGTTTCCAGTCCTTCCCATCTATGGAAAGCATCCGCACATTTGCCACGAAAGATGACTATGATATCTTTTCCAACGTGATGCAGGCCCACCAGAAAAGCCCGGCTAAAGGAAATACGGCCATTAAAACATACATGCTGCATTACTACCGGGAGCCAAAGGATTTTCCTTCCTTTGTTTATCTCAGCCAGGTATTACAGGCCGAAGGGATGAAAGTGGCTATAGAAGCCCATCGCAGGGCTATGCCGTATTGTATGGGCACACTCTACTGGCAGCTGAACGATTGCTGGCCGGGCGCTTCCTGGTCCGGCAGGGATTACGACGGCCGCTGGAAAGCATTGCAGTATTATGTGAAAGAAGCGTTTAAGCCGCGGCTGGTATCCAGCGTTATTGAGAACGGGCAGTTGGGCACCTGGCTGGTAACAGATGCATATGAAGGCAAAGCTGATCTGCTGATGAAAGCAATGGACATAAATGGAAAGCTGATCTGGCAGAAAGAATTAAAAGACATCTCCATAAAATCAAATACCAGCGAAAAGCTACACTCGATCGATACCGCTGCTATTTTGCAGGGAAATAACCCCGCAAGGGTAATATTCTATGCGCAACTGCGAATAGACAATAAGGATATGGAGCGGAATATCTTTTACTTTGCTCCGGCGAAGGATATGAACCTGGAAGTGCCCAACCTTGATATTGTAACCAGTAAGGTGGCCAAAGACAAGGGCGTTGTTTATATCCGTTTGAAAACAGACAAGCTGGCAAGAAATGTTTACCTGTCGCTGGACAATGCCGCTGCAACGGATCATTTTGAAGAGAACTATTTTGATCTGCTGCCGGGCGAAACCCGGACTATCCGGCTGCAAACAGGGCAATTACCTGAAATCATCCACCAGGCTTTGAAAGTAACTACTTTAGTATCGTCTTATAAAAACTAACAATGAAAAAGAAATACCTCCTCTTACTGGGATTTGCGCTACTGGGCTTTAACAGCCTCCAGGCACAGCATGAAGAACCACCTTATGTGCCTGAAACAGACCAGGCGGTGGTAAAGAAACTGGACGAGTGGCAGGACTGGAAATTCGGGATGATCATGCACTGGGGCCCTTATTCCCAATGGGGCGTGGTGGAATCCTGGAGCATTTGCCCGGAAGATGAAGGTTGGACACAACGCAAGCCCGCGGGCATTCCTTATTACGACTACCTGAAAAAATATGAGGCGCTCGGAAAAACTTTTAACCCCGTTCATTTCAATCCTGAGAAATGGGCCAAAGCAGCAAAAGACGCAGGGATGAAGTACCTGGTGTTCACCACCAAGCACCACGATGGCTTTTGCATGTTTGATACCAAGCAAACAGATTATAAAATTACGGCGACAGATGGCGCTTTCAGCAAGAACCCACGGGCTAACCTTGCCAAGGAAGTGTTCCAGGCTTTCCGTGAAGAAGGGATCCATGCCGGCGCTTATTTTTCCAAGCCCGACTGGCATACGGAATACTACTGGTGGAGCTATTTCCCGCCAAAGGACCGTAACCCCAATTACGACCTGAAGAAATACCCGGAAAGATGGAACCAGTTCAAACAATATACCTATAACCAGATTGAAGAGCTGATGACCGGCTACGGCAAACTGGATATCCTCTGGCTGGATGGTGGCTGGGTACGCCCGTTGAAGCAGCAAACAAAAGAATCGCTTTCCTGGAACCAAACGGCTCCGCAGGACCAGGACATTGACATGGGTAAAATTGCCTCCATGGCCCGCAGTCACCAGCCGGGGCTTATTGTGGTAGACCGCAGTGTGCATGGCCCTTATGAGAACTACCGTACGCCTGAACAACAGATCCCTGATAAGCCCCTCAGCTATCCCTGGGAAACCTGCATGACCATGGGTAGCTCCTGGTCGTATGTACCGGGCGATAAATACAAATCCGTAAATGTGCTGATCCATAACCTGGTGGACATTGTAGCCAAAGGTGGTAACTACCTGCTGAACGTAGCCCCGGGTCCGGACGGGGAGCTGCACAACGACGCTTACACTACCATGAAGCATATCGGCGAATGGATCCATATAAATGGCGACGCTATTTATGGCACCCGTGCAGTAGCGCCTTACAAAGATGGTAAAGTATGCTTTACCCGTAAAAAAGATGGCAGCGTGTATGCCATTTACCTGCTGGATGAAAATGAACAATTGCCTGCCACTATTTCTTTCAAGGGACTCACACCTGCTAAAGGCGCCCGTTTACAGCTGTTGGGGGCCAACAATAAGCTGGTGTGGAAAACTACAGCCGCCGGGGTGGAAATACAGATCCCCGCATCTCTCCGTAACAAAGGGTTTCAGCATGCAGTAGCTATTAAAATACCGGCTGTGGAAAAAATGTGATTATAGTGTGAATTGATGTGAATTAGTGTTGATAAAACAAAAAAGAGATGAGCGCATTACCCGCGCTCATCTCTTTTTTGTTTTATAGTCGAATTGATCACAAATGGTAGCTATATGAACAGAAACCCAAAAGTTTTGCTTGTTGAGGATGATAAGGCATTCGGCGGTATCGTCAAACAGCACCTGGAACAAGCCGGTTACACGGTAGAGCATTGTTTCGACGGCGTGGATGCCTGGAACCTTTATTCCAGGTCCAAATACGATATCTGCCTGATCGACATTGTTCTCCCCAAAATGAACGGATTTGAACTGGCAAAGGAAATCCGGAACGTTACCATGCTCACCCCCATCTTTTTCCTGTCGGCCGAAAAAACCGGGGAAGAAGACCGCATCAGCGGTTTTCAGCTGGGAGGGGATGGGTACCTCGTAAAGCCGTTCAGTTTTGAAGAGCTGGTAAAAAGAATGAAGGTGATCCTGAAATGGACCCGGCCTAACCGCACCGAGTTGCTGGTAGGGCATACGGTAGACAACATCACTTTTCATTACCGGAAACTCAAGATTTTTGAAGTCAACAGCAAGCTGGCCAAAGGAAGGATCTCCCCTATTGAGGCTAAAATGCTGCGGTATTTCCTCAGTCGCCCCAACATCATTGTACAAAAAGACGAAGTATTGCTCCGGGTATGGGGAAAAGAGGATTTTTACGCAAGTCGCAGTATGGACGTATTCATTGGCCGCGTCCGCAGGTTACTCAAAATGGTGCCCCGGCTTGAGCTTGAAACCGTTTACAATGTGGGCCTCCGGCTGAATGTGCCGGAAGATATCCTGCCGGTAAAGATCACCGTACCGCTTCACTGATTTATCTTTTTCCCTGCTGAATAATCAACCTGTCCACCCTTCCCGGTATACGCCGGGCAAGGGTGTCTTTTTTGTGTGATACCGCTTTTTTCTTTCAGATTATATTAAATCGTAACTTTATAGCAATGGAAACAGTGGTTGTACAAAAATATAATTTAGACGAAGAGCAGGAAAAGAAGGAAATCGTTCGGCATTACCGTGCTTTATTGAGGGCGTTGAAACCGCGTTTAAAAAAAGGCGACAGGGAGCTGGTTCGTACTGCTTTTGAAATGGCAGCAGATGCACACAAGGAAATGCGGCGTAAATCCGGGGAGCCTTACATATTGCATCCGCTGGCCGTAGCGCAGATCTGCGTGGAAGAAATAGGACTGGGCGTGCGTTCCGCCATATGCGCCCTGCTCCACGATACCGTGGAAGATACCGAAGTAACACTGGAAGATGTGTCCCGCGAGTTCGGGAATGAGATCGCACATATCGTTGACGGTCTCACAAAAATATCTACCGTTATAGACTCCAGTACCAGCACCGCACAGGCAGAAAACTTCAAGAAAATATTGCTGACACTGGCAGACGATCCGCGGGTGATCCTCATCAAGCTGGCGGACAGGCTGCATAATATGCGTACGCTCGATAGTATGAGCCGGGAAAAGCAGCTGAAAATAGCTTCTGAAACCGTATTCATCTATGCGCCGCTGGCTCACCGTCTCGGGTTATACAATATCAAATCCGAACTGGAAGACCTGGCCATGAAGTATACGGAGCAGCAAACCTACCGTGAAATAGCCAGGCGCCTCAAGGAAACCAAGCGTGAGCGCACCCGCTATATCAACGAATTTATCAAGCCTATCAAGGAAGTGCTGCAGGAGGAAGGATTTGAATTTGAGATCTATGGACGCCCCAAATCAATCCATTCCATTCATAATAAGATCAAAACAAAAGGCGTTGCCTTTGAAGAAGTATACGATCTTTTTGCTATTCGTATTATCCTGGATTCTTCTATAGACAAGGAAAAGGCGGATTGCTGGAAGGTATATTCCATCATTACCGATTTTTATCACCCCAGCCCTGAAAGGACCCGCGACTGGCTCAGCAACCCGAAATCAAACGGGTATGAAGCGCTGCACGTAACGGTAATGGGCCCCAGCGGTAAATGGGTGGAAGTGCAGATCCGTTCCAAACGTATGAACGATTATGCGGAGAAAGGGGTGGCGGCGCACTGGCGGTACAAGGAAGGCAGCAATGCCTCCGCTCAGCAGGAATCCAAATTTGACCAATGGTTTACCCAGATCAGGGAAATCCTGAACAATCCCGATTCCAATACACTCGACTTCCTGGCCGATTTTAAGAGCAACCTCTTCACTGAGGAAATTTATGTGTACACTCCTAAAGGGGATCTCAAAATATTGCCGGTAAACTCTACTGCGCTGGATTTTGCCTACTCTATCCACAGCGCCGTGGGCAACAAATGTATTGGCGCTAAAGTGAACTACAAGCTGGTGCCCCTGAGCCATAAACTGCGCAGCGGCGACCAGGTAGAGATCATTACCTCCAATAAGCAAAAGCCTTCGGAAGACTGGCTGAACTTTGTACTTACTGCCAAAGCCAAATCCAAGATCAAGGATGCGCTGAAGGAAGAAAAGCGTAAAGTGGCT
>JBCNPS010000242.1:0-10144 GCA_039593235.1 Chitinophaga sp. | reverse complement strand
CAGCAGTTACAAAGAAAGGAGATCGATTACGCCACTTACACAGCGATGTACAGGAAACTGGAAACACAGAATACAGATTGGTTTGCCCTGCTGTTCCGTAATCCGTTCAGTCAGAATCATAGCCTTAGCCTTTCCGGCGGTAATGAAAAGATCTCGAACAGAACTTCATTCAGCATGCAGCAACAGAATGGTGAAGCCAAAGGAAATAACCTTACCTCTTTCGCGGCATCTTCCAATACCACCCTCCGTTTGGGAAAACGGCTCACCGTAAACCTGATGCTGAACGGAAGCAGGCGGGAAACAGATGGTTTTGCCTATGAAGTGGATCCTTTCTCTTATGCTTATAATACTGCCAGGACCATTCCTATGTACAACGATGATGGTTCGCTCTTCTACCACGAAAAAAGAGGCGAACCCAGCACCGTTTATCCAGGCAATACCAGTTATCAATACAACATTCAGAATGAGCTTAATAACACAGGCAACAAAAATGTAACCACCAACCTGTCTACCACCGCCGATGTAAATCTCCAGATAACAAAGGATTTGCAGTACCAGGGGTTGTTGTCTTACACGCTTACAAATTCCAATGTTAAATCGTACGCTACAGAATTATCTTACTATATCACTCAAACAAGAGGATACGAGTTCGGCAGCGTATTATCGAACTCCCCGCAGGAACTCGCCAGCCGCCTGCCTTTCGGAGGACTGGTACAACTGCAGAATGCCAATAACAATGGATATACCTGGCGAAACAGCCTGGTGTATAACCACTTATTTGGAAAACTTCACAATGTAACGCTCCAGGGAGGTATAGAAGCAAGATCCGCGCTGAGCCAGGGTAACACCGATACCCGTTACGGTTATCTCCGTTACCGCGGGGAAAGCTATGCGCCGGTTCCCACCATGCCTGCAATGAACTCTGTGAGCCCTGTCAACCTGTATGATCTCATGCGCACCAATTCCTCTATCGTTAACCAGAAAAGTAATTACCTGAGTGAATACTTTTCTGCTGTATATGGTTTTGATCAGCGCTTTATCTTCAATTTCAACGCCAGGCTGGATGCTTCCAACCGCTTCGGGCAGGATAAGAACAAACGGTTCCAGCCAACCTGGTCGGTGGGTGGAAAATGGCGTGTTGCGAATGAAAAATTCATGACCGCTGCAAAATGGCTGAACGCCTTTGATGTATCTGCCAGCTACGGTTACCAGGGAATGGCGGTAGAAGAAGTATCGCCCTACCTCATTGCTACCGATGGCGGCCTTAGCAACATATTCAAGCAGTACATCCTGAATATAAAATCGCTGCCTTACCCCGAACTGGGATGGGAAAAAACAAAAACATGGAACTTTGGTCTGGATGTAGCCATGTTCAACGGCCGTGTGAGCGCTACCGCCAACTGGTATAAGAAAAGCAGTAATATCCTGGCCTCCAGGCAGGTACCGGTGGAAAACGGTATGAATGCCGCCACCGTATTCGGCTCCCTGATGGAAAATACCGGGTACGACCTCATTGTAAGTGTTACGCCGGTGCGTACCAAAGATTTCATGTGGCAGTTTTCTGTAAATACGGGGCTTGCCAGGAATAAGCTCAAGCAAAATGAAAGGGTCAACACACTGGATGATTACCTTAACGGAACAGCAATTGTGAACGGACAGGCTTATTCTACCTTTTATTCCTATGCTTATGCAGGATTAAGCCATGTTAACGGTGTGCCCACGTTTAAAAACCTGGATATTAAACCTACCGAAAATCCACTCGATTTCCTGGTAAAAACCGGTAAACTGGAACCTGATTTTTCCGGTGGATTTAATACGATGTTTAGGTATAAGAACATTTCCCTGAGCGGGCAGTTCGCCATGGCTTTCGGCAATCAGAAACGCCTGCCGGTTTTCTATAATCCTTCAGGAGCCCCAACGCCGGAACAAAATGCACCCAGGATCCTGAATGACCGCTGGAAACAACCAGGTGATGAATTACACACCAACGTTCCGGCTGTACCACCTGGAAACCCTCGCAGGATAGAGCTGACCATGCCTACACCAAGTTTATTCATAGCAACGCCATATCAACTGTATAACCAATCAGATTATATGGTGGCAAACGCTGATTTTATCCGTTGCCGGCAGATTGCAGTGAACTATGAGTTTACACAGAACCTGCTGAAAAAGATACATATCAAACGCCTGAGCACATCGCTCAGCGTAACCAACCCTTTCCTGGTGACCTTTGATGATGCATGGAGAGGGTACGATCCTGAAACGAATGGATGGCCTGCCCGCAGAACAGGATCATTATCTTTTAATATGACTTTCTAATATTGAAGCGCATGAAATATAAATTATTCTCTGTTCTCTCTGTATTTACACTGCTGGTTTTCAGCAGCTGCTCCAAATTCCTGGAAGAACAATCCCAGAGTGAGATCATTCCCAAAACGGCTGCCGATTTCAGGGAGCTGCTGATGGGATCAGGTTACATAGGGAACGACGATCCTACCGATTTCGTTTCCCTGATGGATGATGATGTGGATTTCAATATTGAGTGGGGCGCCGGTACCGGGTTCTCCGTTGTAGGATCCACAGGCGCCAAAACAAGTTACCTGTACTACACCTGGCAGCCCACACTGGCCGACAGGAACGGCCTGGGAGACATGATCAGCACAGATCCTGCCAACACCGCCTATTATACTTTTTATCAACTGATAAAAGGATGTAATGCTGTACTGGATAATATCAACACAGCTATCGGCAGCCAGCAGGAGAAAGACAGGGTAAGAGCCGAAGCACTTGCCGTTCGCGCTTTCTACTACTTCCGCCTGGCTAATCTCTATGGCGAACCTTACAACAGCAACCCGCAATCTCTTGCCGTGCCGTTAAAACTGACTTCCGATATTTCTGCGGAGTATATGCCACAGGCTACCGTTGCAAAAGTGTATGAGCAAGTTGTAAACGACCTGAAAGAGGCTTCCACCCTGATGGATCCGATGCCTATTGCACGCAGGGATTTCCACATCAATCAGCCGGCTATTCATATCCTTTTATCAAGGGTATACCTCTATATGGAAAAATGGGAAGATTGCGTAACAGAAGCCAACAAAGTGTTTGAACAGGGAGGCATGCTGATGGACATGACCGGGATCACCTCCGGCAACTGGCTCACCTACACCAACCCGGAAGTGGAATGGATGTTTGGCGGCAGATCACAGGCCGGCGATCAAACCAGCTATATCCCGTCTGCTGAGTTCCGGTCAATTTTTGATCCGAATAATGATGTGCGCATCAAATACGGACTCCCCAATGCAAACGGCACGCCTATCATCAATAAATATACAAGTGTGAACGGAGAACTGGTTCAGTGCCTGCGTACAGGAGAAGCATTGCTGAACAGGGCGGAAGCCAATGTGCAACTGGGCAAACTGGCCGCCGGTATGAAAGACCTTAACGACCTGCGCCGCACCCGTATCATTGGTTATACAGATGAAAGCATTGGCAACAAAAACGCATTGCTTACCGCAGTACGCCTGGAGCGCCGTAAAGAATTTTTCCTGGAAGGATTCCGCTGGTTTGATCTGCGCCGCTACGGCATGCCCGCTATCACACACCGGTATCAGCATGAACTGGGAGAAACCATCCTTCACTACACGCTGAAAGAAAAAGACCCGATGTATACACTGCCTTTTCCCAACAGTTTGCTCGAGAGAAATCCCGCGCTGAAACAAAACCCGTCTGCAACTATGCCGGACAGGATCGGGCAGTAAATGTTAAACAAGCAATACTATAATCACATGAAACATATATTTCTTATCGGCTGCATCTCCAGTATCTTATTATTCTCCTGTGCAAAGGATCATGAAATAGGTCCTGCTACGCCAATAGCGCCGGACTATGTGCTGCCGCAGGGAAATGCCCCTAAAGAGGCAAATGATAAGATCCAGCAGCTTTATGACACCTATGGATCATACTTCCTGTACGTGTTTACACAAAAGGATTTTGAATGGATGCAATCCGCCGGGGGCAGTGCCTCAAAGATTGACACAGCCGTATTGGGCGACCCCGCTTACGCAGGAGATATGCTCAGTTTCCTGGACGATATATGGTTAAAATTCCTGCCGGATGATTTTAAGAAAGAACAGGGAATCCCTTACCGCGTACTCATGGCAGACACTATCAAACAATACAGGACCGGTTATCCTCCGGGAAGGGAATACCTCTATTTTGATTTCAAAATAGTGGGAAAATCCATCACTTTCGCCGGTATGAACGCATCGCTGCGTACTATGACACCAGCAGAAAAAGTGGCGAAAAAGAATATCCTCACGGCGGCTATCTGGAATTATTATATCAGCAATAATATTCTCGATATCCCTGCGGAGTTCTATACCATCAGCAATTACACGGCGGCTGCTCCCACCACACCGTTGAATGCAGCCAATCCTGCAAACGTGGAGGCTTACCGGCAGAAAGGATTCCTGCCATCTTCCTATAATACCATTACCAATGCACCATCTGAATGGCATAACGGCGCCTATTCATGGAGCACTGCCAAATCAAATGATGTGAACTCTTATATCATGAACATCACACAACGGACAGACGCGCAACTGCAGCCGTACCTGACTTACCCATTGATTAAAGAGAAGTTTGATATCCTGGTTAACTATTACAAAACAAAATATCGTATAGACGTTCGCGCTATCGCCAACGCTACCTATTAATCCATTACCGTGACCGTTTCCCGGGGATCGAACCCCGGGAAACATCACATCAGCAGTCATCTTCATAACATTCTATTAATAACAAAGCATCGTGTAAGCCAGGCCTTGCACAGCTATTTTATTTATTAAACAATCCGTAATGAATGGAAAACGCCATTGTAAAAGTTGAAAACTTATCTCATCGCTATAATTCACAGTGGGCGGTCAGAGATATAAATTTTGAGATCCATAGCCAGGGAGTTGTTGGCCTGCTGGGATCCAACGGGGCCGGCAAATCCACTACCATGAACATCATTTGTGGGGTGCTGAAACAAACAAAGGGTGATGTGCTGGTTAACGGGGTTAATTTGAAAGACGACCCGGTAGCAGCCAAAAGGAATATTGGCTTTATGCCCCAGAAGCTTCCGCTGTACCAGGATTTCACCGTGGAGGAATACCTGACCTACTGCGCCGACCTGAGAATGGTGGAAAAAACGCAGGTGAAAAAATCTGTACAGCATGCGCTGGAAAGATGCGGGGTAGCCCATTTCAGGGAACGGCTGTTAAGGAACCTTTCCGGCGGTTACCAGCAACGTGTAGGCATCGCCCAGGCTATTGTGCATAACCCAAAGTTTGTAGTACTCGACGAGCCTACCAACGGCCTCGATCCCAACCAGATCGTGGAAGTGAGGAACCTCATTAAAGAAATCGCTAAAGACCGCTCCGTTTTGCTTTCCACGCACATCCTCACGGAAGTGCAGGCTACCTGCAAGGAAATCAAAATGATAGAAGAAGGCCAGATGGTGTTTTCCGGTACCATTGAGATGTTCGACAATTACATTGAACCCAATACATTGGTGGTATCACTGGATATGCCTCCTGCGCACGACGAGCTGCTGAAATTGGAAGGCATCAGGTCTATAGAACAGGTAGCGCCTACCCGTTTCCGGCTCGGATACGACGGCGAAAAGAAAACCGTACAGCAACTGGCGGAAATAAGCGTTGGCAAAGGTTGGGGACTAATGGAACTGATCATTGAAAAGAGTTCGCTGGATGCAGTATTTGCGAGGTTGTCGAAAAAAAACAACAAATAAAAAGCTGATAAAAAAATATTAAATGAGACGAGTTTTCAAGATCGCCAAGGCAGAGTTATTCACCTTGTTCTATTCGCCGATCGCCTGGATGATCCTTATTGTATTTACCTTTCAAACAGGGATGGCTTTTGCGGAGCACCTGCAGGAAGTACTGCGGTCGCAGCGTATCGGTTTTGGCAATATGTTCATTACTGCCAATATCTTTTCCGGGCAACGTGGTTTGCTGGTTACTGTACAGAATTACCTGTACCTCTACATGCCATTGCTCACCATGGGGCTCATGAGCCGGGAACTGAGCAGCGGCTCCATCAAATTACTCTATTCCTCCCCGGTCACTTCCTCCCAGATCATCCGTGGTAAATTCCTTGCCATGATGCTCTACAGCTTATTGCTGATAGGCGTACTGCTTATATACACATTGATAGGCGTATGCACGGTAGATCATTTTGATCTTCCATCCGTATGGTCCGGCTTACTGTCCATCTACCTGCTTATGTGCGCCTACTCTGCCATCGGGCTGTTTATGTCGAGCCTTACCTCCTACCAGGTGGTAGCGGCGCTGGGTACGCTTGTATTGCTAGCCACCCTCAGTTACATGAACAAGGTATGGCAGGACATCAGCTTTGTACGCGACATCACTTACTGGCTTTCTATTTCAGGCCGTTGTAACGAGATGATCAGCGGCCTTATCTGCAGCGAAGACGTACTTTATTTCCTCATTGTTGTATGCATGTTCCTCACCCTCAGCGTGATGAAACTCCAGGCTAACCGCACCCACGCCTCCTTTTCCAAAGTATGGGGAAAATACAGTCTGGTAGTGCTTTCTGCTATGGCGCTGGGATACGCTACATCAAGACCGGTACTGATGGCTTATTATGATACCACCGAAACAAAACGGAACACCCTTACACCCAACAGTCAGGCCATTATGGCCAAACTCGACGGCGGCATGACCATCACCACTTATGTGAACCTGCTCGACAGGGAGTACTATCATGGTATACCGGAACAGGTAAATGAAGACAAGCAACGCCTGAAACAATACATCCGCTTTAAGCCGGAAACAAAACTGAAATACGTTTACTATTACGACAAACCCAGTAATAACCCACGGCTCGATTTTATCTACAAAAACAAGCCCCTCGCAGAACAGGCGAAGAAAGAAGCAGATCTTAAAGAACTTGATATTGATATGTTCCTTACGCCGGAGGAAATTAAAAAGGAACAAGCTAAAAAGAAGATCGACCTCACCGATGAAGGCAACACCTTTGTGCGCCTGGTAGAAAGAGAGAACGGGCAAAAAGCATTCCTGAGAATTTACGACGACATGATGAAATTCCCGGATGAAGCAGAGATCTCTGCAGTTTTCAAACGCATGGTGATGAAGCTGCCCCGGATCGGCTTCCTGGAAGGACAGGGCGAAAGAAAAATAGAAGGCGACAGGATCCGTGATTATACCTTGTTCTCTTCTGTTAAAACATTCCGTTATGCCCTCACTAACCAGGGCTGCGACGTAGAAACACTGGACCTTTCCGGCAACAAACAGGTGCCGAAAGAAGTGGATATCATCGTGATCTCCGACATGCAGCAAGCGATGGATTCTGTTGTAAAGAAGAAGCTGGATGCATACATCGCCAACGGCGGCAACCTGGCAATTACATTGAAACCGGGTTCTGAAATAATGGAATCATTTATTGCGCAGTTTGGCGTTAAAACAGTACCGGGCCAGCTGGTGCAGCCCAAGCAGGATGTAGCCGCCAACGTGGTGATATGCAGACCTACGGAAGCATCCAAAAGTATTGCGCCTATGTTCGGGGATATGATCCAGCGTCATTTGTATGTGGGCATGGTGAAATCAGCAGGGCTTGTAATGGCCGAAAACAAAGGGTTTAAAGCCGCTCCCGTGCTGCAAACCGATACTACAAAAACGTGGAATGAACTGCAAACCATCGACTATGTAAACGATTCCGCTACCGTGGATATCGCCAGCGGCGAAAGGGTCGACAGCTTTGTTACCGCACTGGCCCTGTCAAGGAAAGTAGGCAACAAGGAACAACGCATCATGATCATCGGGGACGCCGACTGTATCAGCAACGGCGGTATGAAACCACCTATACGGATATACGGAGCCGCCAACTTTAACCTGCTCCCTGGTATGTTCCACTGGCTGTCGTACGGCACCGTACCGGTTGACGTAAGCCGCCCGATTGGTTCTGATAACGAAATTTCCCTCACCAAGGAAAGCCTGAAAGTGGTGAAATACGCATTGATGGGTGTTATTCCAGGTATATTATTAATTGGAAGCACCATTTTACTCATCAGGAGAAGAAGAAAGTAAAACAGATAGCTGGTATGAGCTTAATGACCGATAAACAAACGCTGAATGATCTGAATATTTTCGGGAAAGGAGGTGGCGATACAGTGTATGCCATATTTAACCGGACCTTTACCCGTGGCGGATCTGAACTGCTGGAAGAAATGTTCCGCAACCCGTTGTCGGATGAAAATGCGATCAACGCCCGCAGCAGCATTATCCGTGCCTTTGCCCGAAAGGAGATCCCTTTCCCGTATGAAAGCGAATGGTTTGATGCAGCAGAACAACACCTGCAGAATACTGATGAGCGCACCCGGCTGAATGAACATGAGGATACGCTGAACCGCAAATTCAACCAGCTCATTGCAGCAGATACCGAGTACAAGGCCATTGAAAAAGGCGTGATATGCCTGATACACATACTGCAGGCCACCAAAGCATTTGCAGAAAGCATCCGGCAACAGGTAGCCGATATTCCTTACAGTAAGGAACTGGCAGCCATAGACCGGTTGCTGGAACTGGACGAATTGCAGCCGGTGTTAAAGGAACATGCCAAACAGAAATTTTCCTTTGCCAGGATTGCGGAGTACGATAAAGTACTCCGCTTCCGGCAGCGGGAAAACATCCTGCAGCTGTTACGGCAAATTTACCAGGCGGATGTATATCTTTCTGTTGCACGCACCGCCAGGGAAAGAAAATATTCCTTCCCTGTAGCATTGCCGAAAGAACGGCAAACCGTGGTACTGGAAGATTTTTATCATCCCTGCTTAACCAAACCGGTGGCCAATTCCCTGTCTGTAACACCATCCAGCAATATCATTTTCCTGACAGGTGCAAACATGGCCGGTAAATCCACCTTCATGAAAGCGCTGGGAATAGCCATGTACCTGGGCCAGATGGGCTTCCCGGTACCGGCTTCCAAAATGGAGTTTTCTGTGAGAGATGGTATCTATACCACCATTAACCTGCCGGATAACCTGAGCCAGGGAGCCAGCCATTTTTATGCAGAAGTATTGCGTATTAAAACAATTGCCAGGGAACTGAGCAGGGATAAATACCTGTTCGTGATCTTTGATGAACTGTTTCGCGGTACCAATGTGAAAGATGCATATGAGGCAACGATTGCCATCACTTCCGCCATTGCACGCAGGCAGAACTGTATGTTCGTGGTATCCACACATATCATTGAAGCCGGCGATGTGCTCAGGGAAAAGTGCAGCAATATCAATTTCGTATACCTGCCAACGTTAATGGAAGGAAATAAACCGGTGTATACACACAAGCTGGCCTCCGGCATCACCTCCGACAGGCATGGTATGGTTATTATAAAAAATGAAGGTATCCTGGATATACTCACCAGGAAAAATCAATAAAGGAAACCACATGAGCTTTATTGCCGACAAACAAACACTGGATGATCTGTCGCTGTTGGGGAAATATAATACCAACTCAGTTTTCAGTCTCTTTAACCAGGTAAACACACGGGGCGGTGAAAAACTGCTGGATGCAATGTTTAATCATCCGCTAACAGATGCAGCTGCCATCAACAGCAGAAGTAAAGCCTTCCGTTACTTTCATGACAACGTTTTTACCTTTCCTTTTGATGCAGCGCTGCTAACCCGTGCGGAAGCCTATCTTGAGGAAGCAGGCGATTCCAGCCTGCCTGTTGCCCTATGGCATACCGCCAGGAAAAGGCTGATGGAAATCCTGGTGAAAGAAGATACTTATCCCCTGCTGCAGGAAGGCATCAGCAACTGTATCGCCGTTTTAAAAAGCGGTGCCCGCGCACTTCAGCAACTCGAAAACGAAGGCCGCGATAAAAACACGCCCTGGGAAAACTGGGCAGGTATTATCCGCAGCATCACCCGCGATGAGCGACTGAAAGCGGTGCTGGAAGAACGCGCGCCTGCAAAAAGATCCCTGTTGCAAACCGCCAGGCTGCACCACCTGCTTACCTACGTGTTCCAGTCGCATCTAAAAACCTTGCTGGAGCTTACCTATGAATGCGCACAACCTGAACCTGGCCAACTGGGTGCCGGACC
>JBCNPS010000241.1:0-10180 GCA_039593235.1 Chitinophaga sp. | reverse complement strand
GGCGTACTGATTTATTCCAATAACGGGGAACCCGGACCAAAAGCGCTCACCCAGTTTGATATTGAAGCCGGATCGTTATCAGAGTGGAATGGAAAAGACTGGAAAGTAGTGCGCCGGAATCAATTTACGGAAATCACCGGCCCGGGGGGCATCTCCGGAAATAAAAACCCGGCCACAGATCCTATATGGGCTACCGGTTGGGATCATAAATCCGTTTTGCTCGGCTTGCGCGACCAGGGGAAATGGAGCTTTTTCCGGTTGCCCAAAGCCAGTCACAGCTACGACGGCGCGCACGGCTGGAATACAGAATGGCCGCGGATCCGCGATGTAGGCACAGAAAGCAACCCGGATTACCTCATGACCATGCACGGCATGTTCTGGCATTTCCCGGGCGCTTTCTCCACCGGGCATACTGCGGGTATCCGTCCGCGTAGCGCTTACCTGAAAGTGATCGGCGACTTTACCCGCTGGCAGGATCAGCTGGTGTTTGGCTGCGACGATGCTGCACAAAAAGAATTTCTCAACAAGCGCACCGCTAAAGGAAGTATTGAAGGCCCCGGGCAGTCCAACTCCAACCTCTGGTTCACATCCCTGCAACAACCGGACGCATTGGGGCCCAATACCGCCGAAGGCGCTGTATGGCTGGAGGAAAAAGTGGCAGCATCGCAACCTTCAGAACCCTTCCTCTTTGCAGGCTGGCCACGCCGCAGCGCAAGGATCACACATAACGGTAAACAACCCGTAGTATTCACTTTTGAAACAGATAAAGGCGACGGCAACTGGAGCGTTGCGCAAAAGGTAACCGTGTTGCCCGGTAAAACCGGCGACATTGTTTTCCCGGAAAATATGCCCGGGGAATGGATCCGCATCACGGCTGCACAACCGGTAGTGGCTACGGCGCATTTCTTTTATGCCGCCAACGATACCCGCAAAACCACGCCTGCCGCTATTTTCGAGGGGTTGAGTAAAGTAACGGACGCTGCTTCCAACGGGGGCTTACTATAT
Source organism: Chitinophaga sp. (assembly GCA_039593235.1). Taxonomy (GTDB): domain Bacteria; phylum Bacteroidota; class Bacteroidia; order Chitinophagales; family Chitinophagaceae; genus Chitinophaga. The sequence goes on along the minus strand of JBCNPS010000241.1, from coordinate 9,175 downwards.
GGCCTGGGCAACGATCGCCGTGCGCTTGGTATCCTGGCGCAATCCTATAAAAATGGCGACGCCACCACGGAAGGTTATTACGAACTGGATGGCAACATGCATCTCGTGAAAAAAGACGATCCGAAAACAGCGGACTTTATCCGGCAGAAATTTGCCATCCCGCAACAGGCCGTGACCATTGAGGCCGGCAGCGTACTGATAGTGGACGACAAAGGCCGCAGGTGGCGGCTGCCGCTGGGCAACGACGCCTTTGCAGGGCTTACCGGCAAAGCCGCCTTACGCATTTGCCGCGAGGTATCTACCGAAAGAGACCTGTTTAACTGTATGGGCACTTTTTATGAATTGCCTGCAGAGAATGCCGACGGGTATGCAAAAATAAGACCGGTGGCTTCGCACCCTTTCCGGATCAACGATTACGCTGCTTACCGTGGTATGCTGGTGATGACGGGTATTGCACCGGAAACAAAAGCAGGGGCACATATCATTGTATCGGACGATAAAAAAGCCATGGTATGGGCCGGCGCTATTGACGACCTGTGGCAGCTGGGCAGGCCCACAGGGCATGGTGGTCCCTGGAAAGATACGCCCGTGGAAGCAGGCAAGCCTTCAGATCCTTACCTCACCGGTTTCTATTCACAACGGCAGTTGCAGTTATCACATGATGCCGGCGCACCGGTTGAGTTTACCATTGACATCGACCCGGTAGGCACCGGCGTATGGATGAACTATAAAACCGTAACGGTAGCCCCGGGCGAAACGTTTAAGTGGCAGTTCCCCGATGGCTTTGAATCGCGCTGGATCCGTTTCACCGCCAATAAAAACTGTCGTGCTACTGCATGGCTGGACTATAAATAAACAGCGAACATGAAATACGCAGTGGCTTGTTTACTGATGTGGTGTTGCCAGGTAACCAGGGGAATGGCCCCGGTTACAGATACCGGTCTCGTGAAAGACGTGCTGGGTAACCGCGCATTATTGCCGGTGGCGGCCACGCATAAAACCTATCACGTGAGCGATACAGCGGCTTACGAGCTGCAGCTGGCGCTGGATCAGGATAACAGGCCACTGTATTATTACCGTCATATTTTTACACCGGTTTGTTATACGGGAGAATGTAAACCGGTATACATCAATCTTTACTGGGATCTGCTGGGCAATTATATCCGCTATGATCTGCCTGCAAAGGAAGTGCTGACCAAGCTGGATCACAAGGAATTTAAGCAGGACGATTATGAAAAACTGCAGGAAATATTATCGAGGTCCAATTCCCTGCTGGCAGACCTGGCCATCACCGATCTCATTGTACCCGGAACGGAAAATCTTACTGATTCAGTGGATGCCCATACCGGCGCTACGCTGAAAACCATCCAGAATGAAGTGATCTCCGGCGCGGTGTATACCTGTTACACCCTGTGGCATATGGCACACGGACCGGTAACAGATGAAATGATGCGTATCACAGATACGTATATCAACCCTGCATTGCTGCACCGCTTTTTAAATTCGGGGAATTATGCATACCAGTACAAGGCGCTGGAACAGGTAATGGATAAGAACGGGAAGATAACGCCGGGTTTTGAAGATGATATCCGCGCACTGATTAATGGTAAGAATATTTTTATTGCACGGTATACCTTGCAACAGGTACATCCCGGTTTTATTACCGGCGCTAAAGCGCAGGCATGGTTATGGAATACGTATAGCCGTAGCAGTTATCCCTTACAGTTAACGGTGTTGCGCAAGTTAACCGCGGCGCCATTGAGCGATGCTATGGCAAAGCATCTTGCAACAGCCGCTGCTACTGCCAATGAAGAACAGTTCCGGTTAATGATGACCGCCTTACAGGCAACGCCGCAGCTGCCGGAAACGGCGTTGCAGCAACTGGCCGGGCAACTGAAAAACGCCGATACCGGTAAAGCGGCTGCCATCCATAGGTTGCTGTTACAGCATAAACCGGCGAATCAAACTATAAAAAAAATGATCTATGAATATGAACAAACACTTCCTTCTGCTGAAAAATAGCTGGCTGCCCTTGTTGCTGTTGTGTGTATGCACACAATGGCTGCAGGCGCAACAGCGGGTATTTGTGGAAACAGAATCCTTTAAGGAAAAAGGTGGCTGGGTAATTGACCAGCAGTCGTTTCCCGTGATCGGTTCTTCCTACCTGATGGCGCATGGCATGGGCAAACCGGTGAAAGATGCCGTTACCACCGTTGATTTCCCGGAGAAGGGTACTTATCACGTATGGGTACGTACCAAAGACTGGGCGCCCTTCCCGAAGGGACCGGGAAAGTTCCGCCTGCTGGTAAATGATGCACCGGTGAAAACCGTGTTTGGTGAAAGCGGCAACGATAAATGGAAATGGTACGACGGAGGAGAGATCACGGTTCCTGCCGGCGCTGCAAAAATAGCGTTGCACGACCTTACCGGTTTTAACGGCCGTTGCGATGCGCTGATGTTTACCACCGGTAAATTTACACCGCCGAATGATGTGGCAACGTTAGGCGCATTGCGCCGTGAACTGCTGCATTTAACCGCTGCGCCTAAGGAAGCCGGGCATTTTGACCTGGTAGTAGTAGGCGGCGGCATTGCAGGTACCTGCGCCGCTATCTCCGCCTCCCGCATGGGCCTGAAAGTAGCGTTGATCCAGGACAGGCCAGTGCTGGGTGGTAACAACAGTTCTGAAATACGTGTGCACCTGAAGGGGGATATCGACAAAAATTATTATCCCAAGCTGGGCCGCATTGTAAGGGAAATGGATAACGGCGATCCTGGTAATGGGAATCCCGATGCAAAGGAATATGGCGATGCCCGGAAAATTGAGATCGTTAAAGCAGAAAAAAATCTCACCCTGTTTTTAAATACCTATGTATTCAAAGCAGAAAAAGATAAAGATCATATTATTGCAGTTACCGGTCGTGATATTGCCACCAACCAGGAAACGCGTTTTACCGGCACTTATTTCTCCGATTGCACCGGCGATGGCACCCTGGGTTACCTGGCCGGCGCAGCTTTCAGGATGGGCCGGGAAAGCAGGGAAGAAACGGGTGAGTCGCTGGCCGCGGAGAAACCCGATAGTTTCACGCTGGGCACTTCTAACCTTTGGGCATCGCTGCCAACGGACAGCATTACCACCTTCCCCGCAACACCATGGGCGCTGCAGTTTTCAGACGAGTACCATATTGATGCATCTAAAGCAGACTGGGAATGGGAAACAGGATTTGGGAACTTCAACACCATTACAGAGGCGGAACAGATCCGCGATCATAACCTGCGCGCCATTTATGGTAACTGGTCGTATCTGAAAAACAGCAAGCCGGAAAAGTATGGAAAACAACAACTGGCATGGGTAGCCTATATCGGTGGCAAGCGCGAATCCCGGCGGATCATCGGGGATCACATCCTCACACAAATGGATATACAGGAAGGTAAAATGTATCCTGATGGCGCGGTTACCGCTACCTGGACTATCGACCTGCATTTCCCTGACCCCGCCAACAAAAAATATTTTGAGGGCCAGGAATTTTTTGCCGGTACCAAACATATCAGGGTTGCGCCGTATACTATTCCGTATCGTTGTCTTTACTCCAAAAATATCAGCAACCTGTTCATGGCAGGAAGGAATATCAGTACTACGCACGTAGCCTTTGGCAGTACCCGTGTAATGCGCACCTGTGGCATGATGGGAGAAGTAGTAGGCTTTGCCGCTTATGTGGCTAATAAATATCACGGCAGTCCCAGGAGTGTATATGCCGATCACCTGAATGAATTAATGGATCTGCTTAAAAATTAAACATGTACGCCGTTTATTTCCTGCTGCTGTTGCACACTGCCATAGCGCCATCCATGATACACCTGGAAGGCAGCGCGCAGGGCACTACCTGGCATATCCAATACGAGGATGCACAGCAGCGGGATTTTACGCCGCAGATCAATCATATACTGCAGGATATCGATCAATGTTTATCCGTTTACCGGAAAGATTCAGAGATCTCTTTATTCAACAACTCCCTTTCCATCCAATTCCAGCTGCCTTATTTTTACCCGGTGCTGAAAAAATCCGCCGAGATATACACCGCTACCGGCGGTGCTTTTGACCCTACAGTGATGCCGCTCACCGCCGCATACCGGCAGGGAAAGCGAACGCATACCCCCTGGTGGGAAAAGGCCGATTCCCTGTTACAGTACGTAGGTTTTTCCCGCATCCGTTTTGATGAAACCAGTGTGCGCAAATTAAAGGATGGCGTGCGCCTTGATTTTGATGGTATTGCCCAAGGCTACACAGTAGACGTTTTAGCCGCATTGCTGGATAGCAACGGTATCTGCAACTATATGGTAGAAGTGGGGGGAGAAGTGTGCTGCAAAGGGCTTAAAAACGGCATGCCGTGGACCATCGGCATCGATAACCCGGTGCATCCATCTGTTAAACTGGCCACGGTACAACTCCATAATATGGCTGCTACCACCGCCGGTAATTACCGTGATCATTATGAATTGAACGGCGCCGTGTCGGGGCATATCATTCACCCCAAAACAGGCTATTCCAGGCCGGATTCACTACTCAGCGTTACTGTATTTGCTGCAGATGCCATCACTGCAGATGGATATGATACCGCTTTTATGGTAATGGGTGTAGCCGCAACAAAACGGTTCCTGGAAAAACGGAACGACCTGGATGCGTACCTCGTGTATGCAGGTGCAAACGGGGAAGTGAAAGTGTGGATGACGGAGCGGGTGAGAAAGTTTATTAAGTAACGATAGTATCTGATTTTTTATGAAGAGCTGCCGGTAACGGCGGCTCTTTTGTTTTTAATTGCATAGTACTGAATTTGCGGTAGCGGTGTATTTTAGAAAGCATCGCTTTGCCGGATGTTTTGATTTGTTTAACCCGGGAGAAAATCTTCCACTTAGCCGATCAATCGTTTTCCATCATTATCGCAGTTTAAATAATGTTTTTGGCCATTGTCACAGGTTGTAGCTGTGGTAATTTAATTGATAAATTTCATCAATTAATTGATTTATTACGTAAATTATTGTAACTTTATGAGAGTATTACATATAGCATCAGGGAAATATCAGGAGGCGCTTATTTCCCGTTTTTATGAAGAGGAGTTAACAAATGTTGTGAAGGAAAGATTCGATTTCGATTGGGAGGAGGAATTTGAGTACGAGATTTATAAGATTAGGCTTGTTAATGATGCACGCGTGTTAGGACTGATGTCCGTACAGGGAATATCACGGGAACAAAGAATTGAAATCAGACTACTTGAATCATCCAGAGAGAATGTAGGCGCTTTTAAGGAATATGACCGACTTGCAGGTTGCCTGATTGCTTTTGCCTGCAAATTGTCTTTTAAAGAAGGGTTAGAAGGATTTGTTTCGCTAAGACCTAAAACAGAATTAATAAAACTTTATGTAGAGAAGTATAATTTTTCTCTGATGGGAAACCAGCTTTTTGTGTCGGAGCGTACTTCCGAAATGCTAATTAGTGAATACCTGGAAAATGATTAATTATGAAAAAGAAAGAAACTTATAAAGAAGAACTTACGATAGATAATATCTATCCACATGGACTTTCCAAAGAGGAGAAAGAAGCCGAAGATAAAATACTGGTGGCCTATCGTATGGAATTGTTGAAAAACATGACCAAAGAAGATCATCTTCGCGCAGATCTATTGCAGGTTAAATACCAGATGGAGGATGTTATTGAATCCCTGGAATATCAGGGTACCAGGCATTTCGGCTATTTCCTTTCCGCCTATATCCGCGCTGTACAAAAGAAGCAAAAAGAGTTTGCGGCGGAAATCAGCATCGATGAAACCCGTTTAAGCCGTATTATTCACAATAAGGAGTTTCCCAATGATGAGCTCTTTATCCGGCTGGAGCTGCATTCAAATAACACCATACCTGCGCTTAGCTGGTTCCTGCTGGCAGAAAAAGAAAAGGCGTATAATATCAGTACCAATAAGGAACTGAGGAAGCGGGAAAAGAAAAATGTGCATAAAACGATCGCAAAGCGATAGTACATTGCCTCCTTCTTCCAGGTACACCCTCACTTAACGGGAAAATAAAGTAATGGTTTCCGGAACATAAGCCATATCTCTATAGATATAGCTTATATATGGCTTATCTTACGGTTATCAAAGGGTATACCATAGATTATCCCGGGAGTAGCCATACAGTAACCCCTACTTTAGTTACGACCGCTTCCTTCCCACAAACCTCACCACAGCGCCTTTTCCTGTATGGTGAATGCCCTCGGCCAGAGGAGTTTCGGCTTCTTCCAGCAGGATGATGTCATAATGCTCAAAATCGGCCATTATTTCTGCTTGGGAAAACAGCATGTCCAGGTCCCTGGGGCCGCCAACTTTCGGATCTGCAAGATTCAGGTGGATATGCGCTTTGCTGAAGGCTTCAAAAATGACGATGCCGCCGGGTTTCAGGAAGTTGTTCAGCTTCCTGTGGAGTGCGGACTTTTTGCCCGCGGCAAAGTGCGCATAAATTAGGGCCATGGCATCAAAGGATGCTGCCGGGAACGTTAGCTGCTCCAGGTCGCCCACCACGTAGTCTATTGCAACCTGCCGTTCTTTTGCCAGTTCCAGTGCTTTTAAGCGGCCTTCCGCGCTCAGGTCCATGGAGGTTACTTTCCAGCCTTGTTGGGCCGCAAATACGCCATTGCGGCCTTCCCCGTCGGCAGGCAGTAAGATGGCGCCGGGTTCAAATTTTCCCAGCCATTCTTTAAAGAACAGGTTAGGTGTTTTGCCATAGGCGTACTCCGTATTTTTATACCGGCTATCCCACATGTTTTTGTATTGTTCATCCCAGGATTGATTCATATTGCTTTGTTTTTTATTAATGCAGCAGGCGATCAATCGCCCTGCGGTTACAAAAGTAAATCAGTAAGTAAATAGAGGAACAGGACAAAAACGCAGTTGTACAGGATTTATCTGAAATTGTGCCTGAATGCCTCAGGGGAGTAGCCGGTATGCTTTTTAAAGAACCTGATAAAATAGGAAACATCTTCGTATCCAAGGCGCCATGCTACCTGGTTTACCTGGCTGGATGTTGCCAGCAGGGATCTTTTGGCTTCCAGTATAATGTGTTCGTTGATCACATCTGAGCAGGTTTTCCCCAGGGTGGCTTTAGTAATAGCGTTGAGTTGGTAGGGAGAAAGGTTTAACATACCGGCGTATCCGGATACCTGCTTATGTTCAGCGATATGTGTTTCTAAAAGGGCCAGGAAATCGTCCAGCCGTTCCTGTACATACAGGTTGTTGTGCTGTGGAGCAGCGCTGCCGCTGTTGCGGATCAGTTCTACAAAAAGCATATGCATACCGGCTCTGATCATTTCCTCGTACCGTTCCTGTTTGAGAGTATATTCCTCAAAAATGGCGGTTAATATGCCCAGCAGCTTTTGAAATTTTTCCCGGCTGAACCGGTAATGGTTCATGTGACTTGTTTTGCTTAACAGCTTGCCGGATCCATTGCCGGGCGCGGCATAGAATTGATGGCTGAAATGCATCATATAGCTCGTGCTTCCGGTTTTCAGTACCAGTTGATGTACCTGCCCGGGATGCATAAAAAAAACGTCATGATCGCCTACGGTATAAGCCGCAAAGTCAATTTCATGCATGCCTTTCCCTTTTTTCAGCGCCAGGAGATAAAAGAAATCGTGCCGGTGAAGTTCCTGTATCATGTCTTTCCCGGCCAGCATGTCCCGGATGTCCCGGATGCTGAAACTGCCGGACATTAATGGTTCTGTTCCTGTGGTATCAATATGCCTGACGGGTATTTCCTGCATGCAGCGCTTTGTTCATCAAATGTACTACAAATACTTCTTCACCACGGGGATCTTCCTTAGCAGCAATACCGTTGCCCAGCTCAGCACCGCCGATAGGATAAATGTGACCAGGAATTTGGCGAAGGCTGGTAATGGTACATCCAGCAAATAATACTGGCACCATACAATAAAAATATAATGCACCAGGTAAATACCGTAGGCATTGGCGGAGAGGGATGTCCACCAGGCGTTTGTTTTATTCAGCAGGCTTTTGAAGGTGGTTAAGAAAGCAATGCAGCTCATGGTGCACGACAGTATCCATACCGGCCTGTAAATAAGATTGGCCTGTTGTTCACTCAGTTGTTGCTGTTGGATCATTTGCACCAGTGACGCTTCGCTGCACTTCAGTGCGGCATATATCGCCAAACAGCTGATCACCCAGAGCGGCCATTTTTTTACAAAGGCAGTGTTGTCTGCAAATATGCCTTTGGCAAGTCCTGGTGCGCCTATCACTATTCCCAGCAGGAAGTAGCCTGCGTATAGCAACACTCTGCTCACCTGGAAATCGAACGGGCCGATACCCGTCCATGTGTAGGGCGACACAAATTGTATGATAGGGATATAGAGCAGCAGGGTATATATGTACCATAGCAGGCATATTTTTACCGGCAACTGTTTTTGCGCTGCAAGGAACTTGCCTGCTGTATCCACCGCGTTCTTTACAAACGGATAGCATAAAGCAAAAACAAGGTTAAAGGCGAACAGTACCCAGATGAACCAGGGGGGACCTACCGGCCACGCTTCTACCGTAAAAAAATCTATCACATAAGCCTTCACGCTGTGTTGCCCGGTTGCCAACAGGAAAGAAGGGTAGTAGGCAATCAGCATCAACAGGGTAACGCCGGCCATAAAGGGAATGAACAGCCGGTAAAACCGGTCGCGGATAAATATGGCTACCCTTTTGTTTTGCAAACTGTTCATTACAAAAATGCCGCTGATCAGGAACATCAGCGACATAAAAAAGATATCGTTAAAATCTTCAAAGATATCCAGTCCTTTCCACCGGGCGGTATCCACTACCGGGTTGGTAGAAAGGATATAGGCGGTTTTATTGAAGGAAGCAAATGTAGTATACGCCAGCGACGAATGGTGGGCTACCACCAATAGCGTAATGAATGAGCGCAGTTTATCTATCCAGCTGTTCCTGACCAGGGCCATATGCATACTTTGCTTTACAGACGGAAGATAAAGCAAAAAGTTGCAGGGACGGCCCTGCAACTTTCCTGTTTTTAATATCCCGGGTTCTGCACAATTTTCGGGTTACGGTCTATCACATCCTGTGGTACAGGGTTCAGGTACATTTTGGGAGTAAACACATGCGGGTGGTTCAACGGC
>JBCNPS010000240.1:0-10187 GCA_039593235.1 Chitinophaga sp. | reverse complement strand
GGCCCAATGCGCCCAGCAGGCTGCGGGTGATGATGTTGGCGGCGGTACGGCCTACCTGCCGGGCTACAGAGCTGTCCATTACCTGTTCCAGCACACCTTTTTCCTGTTTTTGTTTGCCGGGAGATTTAGGTGCCGCTTCAGCAGTAGCTGTTTTTTCCGCTGCTTCCTGCAGTTTAGCGGTAAGGATCTCATAAGCGCTCTGGCTGTCAATTTCCTCGCTGTATTTTTTTACCAGTTTGGAGTTGTTCACCAGCCCGTCAATTTCTGCGGTGGTCAGCACATCCATACGCGACCTGGGCGATACCAGCATGGTAGCGGCCAAAGGAGTAGGAACGCCTTTTTCATTTAAGCAGGTAATGAGCGCTTCACCAATACCTATCTGGGTAAGCAACTCGTCGGTTTTATAGAAGTCCGACAGCGGGTAGTTTTCCGCGGTTTGCTTGATTGTTTTACGATCGTTGGCAGTGAAGGCACGCAGGGCATGTTGTACTTTAAGACCCAGTTGTCCGAGTACGGAAGGTGGTACATCCATCGGGTTTTGGGTACAAAAGAAAATACCTACGCCTTTTGAACGGATCAGTTTAATGATAGTGTCTATTTGTTTGAGCAACGCATCGCTGGCTTCATTGAAAATAAGATGGGCTTCATCAATGAACATCACCAGCTTGGGTTTATCAAGGTCGCCTTCTTCGGGAAGCGTGGCGTACAACTCTGCCAGCAGGCTGAGCATGAAGGTGGAAAAGAGTTTTGGCCGGTCCTGTATATCGCTTACACGCAATATGGACACGATACCGCGGCCATCGTCACTGATACGCATCAGGTCATCTACCTCAAAAGATTTCTCTCCGAAAAAAAGTGTAGCGCCCTGTTGCTCCAGTTCAATCACCTTACGCAGCACTGTGCCGGTAGAGGTAGTAGATATCTTCCCATAATCTTTTTCCAGGTCTGCTTTCCCTTCATCTCCCGCAAACTGCAATACTTTTTTAAAGTCTTTTAAATCCAGTAAAGGCAGTTTATTATCATCGCAATACTTGAAAAGCATGGCTACAAGCCCGGCCTGTGTATCGTTCAGCTCCAGTATTTTCGAGAGGAGAATAGGTCCGAACTCACTCACGGTGGCGCGTAAGCGTACACCCTTTTCCTGGCTGAGAGATAAGAGTTCAGAAGGATAGGCTGCTGCACTCCAGGCGCCGCCTATTTTCTGGTAACGTTCCGCAATCTTGGGATTATCGCTGCCTGCAGCTGCAATACCGCTGAGATCTCCTTTAATATCCATCAGCAACACCGGTACGCTGGCGTCGCTGAGCCCTTCAGCAATTACCTGCAGTGTTTTTGTTTTACCGGTACCGGTAGCGCCGGCAATTAATCCATGACGGTTAAGCGTTTTAAGCGGCAGAAAAACATCCGCGCCGGTTACTACTTCACCGTTCAGCATGGCACAACCCAGCTTGAAATGCTCGCCTTTAAAAGTATAGCCGCTTTTGATATATTCCAGAAATGCATCCTGATTGGCCATGACGTAATTTTTTTTATGAAGATAATAAAAAGAATAAGCGGTTGAGCTTCAAATTATTATCGGCCACTATGTACCGTTTATCGATCATTAATTATTGATAATCGATAAATTTATTTTGATTTTCGATAAAGTGAAGATATCTTTGGGGTAACAAACAGGGCGTAACATGAAAATCAGTAAGTATCTTCTCCCGTTGAAAATCGTGCTGCTCGTTTCTGTATTGATCAGTGTTTATATCACGATCTTCAATGGTGTGGCTTTTTTTCAGTCGCAGTTTAGTCCTGATACGCCCGGTTTAAAAGCAGCGGTGCTCCAGAATACCATACTGGGCTTACTTTACCTGGTAATGACCTTTTACCTGTTCCGGTTGCTGATCGGTGCAGGGAGTGAAGATATTATCTCCCGGAAAAATCTTAGTGCGGTGAAGGGGATCCTGCTTGTTTTATCGGGACTGCTGCTCACCAAAATTGTTTTTGCCTGGATAGCAGCAGATAGCGTGAAGGTGTACAATAACCGGCTTTATTTCAGGTTGCTGAACGTACTGGGGGCGAGCTGGGAGCTGCTGATGGCTTTCATGGTGATCCTGGCGCTGGCCATCGTTTTTGAAAGAGCGGTAAGCCTGAAGGAAGAACAGGCGCTCACCATTTAATGACCTAAACTGTAATATACAATGGGGATAATCGTCAATCTGGACGTGATGCTGGCCAAAAGAAAGATGTCGCTGACAGAGCTGAGTGTACAGGTGGGTATTACGATGGCAAATCTCAGTATACTAAAAAGTGGCAAAGCAAAAGCGATCCGCTTTTCTACGCTGGAAGAGATCTGCAGGGTGCTGGAATGTCAGCCAGGCGATATATTGGAATACAAGGAATAGATTGCTTTTTCATACATGATAGACAAAAAAAAATCTGCTATTCGTTAGCAGATTTTTTTTATTTAATAAGATGAATAAGATGTTTTACAGATCTTCTTCCCTTTCCAGCATTAAAATAGCGGCCTGTGGTACGATATAATACGTTTCCTCCCCGTATACCACCTCGGTGGAACCACTGAGCAGGAAAATAGCCAGGTCGCCTTCTTTCACCTGTAATGGAATATATTTTACTTTTTCTTCTTCCGGTTTCCATGCCTCGTCATTGTCGGCCGGTACCGGGATTGCGTATCCCGGCCCTGTTTTAATCACATACCCGCGCTGAACCTTTTCCTTTTCCTGTACTCCCGGAGGCAGGTATAACCCGCTGCTGGTACGCTCGTGGGGAGTAGCTGGCTTTATCAGCACACGGTCGCCCACAACGATCAGTTTTTTCAATTTATTATCTGTTGTTATGTGTATAGCCATACACTATTACTATCAAATATAATGCAGCAGCAAAAATAGTGACACACTGACAGTGACTCAAATATTGCCGAGTGAAAAAGTTTCACCTGCCCGGATGCCTTTTTCGGTTTGTTGCAGCACACAGCATTCATTTACCGGGTCATGTTCCAGGTAAAGGATATATTCTTTATCCACGGCCTCCTGCAGGAAGCCTTTCTTTTCCTGTAATGTTTTCAACGGAAACATATCGTATGCCATTACATAGGGCAATGGAATATGACCGGTGGAAGGCAACAGGTCTGCCATGTATACAATGGTTTTGCCCTTGTAGCTGATCTGTGGCAGCATCATGGCATCGGTATGCCCGTTGGCAAAGCGGATGGAAACATTTTCCGTGAAATTCACCCCTTCAAGATGGTCAATAAATTTCAGCTGACCGCTTTCCTGTATGGGCAGTATATTTTCTTTCAGGAAAGACGCCTTTTCCCTGTCGTTAGGCTGGGTAGCCCATTTCCAGTGGTCCTCGTTGCTCCAGTAGGTAGCATTCTTAAAGGCGGGCAGCAGCCGTTCGCCCTGGCGTACAATGCTGCCCCCGCAATGGTCGAAGTGAAGATGGGTCAGGAACATATCGGTGATATCGTCGCGATGAAAACCATGTGCCGCCAGTGATTTATCCAGGGTAGCATCGCCATGCAGGTAATAATGGCTGAAAAACTTTGCGTCCTGTTTGTCGCCAATGCCATTGTCTACCAGGATGAGGCGGTCGCCGTCTTCAATGAGCAGGCAACGCATGGCCCAGGTGCATAAATTGTTTTCATCTGCCGGATTCAGTTTATTCCAGATAGTTTTGGGCACTACGCCAAACATCGCGCCGCCGTCCAGTTTGAAGAATCCTGTTTCAATGGTGTATAATTTCATTATCCTTAAGTTTTACCGGAGTTTCCGTGCTGAAAGTTACCTAATTCTCTACAACTCCGTCAGGCCAGTTGTTTTTGCTTGCTCAGGGCGGAAATGATCCAGATCAGCCCGATCACAAAAAATACCACCAGCGCCAGTACTGAATTACGCATGTCTTCGGTAATATCATCTATATAAGCAAACGAAAACATACCAATCACAATCGACAGTTTTTCGGTAACGTCGTAATAGCTGAAGAAGGAGGTGGTATCTTCTGTTTCCGGCATCAGCTTGGCATAGGTAGAGCGGCTGAGCGATTGTATGCCTCCCATTACCAATCCTACCGCAGTGGCCAGTAAATAAAAATGCATAGCAGTTTGCATTTTGTAACCGGCGATGCAGATGCCTATCCAGAAAATAACAACGGCAATCAATACACGTAAATTCCCAAACCGGGTAGAAAGCCTGGCCATGCTCCATGCGCCGGCAATGGCCACTATCTGTATAACCACTACAGTAACGATCAGCATTTCATCCGGCAATTTTAATACTTTACCGCCAAAGATGGTGGCTGCCATCATCACGGTTTGCACGCCCATACTGTAAAAGAAGAATCCGCGGAGGAATCTTTTCAGTACCGGCAATTGTTTTACCTGGGCATATACTTTCCTTAATTCTTTAAACCCTTCTGTAACCGCGCTGCCGGTATGTTGTGTGGCGGTAGCAATGCTTTTGGGTAAACGGGCAAAAGTGATCTGTGCAAAACCAAACCACCAGATCCCTACCAGCAGGAAGGTAAGCTGTACAGGCTGACTTTTATCCAATCCCATTTTAGGCCCCATTACTACAAGACCAAATCCCAGCAACTGCAAAATCACGCTGCCTATATAACCCATGCTGAAGCCCCGGGCGCTGATGCGGTCCCTGTCTTCCGGCGCCGCAATTTCAGGCAGGTAGGAATTGTAAAACACAAGGCCGCCACAATAGCCGATGGTAGAAAGGATAAAACAGATCACGCCCAGCAGCAGGTGGTCGCCGTCAAAAAAGTAAAGCGCACTACAGGAAAGCGAGCCCAGTATGGTAAAGAAGCGCAGGAAATTCTTTTTATTGCCCCTGGTATCCGCAATAGACGAAAGGATAGGAGAGGCGAGGGCTACCAGCAGGTAAGCGGCTGCCATGGAATAGTTGTACAGTGCGGAGTTCACAAAGTTCATTCCGAGGAAGGAAACATGTTCACCTGTAACCGCTAAAAAATAGATAGGGAAAAAAGTAGTGGTGATAACGAGGTTGTACACGGAATTAGCCCAATCGTACATGGCCCAGCCATTAATCACTTTCTTACTGGCAGTCTTCATATAGCTTTTAGCTTTTTACGAAGATAATATTCCCGTTGATTTTATCTTTATTTATAATCCATGATATGGATATGCTCGCGGCACATGAAGTATTCCTGTTCATCGTTGGAGCTTACAATAATAAGGCGGTTACCGCCATAATCATTGATGAGCTGCTGGTACACGGCGATACCGGCGGCATCAAGATTGGTGCAGGGTTCGTCGAGCAGGAGAACGGGAACATCGGAGAGGATGGCCAGGGCCAGCTTGATACGCTGTTTCATCCCGGAGGAAAAGTTGCGGAGTTGTTTGTTGGCGGCTTTTTCCAGTCCAACCAGCTGCATGGCTATGGCAGGTGTGATACCTGGCAGAAAGCTTTTAAACTGTTGATGAAACCGGATAATTTCCGTGAGGGTAAACTCTTCTATGAGTTCAAGATAAGGGGCGGCGATGGCACAATACCGGAAAAACGCATCAGGGGCGATGGGTTTTTCCGGTGTGCTATAGGTAACGGTGCCTTCGTTGTGTTGAATGGCGCCGCTGATCACCTGTAATAAAGTGGATTTCCCCGAACCATTGGGACCCAGTATGGCATAGCGTTGTCCTTCACTAAAGGTGAGGGTTACCCGACGGAAGATCCAGTCGTAGTTAAAACGCTTACCTGTCTGGTTAAGAGATATCGTCATTGGTCCTGGAAGTATAGCCCCTCATGATACCACGTCCTGATTCACGGATGAACGACAGGATCTCGTCTCTTTCATCTGTAGCAGGAAATTCTGCTTCGATGATATTCACGGCTTTTGATAATTTATAACCTTTTACAAAGATAACACGGTAAATATCGAGGATAGAGTTGATCTTTTCGAGAGAAAAACCTCTTCTCTTCAGTCCTACGGAATTTACGCCCACATAGGAAAGTGGTTCACGTGCTGCTTTTACGAAAGGGGGTACATCTTTACGCACCATGGAACCACCGGTTACAAATGCGTGATCGCCTACTTTACAAAACTGTTGGATGGCCACCATACCGGCCAGCACCACGTGGTCGCCCACGGTAATGTGACCTGCGAGGGTAGTGTTATTTGAGAATACGCAGTAGTTCCCTACTTCGCAGTCGTGTGCTATATGGCTGTATGCCATGATCAGGCAGTTATTCCCGATTTTGGTTTTCCATTTGTCTTTGGTACCGCGGTTAATCGTCACATATTCACGGATAGTGGTATTGTCGCCGATTTCAACGGTAGTTTCTTCACCCGCAAATTTCAAATCCTGGGGGATGGCAGAAATAACAGCGCCTGGAAAAATACGGCAGTTCTTGCCGATACGGGCTCCTTCCATAATAGTTACGTTGGAACCTATCCAGGTACCATCACCGATTTCTACGTTTTTATGTATAACGGTAAATGGATCAATTTTTACATTAGGCGCAACTTTGGCGTCCGGATGTATGTATGTAAGCGGGTGGATCATGCTATTATTTGCCTTCTCTTGTTTTTATAATTTGTGCTATCATGTCGGCTTCAGTAGCTACTTTATTGCCGATGAATACTGTCCCCCGCATTTCCACAAGCCCTCTTCTGATAGGGCTCAGCAACTCCATTTTCAGGATCATGGTGTCGCCCGGAACTACTTTCTGTTTGAATTTGCAGTTATCTATCTTGAGGAAATAGGTATCATAGTTTTCAGGATCAGGTACGCGGTTCAGTGCCAGGATACCGCCTACCTGTGCCAGCGCCTCCAGTTGCAGAACGCCAGGCATTACAGGATTGGAAGGGAAATGACCCTGGAAGAAATGTTCATTGAAGGTAACATTCTTGATACCTACTACTTTTTCTTCTCCCAGTTCAATGATCTTATCTACCAGCAGCATCGGGTAGCGATGCGGCAATGTTCTTTCAATACGTGGTGTATCAAATACCGGTGGTTGATTGGGATCGTATACAGGTACGTCTTTGTTATGTTTATTCTTCTTGATATACGCTTTAATGGCACGGGCAAACTCTACGTTTGATGCGTGCCCCGGGCGGTTGGCAATGATATGCGCATTGATCGGGTAACCGATCAGTGCCAGGTCGCCTACCACATCCAGCAGCTTATGACGCGCCGGTTCGTTGGGAAAACGTAATTCTATATTATTCAGGATACCTTCTTTCTGTACGGAAATGGTTTCCCGGTTAAATACTTTCGCCAAACGGGTCAGTTCTTCTTCCGTTACGGGCTTATCTACCACCACAATCGCATTGTTGATATCGCCGCCTTTGATCAGGTTAAGCGACAACTGGTATTCCAGTTCATGCAGGAAACAAAAAGTACGGCAGGGTGCAATTTCTGTTTTGAACTCTTCAATACCTTTCATTTTGGCATGCTGGGTGCCTAATACGGGAGAGTTGAAATCGATAAGACAGGTAATACGGTAATCCACTGCCGGCATCGCCACCATTTCTACCTTTTTCTTCTCATCATAATAACTGATATTGGTATCAATAGTGTAGTATACTTTTTTGGCGTCCTGGTTCTGCAAACCTGTTTTCTCAATCGCTTCAATAAACGCGTAGGCGCTGCCGTCCATGATAGGAATTTCTCCGGCATCCAGTTCTACCAGCACGTTGTCCACACCTGTACCTGCCAGGGCGGCCATGATGTGTTCTACAGTGCTTACCCTGGCGCCATTGTGTTCGAGTGTAGTACTGCGGGTTGTTTCTACTACATAATCCACATCCGCTTTCACGATAGGGTGTCCCGGCAGATCGATACGTTGAAATTTAATCCCGTGTCCCGGTGTGGCCGGTTTGAGGGTCATATTAACATGGGCGCCTGTATGCAACCCGATACCCGATAAGGTAATTTCTCCTTTCAGGGTATGCTGGTATTGCAACTGTTGATTTTCCATAATAAGCTAACTAATATATAACTATTTAATCAGTAATCGTTTATACACCCGCTCGTTCCTGCAGCAGTTGTTTTACCATCTCTTCAAGTTCCTTCACGCGCTTTTCAAGGTCCGGCAAATTTCTAAAAATTGCCTGACTTTTCAGCGAACTTTTATAATCGTACGCCGGGGAGCCGGTGAGGGAGGTATTGGGTACAGTGATGGACTTGGATAAGCCGCTTTGTGCATTAATTTTGGTATTATCGGCAATATGGATATGCCCTACCATGCCCACCTGGCCGCCAATAACGCAGTTCTGGCCAATTTTGGTACTGCCGGAAACCCCTGTTTGGGCGGCAATCACGGTATTAATACCAATATCCACATTGTGCGCCACCTGGATCAGGTTATCCAGTTTCACGCCTTCACGGATCACCGTGCTGCCCATGGTGGCCCGGTCGATGGTGGTATTGGCGCCAATTTCCACATTGTCGTGGATCACTACATTGCCGATCTGGGGTACCTTTTTATAGGAGCCATCCGGTTGAGGGGCAAAGCCAAAGCCGTCGCCGCCAATCACACAACCGGCGTGCAGCATTACCCGGCTGCCCACAATGCAGTTATCATATACTTTCACCCCCGGATACAGGATGGAATCGTTGTTAACGATCACATTATCACCAAGGTATACGCCGGGATATATCTTTACGTTGTTACCCAGCACCACGTTCTCGCCCAGGTAAGCAAAAGCGCCCACAAATACATTTTCACCCATTTTTACAGAGGCAGGAATGTAAGAAGGCTGCTGGATCCCCGACTTGTTACCGGTCAGATACCTGTATTGCTCCAGTAACAAGGCAAAGCTGCTATAGGCATCCTTTACCCGGATGAGGGTCGATTTGATGGGACGCTCAATCACCAGGCTCTCATTCACAATCAGAATGGAGGCATTGGTGGTATATATGAATTCTTCATATTTAGGATTGGCAATGAAACTGAGCATGCCCTCGCCAGCTTCTTCAATCTTGGCGATGTTGCTCACCTTTACGTCCGGATTTCCCTCCAGCTTACCATCTAACATGGTAGCTAATTGTAATGCGCTAAACTGCATAGTTTAAAATTGTAATGTTTCCCAGGCTACACCGGATAGTATGAACTTATTATTTAACATTTTATTCCTTATAAAACGTTGTTAGCCTGAATTTTTGGATGACAAATGTAGAATTTTTTTACCGGTATCGCCAGTGTATGGCTAATCAGTGCATTGTCGATGGAGGAAATGTCTTTTACAGTTCCATCTTTAAATAGGATATTGATCTTTTCGTCGTTGACGTTGTAAGCCCTCAGCGAGGCCGCACCGGTAAAAACAAAGTAATCCAGGTCTGCACCCTCAATCCCCCATTTTTGTCTGACCTGTTCCTTCAATAATAGTGCTGCACTTCCGTCGAAAGCCTGGTTACTTAATACAACCTTAAATAAGTTCCTGTTTATTAGCCACTTACATAAAAGCGACAAAACTTTGTCCTCGTGTGTTGTCCATACCTTAATAGCTCCCATTAAATCATAATCGTCCAGTTGGCAAAATAGTTCCAGGCATTCCGGCCCGCACTCAAAGTTGTTCTTTGTAATGGTATTATACAGGAAATATGCCAGAGCCGGGGAGCAGAATAACTCTTTTCCTTCCTGGGCCAGCGCTTTTGCCCTGGTCAGGATCTTCACCAGCATATTTTCGGCGCTGAGCACCGTTTTATGCAGGTATACCTGCCAGTACATCAGCCGCCGGGCGATAATAAACTTTTCAATAGAATAAATACCCTTTTCCTCCACCATCAGTTCCCCCTTATGTACAATCAGCATTTTGATAATGCGGTCGTACCCGATGGTGCCTTCGGCCACCCCGGTAAAGAAGCTATCGCGGTTCAGGTAATCCATCCTGTCCACATCCAGCTGGCTCGACACCAGCTGATGCAGGAATTTTTTATGATAACGCCCGTTAAAAATATCCAGTGTGAGCGACAGCGCCCCGTTCATCTCCCTGTTCAATGCCTCCATCAGCCATTGGGAGATCTCTTCATGCGATACCCCCTCAATAATACCATTCTCCAGTGCATGGGAATAAGGTCCATGCCCGATATCATGCAGCAAAATCGCCATTTTTGCCGCCACACGCGCGCGATCTCCGTCAGCAGCGTTTCGCCGTAGCCGAGGCCGGTTTTGCCCGGCAGAAAATAGAGTTTATGCAGCAGCGTTCCC
>JBCNPS010000024.1:0-25368 GCA_039593235.1 Chitinophaga sp. | reverse complement strand
GCCAACTGGATCATGAAAGTAAAGCATCATAAGAAAGCAGATGGTAAGGAGATGACCGATGCGGAGGAATTTGCGGCTGCCGGTCTTTCAGGAGAGAAAGATACCTGGGAGCAGAAGAAAGTACTGGTGGAGCGCAGCGACTTTAACAACAACGGCAAAACCAGCGGCTTTGAACGCCTGCGGAACCGCTACCTGCGCTTTATCCAGCGGATGATGCCTTATCGCAAACCGATTGTGATCATTTACCTGGTGGCTGTTTGTGGTATCGTGGTATTGCTGTTGAACAGCATTGGCCGTGATGTACTGCCGAAAGTGAACGGCAGCCAGTTCCAGGTAAGAATGAGGGTACCGGATGGCACCCGTATTGAACGCACAGAAGAACAAACCATCAAATTGCTGGATGGTATTAACCAGATAGTGGGAAAGGAAAATGTGTCCATCACCTCCGCCTACATTGGTATGCACCCGCAGCTGTTTTCCACGGCGCCCATCTTCCTTTGGATGGCAGGCCCGCATGAATCGGTATTACAGGTATCGCTCAGCGAACATTACAAAACCAACCTCGATGAATTAAAAGATAAGATCCGGGAGAAGGCAAAGGTGATTGATCCGCAGATCAGTCTTTCGTTTGAGCCTATTGAACTTACGGATAAGATCCTCAGCCAGGGCTCTCCCACACCGGTGGAAGTCAGGTTTGCGGGCCGCGACCGGAAACTGAGCGAGCAGTATGCACAGAAGCTGATCACCGAGTTAAAAAAACTGTCTTATCTCCGTGATGTACAGCTGGGGCAATCGATAAAGTATCCTGCTATCAATGTAAACATAGATCGTATCAGGGCCGCACAGCTGGGAGTGGATATGAACGATATATCCCGTTCCCTGGTGGCTTCTACATCTTCATCAAGGCTTACGGAAAAAAATATATGGGTAGATGAAAAAGCGGGTTTGAGTTATAACGTGCAGGTGCAGATACCGGAAAGTAAGATGAACAGCCAGGCGCAGATAGGAGAGATCCCTTTGTTAAGGAATGCTTCCCGCCCGGTGCTGAGTGATGTGGCTACCATGTCCGTAGATACTACTTACGGTGAGGTAGATAATCTCGGCGCCATGCCTACACTAACGGTAACGGCTAACCTGAATAATAAAGACCTGGGTTCGGCTTCCGCGGACGTAAAGAAAGCCATTGCGGCATTAGGAGAGCTGCCCCGTGGATTGAACGTGGAACTGATCGGGTTAAGCAGCACGCTTACCGATACGCTGGACAGCCTGCAGGGAGGTTTGATTGTTGCTATCGTGGTGATTTTCCTGATGCTGGCGGCCAATTTCCAGTCGTTCAAAGTATCTGCGGTAGTACTGGCTACAGTGCCTGCGGTATTGTTGGGCTCTCTTGCCCTGCTGATGCTGTGCGGTTCTACACTGAACCTGCAATCGTACATGGGAATGATTATGTCGGTGGGAGTATCTATTTCCAACGCGGTGCTGCTCATCACCAATGCGGAGCAGATCCGCAAGCATAACGGCGATGCGCTGTTATCGGCTTCAGAAGCGGCTGCCCTGCGTATACGTCCTATCCTGATGACGGCATTAGCCATGGTGGTGGGCATGATCCCGATGGCGAGCGGTCTTGGTGAAGCAGGAGACCAGTCGTCCCCGCTGGGAAGAGCCGTGATCGGGGGCCTGGTGGCTTCCACCTTTGCGGCCTTGTTTATATTGCCTTTGGCGTTTGCATGGGGACAGGGAAAAGCGGGTACGCAAAGCGTATCGCTGCACCCGAGAGATGAAGAAAGTATTCACTATATCCCGTCGGACGAAAAAGCATAACCATAATTAATTCTTTTAAAATATACTATATGAACAGCGGTATCCGTATTACATTTCCTTTATTGTCAGCGATGGTGATCACCGCAGGACTGTACAGTTGCAGCACCTCCGGCGCCAAAGAAGGGAAAGACACATCCGCCATTGAAGCAGCCGCGCCCCTGGAAGTTTTTCCACTGGAAAAGGGCAGCCTGTCTTCCTCCATACAGATCCCCGGTGAGCTGATCGCTTTCCAGCAGGTAGATCTTTACGCCAAGGTGAGCAGCTTTGTAAAAAAGATGAATGTAGATGTGGGCAGTGAAGTAGTGACGGGTCAGCTGCTGGCTACCATGGAAGCCCCGGAGATCAACTCCCAGTTATCCGGCGCCGAATCCCGGCTCAAATCGCAGGAGGCTATTTATTTATCCAGCAAAGCCACTTACGACCGCCTGCTGGAAACCAGCAAAACGCCCGGCACCGTTTCACAGAACGACCTGGACCTGGCCTTTGCCCGACAAAAGTCCGACCTGGCCCAGCTGGATGCCGCCAAAGCAGCGCACCGCGAAGTAGGCGACAACCGTAACTACCTGGAAATACGTGCGCCGTTCAGTGGTGTGATCACCGCGCGTAATGTAAGCGCCGGCGCGTATGTAGGTCCTTCCGGGAAGGGCTCTGAAATGCCCATCTTCACCCTGCAGGAGCAAAAGAAACTAAGGCTGGTGGTGAGTGTACCGGAAGCCTACACCAGTTACCTGACTAATCAAAGTGAAGTAGATTTCAAAGTAAGATCTCTGAATAACAAAGCATTTAAAGGAAAAGTGATCCGCCTGGCAGGCGCGCTGGATCGCAAGCTCCGCGCCCAGCACATTGAAATTGATGTAGCCAATAATGATAAATCATTGTTGCCCGGTATGGTGGCGGAAGTGGCTATACCTCTCACCGGTAGCGCCAGCAATTTCCTGGTTCCTTCTTCTGCAGTCCTTAATTCTACCAAGGGCGTATTTGTGCTGAAGATCCAGGATAAACATTCCAAATGGGTACCGGTAACTACCGGTCGTAGCGAAAATGGTAAAACCGAAGTGTTCGGGGAGCTCAGCGCCGGGGATACCCTGGTGACGGTTGCCAGCGAGGAAATAAGGGATAATGCTCCTGCAATGAATGTAAAAGTTAAGTAGATAGATAGTGGATGAAGAGGAAAAAGGGTCGCATCATAACAGGTGCGGCCTTTTTTCATTTGCGCAGTGAAGGCGCCTGTTTTCAGGGAATAGCTTTTTACAGGCGGCAGTTCGAAACCGGATATTTCTGACTACTGGAGCTTTTGTTTACATTTATGCCCAGATATGTCGATCCGCGCTGTACATAACGAGGCTGCCCTGCTGGCTGCACTGATGAAAGGAGATGAACGGGCTTTTGCCGGCCTGTTTGATGCCTATCATGAACCATTGGTGCAGTATGTACAACAGGTCATTGGCTCCCGGGAAATGGCCATCGAAATTGTCCAGGATGTTTATGTAAAGGTCTGGATGTCGAAAGAAGAACTTGGTACGGTAAAGAATTTCACCGCTTATCTTTTTATCCTCACCCGCAATTATACGCTCAACTGCCTGAAAAAAATGGCCCGGGAACGGAAACGGGAACAGCAGTACCAGCAACACGTGTATACGTCGGCGATAGTTGTGGAAGGAGACGAACCTGCGCCCGACTATCTTTCGCTGGTAGAGCGGGCCGCAGCGCAGCTGCCGCCACAACAGCAACAGGTATATTTCCTGAGCCGCAAAGAAGGTCTTAAATACGCTGAAATTGCAGAAAGAATGGGTATTTCGCCCACCACTGTAAAAAAATATATGCAGTTGGCTATGAAAACCATCACCAGTTTTGTAAAATCCCACGCCTCACTTTTCTGAGAGTCTCAGAAGTATTTTTATTTTTTTTTGTTACCGATACCTCCCTTTTGAGAAGATGGTTGTCTTTATAGGGAATGGACGTATTTATGGAAACGGATAACAACCGCCTTGCATGGCTTTTTAACCGCTACCGGCAGGGCCTGGCTACTGAGGAAGAACAGGACGAGTATTTCGCTATGATAGCGGACGGAGGAAAAGATGCAGAACTAACGGAGTTGCTGAACGGTGCCTGGGATACCTTTGAGCCTGGCGTACCGGTGCTGCCGGAAACACAGCGCCGTGAAATGTGGCGGGGAATTGTGGCTGCCGCCGGTGTGCCCGTTCGTACGCATCGCGTCCGCGGCTGGTATTGGGCTGCTGCGGCTTCGCTGTTATTGCTGCTGTCGGTTGGGGCATATATGCGTTACGCCCCTGCCGCTGGAGAAATTGCTGCTGTAAAGCCGGCACCGGATGTTGTGCCGGGCAGCAATAAGGCCGTGCTCACATTGGGTGATGGCTCTACAGTGACGCTCGACAGCAGCGGTAACCAGTTAATAGCGCAGGGAGCTGTGCATATCCGCCAGCAAAATGGGCAGCTGCAATATGCACCTGCAAACATAGCTTCAGAGGTGATGTATAATACCCTTACTACTCCCCGTGGAGGTAAGTTCCGGGTCATGTTGCCCGATGGGTCTGCCGTGTGGCTGAATGCAGCCAGTAGTCTTACCTATCCCACAGCCTTTGCAGCCGGCAGCAGGGTAGTGGAATTACGCGGACAGGGTTACTTCGAGATTGCTCCTGATCCGGCGCGTCCTTTTAAAGTGAAAGTAAAAGATATGGAGGTTGAGGTACTGGGTACCAGCTTTGATATCATGGCCTATACAGAAGAATCCACGATGAACACCACCCTCGTACAGGGGGCTGTGAAAGTAAAGACCGGCAGCAGTATACAGCTGCTCAGGCCCGGTCAGCAGGCCGTTATCAGCGCCGGCAGCCAGCACATTGGCGTGCAGGAGGCTAATGTGGGCCAGGTGATAGCCTGGAAAAATGACCGCTTTATTTTTAATGATACAGATCTGGAAACGATCCTCCGGGAAGTGTCCCGCTGGTACGATGTACAGATCGCTTATACAATAAAACCAGGGAAAGAAAAATACAATGGTGGCCTGAGCCGTCACCTGCCGCTTTCAGTAGTACTGCAGTTGCTGGAAGATAATGGCAATAATCATTTTAAAACAGACGGACAGAAGATCATCGTATTGCCCTGATTTACCACGAACAATGAAAATATAAAACAACGTTATGAAATGCGCTGCACGTGATCCCGGCAAAGCGCAGGTATTACCTGTGCGCCATTAATTACCATTTATTATCACCAAACATCCTTAATTTATGCATTTTTATTTCACCAGAAAAATGGCGTATAATCGTGGACGTTATCCCGGTATGATCGCCTTTCTGTTCCTCGTTATTTCTTTACAGGTAAGCGCCACCACTTATGCACAGCACGTTTCCCTGTCATTGAAGAACGCACCCCTGAAAAAAGTGTTTGCTGAAATAGTTATGCAAACCGATGTGAATATCGTATATGACGATAACATACTGAAGGAAACATCTCCTGTAAATATAGACGTAAAGAATGTCCCCTGGCAACAGGCGCTGGACAGGTGTTTAAAGGGACAGCCACTGTACTATGTAACGGATAAAAATATTGTCCGTATAAAACGGCTGGTCCGTTCCGGTGTTATCCCTGCCGATTCTTCCATTCATAAGATCACTGTTACGGGTAAGGTGAGCAATTCCGCCGGTGAAGCGGTGCCCGGCGCTACCGTGATGATCAGGGGAACCGCCGCCGGTGTTACCACCAATGCTACCGGCGCTTACCAGTTAACAGCTGTACCTGCGGGTGGCACGCTTGTATTTTCCTATATCGGGATGAAAACAAAAGAGGTGCCGGTAGGGAATCAGCCGGTGATCAACGTTTCCCTTGATAATGAGGCCATCGGCCTGGAAGGCGTAGTAGCCATCGGGTATGGTGTGCAACGAAAGGCTGATCTCACCGGCGCAGTTGGTAACATCAATGCGTCTAAACTGAATACGCAAAGCAACGTTAACATAGGGCAGGCCCTGCAGGGAAAAATAGCGGGAGTAGACATCGTGTCGCAGGGCGGCGCGCCCGGCGCCGGCAGCCGCATCATGATCCGTGGTATCGGCACGCTCAATAACGCCAATCCGCTGTATATTGTGGATGGCATGTATATGGGCAGCATCGACCAGATCAATCCCAATGATATAGAGAGCATCGATGTGCTGAAAGATGCATCTTCAGCGGCTATCTACGGTTCCCGCGCAGCTAACGGCGTCATCATCGTCACCACCAAAACCGGTTCCAACACTGATGGTAAGCCACTGATCGATTTTTCCGCCAACTATGGTGTGCAAACACCTTCAAAATACCTGGATATGCTCAATGCGGGGCAATGGGCGGAGCTTACCACTCTTTCCCGCACCGCCATCGGGAAGCCGGCGCTGGAAATGGCGAAAGACATCGATAAAAAGGAAAGTAACGACTGGCAGCGTATCATGCTGAAACCTGCTGCCATGCAAAACTATAATCTCACCCTGCGCGGCGGCAGCAAGTACTTTACCTATTATACTGGTTTGGGTTACCTGGCGCAGGATGGCGTGGTAAAAGGCACAAACTACAAACGTTATAACGCCCAGATCAAAATGGAGTATAAACGTGGCTGGTTCACTTTCGGTAACAATACGGTGCTGAGCACCCAGCAGAATAACCCGTTGTATTCTTTTGCCCGTGGCGGTTACCTGGGCATCATTCTCCAATCCATCCCTACACTCGCCCGTTATGATGCTTCCAATCCGGGCGGCGGTTACGGCAGGGTAGTAGGCGATGCGGTGGATCTGCCCAATCCATTGGGTATTCTTGATGAGAAGCTTACCAGAAGAACCTGGAACAACTATAGCGCTTTTGTGAACTTTTATGCGGAACTGAAGCTGCCGTTCGGGCTAAAATACCGCCTTAATGCCACGCCGGATTTTTCTTTAAGCCGCAGCTCCGATTACCAGAACGCCTATGACTTCGGCCTTAGCTCCAGGAGTATCTCCAGTCTTACCGACGACCGGACTACCACCAACAACCTGCTCGTGGAAAATTTATTGTCGTACGATAAAACATTCCGTAAACACAAGGTCACTGCATTGCTGGGCTACTCCTACCAGGATTTTAAGAACCGGTATATTATGGCTTCCGGTAAAGGGATGCCGGATGGTATTTACGAAGTAGGCGCCGCCACACAGGACCGGCTGAACAATGCCTACTCCGGTGAAAGCGCCCTTACTTCTGTTATCTCCCGTTTATTTTATTCCTACGATTACCGCTATCTCATTACGCTGACCTATCGTCGCGACGGATCTTCGAAGTTCGCGAAAGAAAACCGCTATGGTAATTTTCCTTCCGTATCTGTAGGCTGGAATGTAGCGGAAGAAAGATTTATGAAGGGCGCCACCTGGCTCGACCAGTTTAAGATCAGGGGCGGCTACGGGGTACTGGGTAACCAGGAGATCGCCAATTATATGTATACCAGTGTAGTTACTTCCAACATCAATTACCCCGATGGACAAGGCGGTATTATCAGTGGTGCTTTTCCCAAGGATTTTGCCAATCCGCAGATCAAATGGGAGGAAACCGCTATGACGAATATCGGGCTGGATATGGCTTTCCTGAAGAACCGGCTTTCGCTGGTGGCCGACTGGTACACCAAGCAAACAAAAGATATCCTGCTTACTGTGCCTATTCCTATTTCCACGGGCGGCGCCAACGACCCGGTACGCAACGCCGGCCGTATCCGCAATACCGGTGTGGAAGCCACTGTGTCATGGAATGAAGTGAAGCCGGCCGGCTTTTCTTACGGCATTACGCTCACTGCCAATGCCATGAAGAATGAAGTAATAGCAATGGGAGATGCCAACCAGGTGATCAACGGCGGCGCCAACCGCACCAATGTATCCACAACGCGCACACTGGCCGGTTATCCTATTGGAGGCTTCTGGCTCATCCGCACCCAGGGCCTGTTCCAGAGCCAGGCAGCAATTGATGCCTATACAGAAAAGGGAGCGTTGATCCAACCCAATGCGAAGCCTGGTGATATTAAATTCAAAGACGCCAATCATGATGGAAAGATCAATGACGACGACCGCGAATACTGCGGCAGTCCTTTCCCCGCCTTCACCATGGGACTGAACGCGAATTTCGCCTGGAAAGGAGTGGATGTATTGCTGGGGCTGCAGGGCGTTTTTGGAAATAGAATTTATAACGCCACCAGGCTGGAGCTGGAAGGGGTTAACAAAGGCAGTAACTTCCTGGTATCAACCCTCGATTACTGGACACCTGACAATCCCGGCGCATCGCATCCCCGGCTGGTATGGGATGATCCCAATCTCAACAGCCGTCCTCAATCCGACCGTTACCTGGAAGACGGCTCCTTTGTGCGCCTTAGAAATATCCAGGTGGGATATACGCTACCGGAAAGAATCTTCCGTGATAAGCTCCGTAAGATCCGTGTATACGCCAATATAGAAAACCTGTTTACCATTACTAACTATAGCGGCTATACGCCGGATATCAACAGCGGTGACGCCACCTCCAGGGGATTCGACAATTTCGTGTTCCCGGTGAACAAAGTGTTTATGATAGGTCTTAATCTTGGATTCTAAAAAGCAGTACAACTATGAATAAATATAAATGGGCTATCCTGCTTGCGGTACTTGCCATATTGAGCAGCTGTGAAGGTAAACTGGATCTTACCAATCCCAATCAATTGACCAGCGCCACATTCTGGCGCACAGAAAGTGATTTCAGCAAAGCGATCACCGCGTGTTATACGCCGCTGAAAAACTGGAACGGCGGTTATTATGGCACCCGGGGACTGATGACGCGCATTGGCAGGGCAGATGATATTGAGTTCAGGAATGATATCAATGAGATCTATGCCATGCATCGTTTTACCAATGATCCCAATAACGCGGTGGCACAGAATCTTTTTTACCAGTTTTATAATGCTATCTACCGCGCCAACAGTATTCTGAAAGAAATTGAAGGAAAAACATTTGATGCGGATTTTACCAAAAGCGTAAAGGCAGAAGCCTTTTTTATACGGGGGATGTATTATTTCATGCTGGCCCGTGAATTTGGAGATGTGCCTTTGCGACTGGATGCCTCGCAGGACCCGGCTACTTTCCCCATAGCCAAGTCATCCCAGGCAGATATCTATGCCCAGGCCGCAAAAGACCTGAAAGAGGCGGCAGGAATGCTACCCTTAACAAATGAACCGGGTAAACCTACCAGCGGCACTGCCTATGCCTACCTGGGTAAACTGTACGTATATACGCAGCAATGGCAGGCCGCCAAAGACGCGCTGGCGCCACTTACCCGGTCGCCTTATACCTACCGGCTGATGGACCACTACTCATGGAATTTTGACGAAGCCCACGAGCATAATGCAGAAAGCATTTTTGAGATCCTTTATGAAAGAGTGGGAGGTACCGATCAGTGGGACAATGGCGAAGGGGCCAATTCCGCGCAAACCACCACCATCGCCGTAGAATACGCCGCAGGTAGCGTGAAAGGCTGGTTTGAAGCCTGGCCCACACAAAAAATGATGAATATTTTCCTGCAGGAAAAAGCCGCCAACGGGCAGTATGACGAGCGGGTACTGACCTCCGTAGCCTGGAATTATCCGGGTTGTATGTATTACATGAAACCCATTCAGCAGGTGCTGAATGCCACGGAACTCAATAGTTACTGGATCATTAAATATTCAAATTCAGCCACCCGTACCGAGGAATCGGCAGACGTGGCTTCTACCATCAATGAGCGGGCTATGCGTTTTGCAGATGTAATCCTTTTACTGGCGGAGTGCGAACTGGAAACCGGTAGCCCGGCTAACGCCATCGGCTATATTAACCAGATCCGGACACGCGGTGGCAACCTGCCGGCTTATGCCGGCGCTACGGATGCTGTATCGGTAAAAAAGGAACTGATCCATCAACGTGCGATCGAATTTTTTAAAGAAGGGGAGCGGTTCTATGATCTCCGGAGATGGGGGCTGCTGGAACAGGAATTAAGATCCCAGGATCCGATCCGTTTTGCTAATTTCAATAAACGGTATTATTATCTCCCGATTCCTGCCAAGGAAATTCAAACTAATAAATTGTGTACACAAAACAGTGGCTGGTAACAATGAAAAAATTACTCCTGGCAGCGGTACTATGCATGGCATTATTGCAGGGTAACGCGCAAGCCCCTACGAAAGAGTGGAATGCCCCGCATTCACTGGAAGAACTGGAGGCGGCGCCGGTCGCACTTATTCCGTATCCGCAACAGGTAAGCTGGAACAGGGACTACTGGACGCCAGCTTCTATCCAGAAAATAGCCTGGTACCAGCGTGATGAAAAGATGCTGGCGCCGGCATTAAAAGCGCTGAAAGCCTTTTTGGATGAAGAAGGTATCCGTACCATTATGGCCGGGTCCCTGCCTGATGGAAGCGCGCTGCCAGCCAATGTAGTGACTGTAAAAATAGATACTACCCTTCCCGTGAAAGCTGAAGGCTACCGGCTGGAGGTAAGCAAAAGTGGCGTTGCCATCACCGGTAAAGATGCAGCAGGCGCCTTTTATGCGGTACAAACGTTCCGGCAGCTGATCATACCCGGGAAGAAACACTGGGCGGTGCAGGGCTGCAGTATTGTTGACTGGCCTGCATTCGGACTGCGTGGCTTTATGCATGATACAGGTCGCAATTTCCAGGAAATCGCTTCTCTGAAGAAGCAACTGGATAAACTCGCTGCGTACAAGTTCAATACTTTCCACTGGCATCTCACGGATAACCCTGCATGGCGCCCGCAAAGCAATATTTTTCCGCAACTGAATGATCCGAAACACCGGAAGCAGACCCGCGATCCGGAACGTGGCTATACCTTTGCGGAGATCCGGGACTTGATAGCGTATGCCCGTGAGCGTTGTATTACCGTGATTCCTGAATTGGATATGCCTGGTCATAGTGCTTATTTTGAGCCCACTTTTGGTTTTAAAATGGGCAGTATCCAGGGAATGGAAGTACTGGAAAAACTGATCGACGAATTTTGTGATGCTATTCCTGTTACGGACTGTCCGGTTATTCACCTTGGTTCAGATGAAGTACATATCCCGGACCCTAAGCAGTTTATGGCACGTATGTCTGCCCGCGTTAAAGCGCATGGCCGCCGTATCATGGTGTGGAATCCCGGTTTAACCGGTGAGCCAGGCACCATCGAACAGTTGTGGTATGATATGGATCCTTCTCAGCTGCGTGCGTCTAACGGCCACCCCTATGTAGATTCTTACGCAGGTTACCTAAATTCGGGTAATGCGCTGAACCTTATCCAGCGTTATTTTTTCCAGCAGGTATGCAACCGTCCCCAGGGAGATTCCATTGCCCTTGGCGGTATTCTCTGCTGCTGGCCAGACACCAGGGTAGTTGACAAAGAAAAGATCTTTCTTTATAACCCCGTATGGCCGGGCGCACTAACTTACAGTGAGGCGGTATGGTGCGGGCGTCCTTCGTACAACCGCGACTATATGCTGGTGATGCCGGCAAAGAACACCATTGCCTGGCAGCATTTCAACGAGTTTGAAAAACGCCTGGGTTGGCACCGCGACCGCTACTTTGCATCTGTTCCTTTTCCGTTTGCAGCTTTCAGTAATGTTAGTATGAAACTCATGGGGCCATTTGTAAGAACTGCCGAACAATCTCCGGAAGAAGGGTTTGCCCCGGAGCATAATCCTGGTACTTCTGCGGTATCTTATCCTCTTACCGGCGGAGTACACATGATCCCGGAGCTTATCAAACACTATAGACTGGCCGATTCAACTTTTGAAACGGTGTATCTCGCTGCTGAAATCTACAGTACGAAGGCTAAACAGGCACATGCCTGGATCGGCTTTGAAACGCCTGCCCGCTCTACCCGGCTGAGCGCCGGTATCCCCGTTGCCGGGAAATGGGATGCCAACGGGGGGAATGTATGGGTGAATGGTATAGCCCTGCCGGCGCCCGGGTGGCAGTATCCCGGCGCCAACCGTTACCTGGTCCATACCTGGGAGCGTCCCGGTAATGAGGTTCCATACACGGATGAGGAGTTCAGCTGGTCACGCCCGCCGGCTGTTTTGCCATTAAAAAAAGGTTGGAATAAAGTACTGATACGTGTACCACGTAGCTATAAGGAACAAAACTGGCAATGCATTTTTGTGCCGGTAAAAAATGGTCCCGATGGCCGCTGGGTGGAAGACTCCTCGCTCAGTTACCGCTAAGCAATAAAAGGCCGTATTGAAAGGATACGGCCTTTTTCTTCCAGCGTCAAATTATTCATAAGATATTCAATGTCAATATTTTAATAGTTATTATTGATATTTCACTTCAGCACCTCGTTTCTCCCGTACACGTCAACTTTTTCCGCATTGCGTAAATCAAATTCCGTATCCGTCAGCATCAGTATAGGTCATGTCCCGAACTTTGCGCCTGCAAATTTTAAGGAATCAGACAATGGAGAAATCAATAAGGGAATTTTTAAAGAGATCAGGTTGGTGTTTATTGTTACTCAGTGTAATGCTATCCAACACCGTATTAGCCGAAGAAATAGACAACGGAGGCAGCATTAAAGGACTCGTAACCACTTCAGACAATAAGCCGGCGCCAGGCGTGGTAGTGGTATTGAAAGGCACCAAAAAAACAACGCTCACAGACGATAACGGTACTTATTTACTCCGTAATATCAACCCGGGAAATTATACGATCCAGGTATCTCTTACAGGATATGAAACCACCAGCAGTGAGGTTACCGTGGAAAAGGATAAAACTATTACCGTCGATCTTCAGCTGAGCATCTCTGAAAAGAACCTGAACGAGGTGGAGGTAACTGCTTCCAGGAACAAATACACCAAAAGAAGCAGTGAATACGTGGCCAAACTGCCGTTAAAAAATATTGAGAACCCGCAGGTATACAGCGTTATTTCCAGCGAACTTATAAAAGACCAGGTAGTAACCAGCTACGATAATGCCCTCAACAACGCTCCGGGTATCAGCAAATTATGGTCCTCTACCGGTCGCGCCGGCGATGGCGCCGGGTATTATTCGCTTCGGGGTTTTGCAGTACAGCCTACACTGGTAAACGGCTTGCCCGGTTTAACCAACGGTGGCCTGGATGTAGCGAACATCGACAGGATCGAAGTAGTAAAAGGCCCGTCTGGTACGCTTTACGGCAGCTCCGTTGTTTCCTACGGCGGTTTGATCAATACCATTACAAAGAAACCTTATGACCACTTCGGCGGTGAAATCAGTTATACCGGCGGGAGCTACGGCCTCAACCGAGTTACAGCTGATATCAATACGCCCCTTGATAAAGATAATAAAGTGCTGCTGCGTGTAACCGGCGCTTACCATGATGAGAACAGCTTCCAGGATGCGGGCTTCGTAAAGAAACGTTTCATTGCGCCTTCACTTACCTATCATGCCAGCGATCGCCTTACCCTGATGCTGAACACGGAATTTCTTTCTTCGGAAAGTACCAATCCCACCAGTTTGTTCCTGGACCGCGGTAACCCGCTGTTTGCGAAGAACCTGAAGGAACTGGGATATGATAACAAACGTTCCTATACCAGCAACAACCTCAGCATCAAAACACCTACTTCCAGCATACAGGCGCAGGCTATTTATAAATTATCCGATACCTGGACCTCACAAACCATTGTATCAAGAGGAAGCGCCAAATCAGAAGGATATTATTCTTACCTCTACGAAGCCTCCGCTTCCATGCCGGGCTTTCCAAATATTTCGCCCACTTTTGCAAGGTATATCAGCTACCAGAACGGCAGCACCAATACCACCGATATCCAGCAGAATTTTACCGGCGATTTTAAGATCGGGCAATTCCGCAACAGGTTAGTGGCCGGCCTGGATTATTTCAATCGCCGCACACAAGGCAACAACACCGGCTATGCTATGAATGGCCTGGTAGATATGGCCGGCAATGACAATGGTATCCTGTCCAAACAACATACCGATTCATTACTGAATGCTTTACCGGTAGACAACTCTAATCTTACACAGGAAACATACAGCGCTTACGTATCTGATGTATTCAACATCCTGCCCAGCTTATCTGTAATGGCCAGTTTGCGTGTAGATCATTTTAAGAATGGCGGTCTTACTGCCGGTGCAAATGATAAATATTCACAAACCGCCCTGTCGCCTAAATTCGGGATCGTGTACCAGCCTATCCTGAATACACTCTCCGTTTTTGCGAACTATATGAATGGTTTTACCAACAGCGCACCACGGGCAAACGGTGAGAACGTATTGGTAAGCTTCGATCCTGAACAGGCCAACCAACTGGAAGGCGGCGTGAAAGTAAACCTCATGGGTGGTATGATCACCGGTTCCTTGAGCTACTATGATATTAAAGTGAAAAACATCATCCTGCAAACAGGCGGCGGCCCATCGCTGGCTTATACACAAGGTGGTGAAAGAACCAGTCGAGGCGTAGAAGCGGAAATCGTGGCTAACCCGGTAGCTGGTTTGAACATCAGTGGTGGTTACAGCTATAACGACAGTAAATTCACCGAAACAAATGATCCGGAATACCTGGGCAGACGCCCCGAAGAAGCAGGCCCTAAAAATCTTGCTAACCTCTGGATCACCTACAAATTCCAGAACGGCCCGGTGAAAGGCTTTGGTATCGGTTTTGGCGGTAACTACGCCAGCGAAAATATGATCCTCAACAGGCTTACTACCGGTGTATTCACTTTACCATCTTACACGGTATTAAACGGTTCCCTGTTTTACAACACCAACAAGTTTAACGTAGCATTCAAACTCGATAACATCGGTAATAAAGAATACTACAAAGGTTGGAGCACGCTGGAACCGCAAATGCCAAGACGTTTTTCAGGAAATGTAACCTTTAAGTTCTAAAGCCAACACTAAATAAAGTAAGAAGCCGTCTCAAAAAAAATGAGACGGCTTTTTTTAAGAGCGGCTCAAAATAATGGAGGCGCTTTTTTATAGCTTATCCAGGAAGCGTTATAAGTCCTCAATATTTAAAATATTTCCTTTTCAGATAAATACTTTTCCGGAATATTAAAAGGAGGAGGTTTTCTCCGTGCTAATTTGCGTGAAATTTTTGTGTCCAACCATGAAGAAACTGCTGTACTGCCTGATCTTATTACTGCCGCTATATGCCTTCTCCAATTCGGAAACAGATGCCGGTACTATTAAAGGAATAATAACCACCAGCGATAATCAGATCGCCGCTTCGGTAACTGTGGTGATAAAAGGAACGTCAAGATCCGCCATTACCGGGGAAGATGGCGTTTTTACCATTCACCGGGTACCTGCCGGCGATTACCAGTTAGAGATCTCACTGATCGGATACCGGACGCTTACACAAAATGTAAGCGTGGAGAAGGGGAGAACCACCAACGTATCGCTCCGGCTGGAATTGTCGGACACACAATTGCGGGAAATTGTTGTGAACAGCAACCGTAACAGGTTTACCGATAAAACTACCGACCAGGTAGCAAGGCTTCCCCTGAAAAACCTGGAAAATCCACAGGTATACCAAACCGTAGGCAAAGCCCTGATGCAGGAGCAACTGATCACTGAACGTACGGATATTTACAGGAATATCCCCGGCGCAGTGCCTAATTTCGCCGTAGGAGGCTCCCAGGGCATGACTATACGCGGTTTTTCCAACGCCACGGGTATGCGGAACGGTATGGTGACCAGCGCCATTGTGCCTTTGAACCCGGTTATCCTGGAACGTATAGAAGTAATAAAAGGGCCTTCAGGTACACTGTTTGGCAGCAACCGTAACATCACTTTCGGGGGGCTTTATAACTATGTGACCAAAAAACCATACGATCATTTTGGCGGAAATGTGAGCTTTACCGGCGGCAGTTTTGAGTTTGCGCGGTTTACCGCCGATGTCAATGCCCCGCTGAACGATGAACACACCCTGCTGTTCCGGCTCAATGCCGCCGGGCAAACGGAAGGCTCGTTCCAGGACCAGGGCTATGCAAAAAATTATACCATTGCCCCCAGCTTCTCTTACCAGGTGAACGACCGGCTCAATTTCCTGGTAGATGTAGATATCACCAGGGGCAACTTCGCCACTGGTACCTATGCCATCAGCGATTTCAAAAATGTGACAGCCAGGAGCTTTAAAGATCTCAACATCGGGTACAAGCGGTCGTATATCAATAACGGCGCTGATATCAGCAATGGGATCAATAATATACAGGGCAGGATCACCTATAAAATATCTGATGCCTGGACCTCCGAAACCAATTACCTGTTTTCTGAAGGCTTCTATAAACACTTTTACTGGACCAATATGACCCTGCTCACGGATTCCACCATGGCGCGCAGCGTCAGGAATCAGAAACCTGAAACGTTTGGTAATATCCAGTTGCAGCAGAATTTTGTAGGCGATTTCAGGATAGGATCGCTGAGGAACCGGTTAGTGATCGGGATCGATTATAACAACAACTACAATAGCCTGAACCGCGTTACCGTAAACTATGATGTAGTGAATATCAATCAACCGGTGAAGGAACTGAACGCCGACCAGATTGATGATCTATCTTACCAGAAAGGATTTTCAGCAACCCGTACCAGGTCGAAGAGCTACAGCGTGTATGCATCCGATGTGCTGAACATCACCCCGGCGCTGATGGCCATGCTGAGCCTGCGTGCCGACCGCTTTACCACGGACGGTACCTACACGGTGGCTACCGGTAAATATGCCGGTGATTATTCCCAGAACTCCCTGTCGCCCAAGCTGGGCATCGTATACCAGGTATGGAAAGATAAAGTGTCTTTGTTTGCCAACTATATGAATGGTTTTGTAAACCTGGCGCCGCTTGTGCAGCCGGATAATACCATTTTGAACATGAAGCCCCAGCAAGGCAACCAGTGGGAAGGCGGCGTAAAAGTGGAGTTGCTTGATAATAAATTAAGCGGTTCCGCCAGTTATTATAACATCGATGTGACCAATGTGACCCGGACAGAGATCGTAGACGGCAAAACATTTGCGTTCCAGGATGGCACCCAACGCAGCAAGGGATACGAAGTGGAGCTGACCGCTAACCCGGTAACAGGCCTGAACATTGTGGCCGGATATGCCCATAACGAGAACAGGTATACGAAAGCGTCGCCTACGCTGCAGGGCAAGCTGATCGTGGGCAGTCCGAAAGAGATAGCCAATATCTGGATAAGTTATCACCTGCCCCGTGGAAAGGCAAGGGGGCTGGGCTTTGGCGCCGGCGGAAACTATGTTGGCGACTCCTGGTTTGAATCTACCAATACTTTTCTTTTGCCGGGATATACCTTGCTCAGTGCTTCCGTATTTTATGATCAGCCTAAATACCGGCTGGCACTGAAAGGCAATAATCTCTTAGATCAAAAATACTGGGACACCAATGGTATACCGCAGAAGCCAGTCAATTTCCTGGCAAGCGTAACCTTCAAATTCTAAACAAAAAGGCCGGACAAGCAATGATGCCTGCCGGCCTTTTTGTAAAACAGTAAGCTATGCGGCGGTAGTGGTATTATTTGATGCCGTTGTATTGCCCGCTGGCGCTGGTTCTTCGGTTTCCATCAACCATTGTGTGTACTTGTTTTTGGGCATCATTGTATGCAGCTTTTTCTTCAGCCACTTGGAAACTATTTCAAACACAATAAAACCGATCACAATGGAAATACCCCATTCCATAGTATTGTAGGTATGTTTGTCTACCACGGTTTTATGCGCAGTGAGCCCCCACAGGTTCCGGATGCTGCGGGTGGTAAAGTAATGGGAAACAAGGCGGGTGGATGCCATCCCGATAACAAATCCTAAGAAATTGCCCACATAATTATTGTAAACGTATTCCAGGAATTTTCTGATGATCTTAATTTTCATGCAAGGGATCTTTGCCCGCTAAGCTAATACCAAATCCCGGATTACGCAATCTTCCAGCCGTTGGTTGCCTGCTGTGTATTCCATAGCCTGCTGTATAAACCGTTATTTTTCAGGAGACTGTCGTGTTGCCCGCGCTCTTCTATTTTACCATTATTTAATACCAGGATCATATCGGCATTCCTGATAGTAGCCAGTTTATGCGCTACCACCACCACCGTTTTACCTTTTACCAGTTGACGGATGGCTTCCTGGATATATAGTTCATTCTCCGGGTCCAGCGAAGCGGTAGCTTCATCCAGCAATATTACCGGCGCATTTTTCAGCAGGGCGCGTGCAATGCTGATGCGTTGTTTTTGCCCGCCGGATAATTTGTTGCCGCCTTCCCCCACAGTGCTGTGAATCCCATCCGGTAGTTCCAGCGCAAAATCAAGCACCAGCGCCGCTTCGGCGGCTTCCAGGATTTCCGCTTCGGTAGCGTTCATCCGGCCAAACCGGATGTTATTGTAAATACTGTCGTCGAAAAGATAAACATCCTGGAACACTTCACTGATCAGTGCATATACATCTGTGGGCGCCATATCGCGTATATCGGCGCCGCCTATACGAATAACGCCATCGTTGGTGTCCCAGAAGCGGGCTATCAGTGAAGTGATGGTGGTTTTGCCGGAGCCGGAAGGGCCTACCAGTGCTACCATACTGCGTTCCGGTACCTCGAAGGAAACTGCTTCCAGTACTTTTTTATGATCGCGGTAAGCAAATGTTACGTTTTCAAAGGAGATGTTGAACTGCGCAGGTACCTGCCTGTTACCGGCATCCTGCACCGGGGTTTTCAGGAGTTCAATTACCCGTTCAAGGCTGATGTTCATATATCGCAGGAGCACATAATCTACCAGCACAATTTTAATGGGTTCATACAGCCGGTACCCAATGATCAGGAAAGTGATCATGGTGGCAACGGATAAGGCGCCGTGGGTAAGGTAAATAAGGGCAAGACTTAACATCCCCAGGAAAAATAATTCGAGGATCACACCGGCAGTGAGTACAAACGGGCCGGGGATCGCCTCGCTCCGGATACTGGCTTTGCGGAAATTATTCAGCGCCTGTTCCAGCGTACTGAAACGGCTGCCCGTCATCCCAAATGATTTGATATGCCGGATCCCCTGCACGTATTCCAGGAACCTGGCGCCGGTATCGTTCCGTGCGGCCACATGTTTTTTGCCCTGTTTTACTACCAGGTAATTGGAGATGCTGATCATTACATAACAAAGCGGCAATGCTGCCAGCAGCACCAGTGCCAGTCGCCAGTCGGTGAACAGCAGGAATACCGATAGAATACCTGTGGCAAATACAGCGCCGGCCATATTGCCGATGGTATGCCCGAAGATCAGTTCAAAATTGGCCACGTCTTGTAATACAACGGCGGCCAGGTCGCCGGGATCGCGCTGTTTGAATGTACCCATCGACAGCCGCTGCAGGTGCATGCCCAGTTGTATGCGCAGGCGGGTAGACAGGGCATAGGTCATAGTGTTGGAGCCTACCATCGTTTTCACAGAAAGCCACAGCTGCCCTATAAGCATGGCTGCCATGATGATAACGTATACGTATAAACGCTTTTCCGAAGCATGGCCGGAGAATAGCTCCTGTATGATCAGCAGCAGGAAACCTGTAGGTACGGCAATGAATAAATGATGCAGCAGTTCCAGTGCAATGCTTTTGCGTACCTTACCCGGCGCCATTTTAAATATATAAAAGAGATGTTTGATCATGTTGCAGAGATGTTGAAAGGAGTGATGATAGTTTGATCTTCGGCCAGCGTAAAGGATTTCGCCCGTGTATGCGCCTGCCACATCTTCCTATACAAAGAGCATTGCTCCAGCAGCGTTTCATGGCGGCCAATACCCGCCACGGCGCCTTTATCCATTACTACCACCTGGTTACACTGCGTAATGGTACTAAGCCGGTGCGCAATAACGATCACGGTTTTCCTGGAAATCAGTTTATTGAATGCCTGTTGTATCAGGTGTTCATTTTCAGGATCGCTGAAAGCGGTGGCCTCGTCGAGGATCAGTATGGGCGCATCTTTTAAAATAGCCCGCGCCAGCTGGATGCGTTGTTGCTCGCCCCCGCTGAGGTGAACGCCGTCTTTTCCCCATACGGTTTGATAGCCGTCGGCCAGTTTCTCAATAAAATCATGGCATTGCGCGGCTTTGGCGGCCGCCACTATTTCAGGCATAGTTTTATCCATGCCCATGCGGATGTTTTCGAGAATGGTTTCCTGGAACATAAAGCTGTCCTGGAACACAAAGGAAATATGTTTCATCAGCTCCTCCGGTTTGATAGCCCGGATATCTTTATTGCCTATTCCTATGTAACCATGACTGGCATCCCAGAAGCGGGCAACCAGCTGTGCGGCGGTAGATTTGCCGGAGCCGGAAGGCCCCACCAGCGCGGTAATACTGCCCTGCGGAACGCGGAAACTTACATGCCGCAATACGCTGGTGCGGCCATCGTAACTGAAAGACACGTTATCGAACTCGATGCTGTAATCATTTTCCAGTTTTTCCCGGCCCCGGGTTTCCGCTTCCTGGCTGAACAGTATTTCATCGAGCCGTTTTACGCCGTGATTGATCACGGAGATCTGTGTGCCCAGGTTGCTCAAAGCAAACAACGGCCTGATGTAACCCACGCCCAGTATGAGGAACAGCAGCAATACGGAAACGCTGAGCCCCTGGTGAAAGTATAGGTAAAATCCTGCCGCCAGTACCGGTAAGGAAGCATTGCTGATGAAACTGATAAACACCCCGAAAAAAGGAGAAGAGGTACGCACCCAGAGGAGCACCATGTCCTGGAAGCGGTATACGGCCCCGCTGTATTTATCAAAACTATCAGCCGTATGTCCAAAGATCCTGATCACCGGCATGGCGCGTACAAACTCCACGATGCCGGCATTCATGTTTTCCAGGGAACGGTGGTACCGGGTGAGCAACGCCCTGCGTTCTTTGTTAAACATCAGCGGGATAAATATAGCCAGGAACAGGATGGGTAAGCAGCTGGCCAGGGCCAGGCGCCAGTTCACCGTAAAAAGATATACCAGCGTTACCAGGGGGAGGGCCATTCCTTTTACAAAGTCGGGGATACTGTGGGCAATGAAATTTTCTATCCGCTCTATATCATCTCCCATGATCTTTTTCAGCGCCCCGGAGTTATGCCGGTTAATAAATCCCAGCGGCAGCCTGCCCAGTTTATCCGCCATCTGCGTACGCAGTTCATACAGGATATTGAACGCCGCCACATGCGACGCCATCCCCGCCGCATACAGCAGGGCATAGGAAGCGATCACCGCGTACACTGCCTGCAGGAGGTATGTTTTTATCAACGCGGCATCTACCGGTGGCGTGATCATGGCTTTCAGTATGGCATACATCAGTATATAAGGAACCATGGCCAGCAGTACATGTAACACGGCCAGCACCGCCGACAGCAGTAACAGGCGCTTGCGCCTGCCGGCTATTTCCAGTAAACGGGATATACCCGACTTCATTTTTTGTGTTGCTTTCATTGAAATCTTTAACTTTAGTCCCAAAGGTGCCGCTTATCATAAAAACGGTTTTTACACCGTCGGGATAGTTTTTTATATCAGCGGGATAATTTTCTTAATAGAAAAAGAAATTCATATGGGCATGTTGATAGGAGATATGGAGGGTAACTGGCATGATCTGACAGGCCATTTTTCCTTGTCGCCCAACGGCATTATGCCCTCCCTGGTGCAGGAGCGCAGGGAGAAGTTCAGTTTTGTTTTTGGCGATCTTGAAATGGTGCGGATCGTTCTACCTAACCTTTATATTGTGTATGGCGATATGCTGTTGCAACAGCATCACTTTAATATGCGTGCGGTAAATGTACCCGACACGGTGGAAATGCATTTCTCCCTGAAAGGCAACGGCTGGCTGAATAACCAGGCTACCGGTAAGCAATATAATTTCGGGGCCAACCGCCACAACCTCATGTATGTGCCGGCGCTCGACGGTAAAGCGTGTTATATGGACAAGGAGATGTACCAGTTCTTTGAAGTGCATCTTGACCGTAAATATTTTCTGGAACTGGTACGCGATACCAATCCTATGTTATATGATTTTGCAGAGAAAGTGGAGGGGAAGATGGAAGTGCATGCGAACAATAACGGGGAGGAAATCACCTTTGCCATGTACCAGTGTATCCGTGATATTATGGATTGCCGGTTTGCAGGAGGACTGAAGCTGTTGTACCTGCAATCAAAATGTATTGAGCTGCTTACCCTGCAGGTGGCGTCGTTTGAGAAGCAGGCCCGCGCCAAAACCGCGCTTACTTCTGCTTATGATAAAGATTGTATCATGTATGCGAAAGAATATCTCCTGCAGCATATTACTGCACCGCCCACGCTCACAGAACTGGCGGCTATTGCAGGTACCAATACTTTTAAGCTGAAGAATGGTTTTAAGGAACTGTTTCACAATACGGTGTTTGGTTACCTCAGTGAAACGAGGCTCGAAAAGGCGCAGGGCTTACTGTTGGAAGGGATGCCCGTGAAAGAAGTGGCGGACCGCCTGGGGTATTCTTCTGTGCAGCATTTCAGCACAGCCTTCCGGAAAAAATTCAGTGTTTCTCCCGGAAAGCTGCGCCGGTAATAATTATCAGCTGTTAACGGTACTGATCACGCCCCTGAAAAAACCGGCTGATTCGGCAATGCCCGGCAACGGATCGCTCATATCTTTTTCAAATTCCAGGCTGCACACCCCGGCATAATTGATCTTCTCCAACGCTGTTACCAGTTTTTTGAAATCAATGGCGCCCCTGCCCAGTTCAATGGCTTTACCATCTTTCTGTGCAGCGGAAATATCCTTGATATGCAGGTCGAAGATCCTGTTTTTATACGCCAGCACCGCTTTGGACGGTTCTTCGCCGGCGCGGGCGGCATGGCCTATGTCCAGGCACAGTCCCAGGCGCTGATCCCGGTTTTTAATAAGATCGTAGGCGTTTTTAGGGCCGGGATAGAGCTTGTCTTCCGGACCATGGTTATGTACCGCCAGGCGTATATTATATTCTTTGATCTTCTTTTCTGTATAATCCAGCAACTCCGGATTTGGTACGCCTACAATTAACGGAACGCCTACACGTTTTGCATAATCGAATGCTTCGTCTACCGCTTTCTCCGTTTTCATGTAAATAACGCCTACCGCATATACGTGAATGCCTGCTGCGGAAAATTTACCCAGTACTTCCTTTATTTTTTCCGGGGAACTGTTTAAAGGGAGATGAATATCTTTTACAGAAATGTTTTTGATGTTCACCCGGTTCATCATGGCGATGGCCTGGTCGAGATCAAATTTGGCAAAGGTATAGCCCGCCATGCCAATGGGCAGCGCCGTTTTCTTTACCCGGCTGCCGGCAGCGGCGGCAACGGTAAGGGGCCCCATAGTGGTGGCAGCCATACCCAGCGCGGTTTGCAGGAGAAAGTTTCTTCTTGATGACATATCGTATCGTGTTTACGTGGTTTTAGCAAAATATACCGCACGGAAAAATGGCTCCTGCCGTACAATGGACTAAGATCTCTAAAAAACTTTATTTTTTATAACAAATCCTCACAGAATGTTCAGGCACGTTAATTGCGGCGCCCGAATCGCATTATATAACATCTAAGCACCCGGATATGAAGAGATTAGCTTTACTATGGATGATATTATTGTATGGTTTGAGTGTAAGCGCCCAGTTCAGCGACTCGGTGCATTATTATATCAAGTATGCCTCTACAGGCTCTGTGAATATGACCAACGATGGTAATTCCTTCCTGCTTAATAATAACATGGGCTTCAAGATCAGTAAAAAAAGAATGACGCTGAATATGGGCGCCAGTTATGTATACGGGAAACAGGACCATAACATTACCAACAATGATGTATCTACCGCCCTCGATTTTAATATTTACCGGGGAGAAAAGAAAATATACTTCTGGGGACTTGCCAATTATGATAAAAGTTATTCCCTGAAGATCAACGACCGCTTCCAGGGTGGCGGCGGCGCTGCTTACGACGTGATCAAACGGGAAAATGCCACCCTCAACCTCAGCGACGGGATCCTCTTTGAAAACAGCGACCTGTTTCTGCACGACACCATCCCGGATGTGTATCATACGTTCAGAAATTCATTCCGGGTATATTATAAATGGGTGATCAAAGACATCATTGTACTGGAAGGATCCAATTATGTACAAAATTCTCTCTCTCACGGCAACGACTATATTATAAAATGCAATAATACCCTTGCTGTAAAGCTACGGTCCTGGCTCGCCATCACCGCTGCCATGACCTATAACAAATTAAACCGCACCGAGCGTGAAAACCTGCTGATGACTTATGGCCTCACGGTAGAAAAATTTTTCTAGCAATTTCCGGTAGTTGACCGAAAAAGATTTTATCTTATTTTGGCACTATGGAGCGGTTATTCCAAACTATTATTTTGCTGGGTGTTATACAGGGCTTTATTGTAAGCGGCCTGCTGTTCTTTTCAACCAGGAAAAGGAAGGCTAACCGTTTCCTGGCGGCGCTGATCTTCCTGCTCAGTATGGCCAGTTTTTGTTTAAG
Source organism: Chitinophaga sp. (assembly GCA_039593235.1). Taxonomy (GTDB): domain Bacteria; phylum Bacteroidota; class Bacteroidia; order Chitinophagales; family Chitinophagaceae; genus Chitinophaga. Next base: position 1,061 of record JBCNPS010000024.1, on the reverse strand, counting down.
CGGCGAATACCATCAATGGTTTGGCTCGCCGTGGCTGAGTTTTTTTGCACAACTGGTGCCGCTTATTGTTGTAATGCCTGTAGGACCGCTGATGTATTTTTACATACAATCTTTCACCGATCCGGCGTTTAAGCTAACCCCGCAAAGGCGCCGGCAATTCTGGCCGGTGGTGATCGATTTCGGATCACCTGCTGCGGCCATTATTTATGTGGCAGGCGTGCTCCTGGGTGTATTAAAGAAGCATCCGCAGCCGTGGGTCATCTTCATAGATACTTATAATGTATATTCAGACATTCCCCGGTGGATATCATTGGCCATCTATACCGGGCTATCCTTTAAATTCCTGGCGGCGTACAAGCGAAACAATGCCCCCGGCGCGGGCCTGCGCTGGCTGCAGCAGCTCACCTGGTTGTTTGCCGGCTTCGCCGCTATATGGCTGGTGTACCTGGTGCCCTACGTGATTCCCCGCTATACAGACGTAATGCTTGATAAATTCGACTGGTACCCTATATATGTGCCTGTCACCATCCTGATCTACTGGCTGGGAATTAAAGGGTATATTATTTCTTACCAGGAACTGGTAACTGCAAAGAAAACGGAAACCGTATTGCCGGAATCCACCACGGCGCCGGCGGTAACGTTGCTGCAAAAGGCTATGGAAGAAGATCAGCTGTACCTGAACGCGGCGCTTACCCTGCAAATGGTGGCGCAACATACCGGGCTGCCGTCTAAAACCATTTCTGCAGTATTGAACCAGCATCTGCATAAAAATTTTAATGAGTATGTAAACGGTTACCGTGTTAACCTGTTTAAAGAAAAACTGTTACAGGAGGATGCGGAACAGCTTACCTTCACGGGTATTGCATACGACTGCGGCTTTTCATCGCCCGCCACTTTCCAGCGGGTATTCAAACAGCTCACGGGCATGTCGCCTTCCGAGTTCCGGAAAAACGCTCCCGAAACGCAGAAATCCGCCCTTTAATATGCCTCAAATACGAATATGAGTAGGTAACTACTCGTTATACAGGTAGTTTTGCAATCACAACACTTAACCCGGATGG
>JBCNPS010000239.1:0-10235 GCA_039593235.1 Chitinophaga sp. | reverse complement strand
TGTTTGATTTTATTTTTTAAAGGGAGATATAGGCGAACGCGTTTGCTTTATGAGATCGCAGCGGATTTTGTCTGACTCAGGATTACGCTGATTACGCTGATTTTGCTGATTTGTTTGATTTTATTTTCTAAAAGGGAGATATAAACGAACGCGTTTGCTTTATGGGATTGCAGCGAATTTTGTCTGACTCAGGATTACGCTGATTTGCTGATTTGTTTGATTTTATTTTTTTAAAGGGAGATATAGGCGAACGCGTTTGCTTTATTGGATCGCAGCGGATTTTGTCGGACTCAGGATTACGCTGATTTTGCTGATTTGTTTGATTTTATTTTTTAAAGGGAGATATAAGCGAACGCGTTTGCTTTATGGGATCGCAGCGGATTTTGTCTTGGAACGCTGATTATACTGATTTAATTTTTTTGACTGCAGCAAGGATTGTTGAAGTGATGCTGATTTAATTCTGGAATACGAAGGAGACAGATTTTCCGCTGAATAATGGTTGGAATTTAATTTTCACGGAATTTTCGGAAAATTCAACGTAATTGGAGGTAGAATTAATGATCATCTTTTTTAAATTTTTCCACTCGCATTATAATATATCTTAATTCAGAAAAAAGACAATCTCCGCTACATTCAAAAAAACTAAATCAGTATAATCAGCGTTCCAAGACAAAATCCGCTGCATTCAAAAAAAATAAATCAGTATAATCAGCGTAATCAGTGTTCCAAGACAAAATCCGCTGCATTTCAAAAAAACAAATCAGCAAAATCAGCGTAATCCTGAGTCAGACAAAATCCGCTGCATTAAAAAAGCGCCCGCCAACCGGCGAGCGCTTTCGCATATAAATAAGTTGGTAATTACGCTACGGGATCCTTGGCTACAGGATGTTCTACAGCTTTGGGCTGCATATGCTTTCCGAAGAAACGCTTCTGGAACAGCAGGATAGCGATAACGCCGGTAGAAATTGCGGCATCGGCCACATTGAACACCGGGCGGAAAAACACGAAGTAGTCGCCACCTTTAAATGGCACCCATTTAGGCAGGTAACCTTCATAAATGGGGAAGTATAGCATATCTACCACGCGGCCATGCAGAAAGCTGCCATAACCGCCACCGGGAGGCATAAACTTCGCCACTTCGTAACCTATGCTATCGTTGAAGATCAGGCCATAAAACATGCTGTCTATCAGGTTGCCGGCAGCTCCTGCCAGGATCAGGGATCCACAGATCAGCAAACCGGTGCTGTATTTTTCCCTGATGAGCTTCTTCATATACACAAAACCTACTACAACGGCCACCAGGCGGAAAAGGGTAAGGAGTATTTTGCCAAAGTCGCCTCCGAATTTAAGGCCGTAGGCCATTCCTTCATTTTCAATAAAATGGATCCGGAACCAATTGGGGAAAATCACAAATTCCTGTTGCATAAACATATGCGTCTTGATCCAGAATTTCAGCGTCTGGTCAATAGCCAGGATCAGGATAACGATAATTACTACGTGACGATATTTCAACTGATATTAGAATTTTATCAAAAATAATAGTTTATTTCAAAGTCGAAGCCTGCAATATCATTATTCCTGGAAATATACCCTTTTTACGCGCTGTGAAATTCCTGTTAATATTTCATAGGGAATGGTTTCAGCCCAGTTGGAGAGCTCCTGTACGGGCAGGTCCTGGCCGAAAACGATCACCTCATCACCTTCTTCCACATCCGGGATATGGGTTACATCCAGCATGAGCATGTCCATTGCCACTACACCGGCCACCGGGGCCAGTTTGCCGCGTACCAGCATTTTACCTTTACCCATGCCCAGCCTGCGGGGATAGCCATCGGCATAGCCAATGCGCACGGTGGCCGTTACTGCCGGGCCCTTGGCTTCCCATTTGGCGCCATAGCCTACTGTGTCGCCGGCTTCCAGGCGTTTCAGCTGTGCTACGGTGGTTTTCAGGGTGCTTACATTGCGAAGCTGATCCTGGATGCCATTGCTGCTGTCGATCCCATACATTCCTATACCGAGCCGCACCATATCCAGCTGCAGATCAGGGTGACGGCTAATGGCGGCGCTGTTGGCAATATGGCGGATCACCGTATAACCAAGTGCTTTCTGCAGTTCGTGGCTCATATCATAGAACAGCCGGCCCTGCTGCTGGGTGAAGGCATCTTTTGCAGGATCTTCACTGGCGGCCAGGTGACTAAAAATAGACTGTACCTTCATCAGCGGGGTGGCGGTAAGTATCTGCGCCAGTTCCGGGATTTCACTTTTCACAAAACCCAGCCGGTGCATCCCCGTATCGAGCTTTATGTGAACGGGGAATGCTGTTTTACCGGCAGCAGTAATTTCTTCCATAAACTGCAGAAGTATCTGCATGGAGTAAATTTCCGGCTCCAGGTTCCAGTGAAGGATCGCATCAAAGCTGGCTGGTTCAGGATTCATTACCATGATGGGCATGGTAATACCCGCTCTTCTCAGCTCCACGCCTTCATCTGCATAGGCTACCGCAAGGTAGTCCACCCCGTGGAACTGGAGGAGATTGGCTATTTCAAAACTACCGCTGCCATAGGAAAATGCTTTCACCATCGCCATTAATTTGGTATCGGGTTTTAAGAGCGACTGGTACAGCTTTACATTATGTGAGATGGCGGTAAGATTGATTTCCAGGATCGTTTGATGCGCTTTTTGTTCCAGCAGTTTGCCGATGCGTTCAAACTGGAAAATACGGGAACCTTTTACCAGGATGGTTTCATTCTGGAAATCGTCTGCATTGAACTGTTGTATGTATTCATCGGTAGTGGTGAAGAACTGTGTTTTCAGGCCTTCTACCTGCTGGAAGCTCTTTTTCTCCCGGCCAATATTTTTACCGATGGCCACTAATTTATTGATGCCTTTCTTTTGTAAAAGGTCGGCCACTTCTTCATAGAGGGTGGCATCGCTTTTACCGCTTTGCAGGATATCGCTGAGGATAACAGTGCGGGTGGCATGCTGCTGCTGTTGCTGGAGAAAGTCCAGCGCAATGGTAAGTGAACCGAGATCCAGGTTGTAGCTATCGTTGATCACGGAGCAGTTATTGATCCCCTGTTTCAGTTCCAGGCGCATGGCAATATTGCTGAGCTGATCCATCCGTTGCTGTATCACAGCCTGTTCCTTGCCAAGATATAGCATGAGGGCTACACAATGAATGGCGTTTTCGATAGAGCCTTCATCAACAAAAGGAATCCTGAAGTGGAGTGGTGTTTGTTTATAGAGGGCGTCTATGCGGGTATGATTATCTTGTTTATCTACATTGGTTACACGCAGATCGGCATCTGTTTTCCTGGACCAGGAGAACAATTCAGGGCCGCCACCTTCCTGGTTTTCTTTTTTGCCTACCTGGTTATGAAAGGCCAGCACACACTCGTTGAGCGCAAGATAATCTTTGCAGTAGATAAGAATATCGCTCTTGGCAAACAGTACCAGTTTCTCATTAATTTTTTGCCGGATATTTAAAAAGCCTTCGCTGTGGGCCTCCCCGATGTTGGTGAAGATGCCGATAGTGGGACGGATGATTTTTTCAAGGTTCACCATTTCGCCGGGTTGCGAAATACCTGCTTCAAAGATCGCCAGCTGGTGTTCCGGTTTCATTTGCCATACGGAAAGAGGAACGCCTATTTGCGAGTTATAACTTTTAGGACTGCGAACAATATTGTAATCCTTTTCCAGCAGCTGGTACAGCCATTCCTTTACAATGGTTTTGCCATTGCTGCCGGTAATACCAATAACGGGTATGTGGAATTGTTGCCGGTGGAAGGCCACCAGCGCATGTAATGCCTGCAGGGTATCTTTAACGAGGATGAAGTTGGCTTTCGGATACTTCTCCAGTGGTACGGGTTCGCTTATCACGAAATTGCTGACCCCTTTACGGTACAATTCTTCGATGTATTGATGCGCGTTGCGCCGGGGGCTAACCAATGAAATAAACAGGGATGTTTCGGGGAAGCTGAGCTTCCTGCTGTCCAATAAAAGATGGTCAATTTCAGAAAATCCTGTCTCTTGCAACAATTCTCCTTTCAAAGTCTTGTTGATGCTTGCTGCGTTATACACGTTTATCAGGTTTGAATAATCACTTAACTGCTGCAAAATTGATGTTTGCGCAGCTTTTTATTTTACGTCTGCTTCCGGTAATTCTTTTTTCTGATGATAGAGAGAATAGAGGATAGAACCTCCAAGGCATAGCACTATCACTATCAATGATACATATACCGGTATTTGAATATCATGTTTATGCAGGAAATATTCTGCCAGCATCTTCAATCCAATAAAAACCAGGACGATAGCAATACCCTGGGGCAGATAATCAAATTTATCTACCGCTCCCCTCAGTAAAAAGAACAGGGACCTTAGTCCCAAAACCGCAAATATGTTAGAGGTATATACCACCATCGGGTCCCGTGAAATGGCAAATACAGCCGGGATAGAATCTACCGCAAATAAGATATCTGTTACTGCCAGCATCACTACAACCAGTGATAATGTGGTGAGATAAGCCTTATTGTGTTTACGGATCACGAACCTGCCTTTAGGCTCTTCCATGGTTACCCGCATGTATTTGTTCATAAAACGGTAAATCACATTTTCTTCCGGTTTAAATTCATCATCTTCTTTTGTGATAAACATTTTTATACCGGTATAAATGAGAAAGGCGCCGAAAATGTACAATATCCATTCAAATTTTTCTATGAGCGCAATACCCAGCCAGATAAATATGGCCCTGAAAACGATGGCCATCAGTATACCTATGAGTAATACCCGGGAGTAATACTCCTCTTTTATCTTAAAAAAACTAAAGATGAGTATAAACACAAAGATATTATCTATAGATAGGGATTTCTCCATCAGGTATGCGCTCAAAAAGCTGATGGCGGGTTCTGCGCCGTCTTCCAGCCACATGAACCCAAAAAAGAGCATAGATAAAACTACCCAGAAAATGCTTTGCCAGAGCGCTGTTTTTAAACTTGTTTTTTTATTCTTCTTACTAAAAAATCCAAGATCAAAGACCACTGCCAGGATAATCACAATAAAAAATACCAGATATGTTATCTCTGTTTTTCCCATGTGATTGCATTTTATGAGCAGCAAAGATAGGAAAACGGCGGCTAGGTTCCCGGTTTAAGGTGATCATTTCCTTTAAGCAGATACCGCAATAAACCCTGAAACACAGCGCCTTACAGCATTTCAGGCTATTCAGTAAATTTACGTTGCCGTATAAACTGGAATACCATGGCAAATATCAAAACCAGTCCTACCGGCACCAGGAAACAAATGACCTGCCACTTGGTTTTTTCCTGCCGCACCTTCTCTCCATCCAGCAAGCGCAGCGTTAGCTCTTTGTTCCGGGCTTCCATAATACCACTGTTACCGCAGAGATACTCCAGGCAGTTCAGGAAAAATTCTTTATTGGCAAAGGCAAAACCCGGGTTAAATTCATTGATGCCCATTTGCAGTGGCCCTTCCTTACGGGATACTGCATTGGCAATTACATCACCATCACTTACCACGATCATTTTGTTAATAGTATCTGCAGATTCCCTGAAAGGCTGTCCGGATGCGTGAAACAGCGAATCTACCGCATCGGGGTTTTCCCTGTTGCGGAACAGCGACGTGAATTTTCCTTCCAGCAGTACAGCTGCGGGCAGGTTACGTTGACGGTAATCACGCGGGTTGGGCTGCGTTTTTACAATATCCCAGCTTACCTGCGCCGGCAGCCGCGTGGTACGGCTGTTCCTGGAAGTGGTAAGCAGTATGGTTTTGCGGATGGCGTCGTTTTTTATGGTATCGATGGAGCTTACGAAACGGCTCAATACCATATCCAGGTTTTTTACTATGGGATGCGCTTTGGTAGGCATCAGCATTGGGAAATAAGGAAACGGCATAGGCTGTATCTGTGGCCGGTTGCCTACATTGCCCACTACCAGCGGCACCACATCGCTCTGCAGGTCTAATACCAGGTCCTGGTTAATACGTACGCCATAGCGGAAGAGGAGGTCCTCCAGGTTCAGCCCCCGGTCCATGGCAAAAAATTCAGGGTGTTCGTGCAAACTGTCCATACTGGCGCTGGATTCATCAATGAACCACAGCACTTTTCCGCCATTCATCACGTATTGATCTATCTTAAATTTATCTGCGTCAGAGAAGGCGCCGGCGGGTTTTGCAAAGAGAACTACATCAAAATCGCGGGGAATATAGGAAGCAGCCTGCAGGGTGAGGGTATCCAGCCCGTAACTGGTTTGCAGGGTACTAAGTGCATCATATACTTCGGCTCCAAGCGATTCTCCATGGCCAAGCATGTAGCCCACCAATGGTTTTTCTTTTTCCAGCAGTTTATGGATAGCGTAGGCAAACTGGTATTCCAGCAAGGCTTCCGAGCTGTTCATGGTTTGCATGGGATCCTGCCCGCCCTGGTTTTTCAGCAGGTTTATTCCTAACGTTTTGCCTTTGTAATGAACCAGTGCGCCGGGAAAGATGAGTTTTTCCGCGAAGCCGTCGTTGGCTTCCTGCTGTACTTTCATATTAAAAGGCATGATGCCCTGGGCCGTGAGTTCGCCAAGGAACTTCATGCGTGCCGAATCTGAAAGGCCCTGCCCTGGATTCACAAAGGTAAACCGCAGGTTTTGTTTGCCATATTCCCTGAATTCTTCCAGCAGTTCGTTGGTGGACTGGGCCAGTTGCCGGAAGCTGGCGGGATAATCGCCTTTAAGGAACACCTCAATTTCCACCGGGCTGTCCAGTTTGCGGAGCATTTGCCGGGTGCTGGTAGTGAGGGTATATCGCTTTTCTGCAGTCAGATCCCATCTGCCGTGAAAATAAGCCGCTGCTATATTAATGCCCGTGAGTACCAGTATTACTGCTATGGCACGTTGTATGTATTTTTTTCGTGTAGCCATGTTATTTAGTAAGCACGGCTGTTAACCGTTTTGCCAGAGTTTTCTTTGGAGGGATAATTTAGTGAGATAGAGCATCAGGCCTATAATGCTGATAAAATAAACAATATCGCGGCTATCTATTACGCCGCGGCTGATAGAAGTATAATGGAATTTGATCCCCGCCATTTGCAGATAGTAATCGGCGCCGCCGCTAAAGGCGGGTATTTTGCTCACTGCATCGAAGCCGTTATAGAGTATGAAACAGGTAAACAATGCAATGAGAAAGGCGATCATGGCATTATTGGTCAGAGACGACGACCAGATGCCGGTGGCAGTGAATGTGGCTCCCAGTAATAACAGCCCTATGTAAGAGCCGGTGATTCCGCCGGTATCGAGCTGCTGGTTATCTATACTTAATTGTTTTATCGCAAAATAATAAATGATGGTAGGAAGCAGGGAGATGGCCACAATAAGCAGGCTGCCCCAGAATTTACCCATTACAATCTGCCAGCCTGTGAGCGGTTTGGTGCTCAGTAATTCCATGGTACCGGTTTTAAATTCATCTGCGAAGCAACGCATGGTAATGGCAGGTATCAGCAGCAGGTAAATAAGCGGCGCCAGGTTGAACAATGGATCCAGGTTGGCATACCCGGTGTCCAGTAGGCTGGTTTCCGGGAAAACGAACAACATCAATCCATTCGCCAGTAAAAACAGTATGATGGCTACATAGCCGGTAACACTGCTGAAAAACTGGTTGATTTCTTTCTTAAAGATGGCAAGCATGAACAGTTAGTAAGGATTAGGATATTAGTAAAGATACAAATATAGGGTAAACGCTATTACCTTTCCGCCTATTGTACAGAGGCGCTGGAGCGCCCATATTCTTTGTGTGGTCGGGGTAAAGATGGAATTAAAGTATCCCGGCCTTGTACATTTCCCAGATGGGACTTACGTTTCTCAGCTGGTTAACGGCATCGGTAATGGTTTGGATGGCAAAATCGATTTGTTCATCAGTGGTGAACCGTCCGAGGCCAAAGCGGAGCGAGGCATGGGCAAGATCGTCGCTCAGCCCCATTGCCTTCAGCACATAGCTGGGCTCCATGGATGCGGAGGTGCAGGCCGACCCGGAGGAGACGGCAATTTTTTTATTAAAACCCATCATGAGGGTTTCGCTTTCCACGTATTTAAACGACAGGTTACAGGTATGCGGCAGGCGCTGGTGGAGTGCGCCGTTTAAAAAAGTTTGCTCCATTGCCAGCAGGGCCTTTTCCAGCCGGTTTCTCATAGGGAGGATGCGTTGTGTATCCGCTTCCATTTCTTCCATGCACAGCTCGCAGGCCTTTCCCAGTCCTACGATGCCAGGTACATTCAGGGTGCCGGAGCGCATGCCCCTTTCATGGCCGCCCCCGTCGATTTGCGCGTTGAGCTTTACCCGGGGTGAGCGCCGGCGAACATATAAAGCGCCTGTTCCTTTAGGCCCATACATTTTATGGGCGCTGAGGGTGAGCAGGTCTATGCCGTCGTTGTTTACATCTACCGGGATCTTTCCGGCTGCCTGTGTCGCGTCGGTCATAAAGAGCACACCATGTTTCCGGGCAATATCGCTGATGGCGCGTACCGGGTGGATAACACCGGTTTCATTATTGGCGTACATCAGGCTTATCAGGATGGTTTGAGGGGTGATGGCGGCTTCCAGTTGCTGAAGGTCAATAAGCCCTTCATGGTTCACCGGGAGCCAGGTAACCAGTGCGCCCAGTTTTTCCAGGCGCCTGCAGGTATCCACTACCGCTTTATGTTCGGTAACGGCAGTTATGATATGATTACCTTTGCCAGCGTACATTTCATATGCTCCCTTGATGGCCAGGTTAACGGCTTCTGTGGCTCCGGAGGTAAAAATAATTTCTTTAGGTTCAGCGCCAATCAGCCTGGCCACCTGTTCCCGGGCATTGTCTACCGCTTCTTCTGCCGCCCATCCCAGCGGATGGCTCCGGCTGGCAGCGTTTCCAAACATCTCAGTGAAATAGGGCAACATAGCAGCTACCACCCTGGGATCGCAAGGGGTAGTGGCATTGTTATCAAGGTAAACAGGCAGCTGCAGCATAATATCTTTCTTTTTAATAAAGTCCGGGCCTAACAAAATTACAACATAAGTTCTATTTTTACCGGGTTAAGCATATTCCGGAAAGGCGGTACAGATACCGGGTTCCGCGCATCTATAAACAATTACAAACATGCTCAGGGTAGAACATATAGGCATTGCCGTTAAAGAATTATCTGTATCCATTCCACTGTTTGAGAAGCTGTTGAACACACCTTGTTATAAGCAGGAGGAAGTGGATAGCGAACAGGTACAGACCGCTTTCTTCCGGCAGGGTGAAACTAAAATAGAATTGCTGGAAGCCACCGGCCCCGATAGCGCTATTGCAAAGTTCCTGGAAAAGAAAGGAGAAGGAATGCATCATATTGCATTTGAGGTGGAAGACATCCACGCAGAAATGAAACGGTTACAACAGGAAGGGTTTGTTTTATTACAGGAAACGCCGAAAAAAGGCGCTGATAATAAACTGATCTGTTTCCTGCATCCTAAGCACAGCAACGGGGTTTTGATTGAAATTTGCCAGGATATCAAGTAAGCATTTACTTATATATTTAAAATATAAATAATAATATTTTTTTTAATTTTTTTTCCATTTTAGCAATCCAAAGGAATTTATGATCCGTAAGTAATATCGAACACCCCGGAAAGAAGGGCCCGAAAACGTTAAGACCAAAATTTTTTTATAAAAATTTGAACAAATACATTTTCCATAACGTTATCTCTTTATACACAAACAAACAGAACATCAATACTCAAAATATTACAAAACTTAGGCTTTATAGGTTATTAAGGGTTTAAGTTTTAACGATTACTCTAAAGTTGGCATAGGTTATGAACACCTGCGGGTTTTTTAGCTTGCAGGTCTTTTTTTTTAAGCCACTTCTTCTACAAACAGCGGATCCATTTCAAAAATACAAGGGAATTACTTCAGGCAGGATAGGTCTTTCTTGCTTATTTAACGCTCAATGAGTTCAATAAATTGTGTATCGCCTCCGGCGATGCGGAATTTGTCTGACTCAGGATTAAACTGATTACGCTGATTACCCTGATTTGATTTTTTAAGATTTTATAAATGATTAAAATGATTTGGGGAGATTTAAGCGAATACTTTCGCTTAAATCTCCCCAAATCATTTTAAATCCAAAGTAATCAAATCAGGGTAATCAGCGTAATCAGTTTAATCCTGAGTCATCTTCGACCTGCGCTGGATCAACGACTACAACGAGGAGGATTCGAGC
>JBCNPS010000238.1:0-10269 GCA_039593235.1 Chitinophaga sp. | reverse complement strand
TCTTGTTTCCGCAAGTGCTTGCGAATTATGAAAATTACTGCCGTATTAATCATGGTTGCACTCATACAGGTGCAGGCATCTGTTGCCTTCTCGCAAAAGAAACTGAATATGGACGTGAAGAATGTGGCGCTGAAAGAGGTGCTGCGTTTGATCATGGCCCAGTCGGATTACCGTTTGTTCTATAACGATAATACGTTGCCTGAAAGTAAGAAAGTAACCCTAGGCGCTAAGAACGCATCCTTGAAAGAAGTGCTGGACGTGGCATTGCAAGGTACCGGCCTGAAATACGAGATCCGTTCATCGGGATTGGTGCTCGTGGAACCGGGGGCGCCGGAGCAGGCGCTCATTACCGTATCCGGTAAAATCACCGATGGCAGCGGCGTGCCCCTGCCCGGTGTTACGGTATTGCATAAAAGCACGGGTAAGGGCGCCCTCACCGATGAAAAAGGTGGTTATACCATCAGCGTTCCCGGTGATGCCACCCTTACATTTTCGCTGATAGGATTTACTTCCCGCGAAATACCCGTAAACAACCGTACTACGCTGGATGTGGTATTGCTCACTTCTACGAGTAACCTCGACCAGGTGGTGGTAGTGGGATATGGTACGCAGAAGAAAGCCAATCTTACCGGTGCGGTAGGCACCGTAAACGTAGCGCAGGCATTTAAATCCAGGCCGGTCACCAATGCACAGGAACTGCTGGCAGGAACCGTTCCGGGTTTGAATGTGAGCAAGTCGTCCGGCGCTGTGGGATCAGGCGCCGCTATCAGTATCCGCGGTACTTCCACTATCGGCAAAAGCTCAGGCGTGCTTACACTGATAGATGGCATTCCCGGTAATATCAATACCCTCAATCCTAACGACATTGCCAGCGTATCGGTACTAAAAGACGCCGCCAGCGCTGCTATATACGGATCAAGAGCAGCTAACGGCGTGCTGCTTATCACCACCAAAAAAGGCCAGGCCGGCAGTCAGCCGGTGATAGATATTTCCTCCAGCGTGGGCGTACAACAGCCGCAGTTTCGCCTCGATTTTGTAGGCGCCGCCGATTATATGAAACTTTGGGATGAAGCCCTGGTGAATGATGGAAAACCACCTGTATACGGACAAAAAGGACAGGACGACCTTAAAGCCGGCAAGCTGCCCGATAACAAATGGTATAAGGAGATCTATAAGCGCAATACCGTGATCAGCAACAATTATGCATCTATCTCCGGCCAGAAGGATAACATCACCTATCGCCTGTCGGGCTCGTATGATTACCAGGATGGTACCCTGCCCAACAACGACTACCGCCGTTACATTATCCGGCCGGATATGACCATTAAGCTCAGGAGTAATTTATCTGTATCTGCCAATATCCAGTATACCGAAACGCAGATCACGGAGCCACAAGGTGGTACTACGCTCTGGCAAAGCCAGGCAGCCCGCGTATCGCCCATATCTCCCATTACCTCAGCTACAGGACAGTATGGCACAGGTTCCTCTATGGCCGGTAATCCTATTGCAGGCGTGAATGAGGGCGGTGTGAATAAGAATAAAGTGAAAGAGCTGATGGGCATCTTTGATATTACCTACACACCACTCAAAAACTGGAACATCAAAGGAACCTATGCAAAATACAGCTATGACGACTGGATTTCCAGCCGGTTAAATACTTATAACCTGTATGATGATAATGGCAACATTGCCGCTGTGAAAAACCAGGTGAACAACCTGAAAAATACTACAAACTCCAACTTCCGGAATACCCTCCAGTTTACCACAGATTATATGCACGACCTGGGAATGCATCATTTCAAAGGATTACTGGGTTATTCACAGGAACTATACAACCTGAGTAACTTTTATGCTTCCAGGGATGGAATGCCTTTTTCACAGGTAAATGTGCTGGATATAGGTACACTGAATAAACAGAATGGAGGCAATGCCGAAGAAGTAGCCATTCAATCTGTATTCGGAAGAATTAATTACGACTACGACGGCAAATACCTGCTGGAAGCCAATGTGCGTGGCGACGGATCTTCCCGCTTTGCACCGGGGCATCGCTGGGGTGTATTCCCTTCTTTCTCCGCCGGCTGGAACATTCATCGCGAAGCCTTTATAGCAGATCATTTCAGCTGGCTGTCTGAATTGAAACTGAGAGCCTCATGGGGTATCCTGGGTGATGCAGAAAAAGTGACCTACTATGCCACCGCTTCCATCCTGAACTTCGTGCCCAATATCTATGGGTTTAACAATGCCATTGTACCGGGCGCCTATACCGACGTTGCGGTGAATACCAACCTTTCCTGGGAAGAGGCCAAGCTGGGGAATGTAGGTCTGGACGTTGGTTTCCTTGATAATAAAATAGGATTCACGATCGACTATTTCGTGAACAACCGTGATAAGATCCTTTACCGCGCACCGGTATCAACAGAGTTCGGGTTGCAGGCGCCTTACACCAACCTGCTGGGGATGCAGAGCCGCGGCCTGGAAGCATTGGTGTATTACAAAAGCAGTAAAGGCGATTTCAACTGGGGCGTTACTGCCAACGCCAGCTATGCAAAGAATAAAGTAGCTGATATGGCAGGCACAGGACCGTGGATAGAAACACCGGACGCCAATACCTACTACACAGCGCAGGGCGCCCAATACCAGTTGCCATATGGGTTACAGGCCATCGGCCTTTTCCAGAGCGCAGATGAGATTGCGAAAAGCCCTGACCAGGGACCAAACATCTTCCCGGGAAATATCAAATACAAAGACCAGAACAACGACGGTAAAATTGATGGAAACGACCGCGTGGTATTAAATACTAAAGTGCCATTGCGCTATGCGTTGAACCTGAACGCCGGGTGGAAAAACTTTGATTTCTCCGCCAGTGTGTATGGTACCCTGAACACCTACCGCTATATCAACGGCTACGAAGGATGGGCGTTTTTCCTGTCGCAGAATGCAAGGCCCATGCACCTCGATGCATGGACGCCTGAAAATCCTAACGCCAGCTACCCGCGCCTTTCTATCCAGTATACCTCCAATGATACCAGGTACTCCAGCTACTGGCTGCGTAAAGCCGACTACCTGAAACTGCAGAATATACAGCTGGGCTATACACTTCCCAAACGTATGCTGCAACAGCTGAAAATAAATTATCTCCGGGTATTTGTATCCGGTCAGAATATTGCCACTTTCAGTGGTTACGACGGCTTTGATCCCGAAGGAGGATACTACCCGTTATCAAGAACATGGGCTTTTGGTGTGAACTTAAAATTCTGATGATTATGAAAAAGATTAGCATATACATATTGATCGCTGCAGCAGCGTTACTGCAAAGCTGCTCCAAATATTTAGACCGCTCGCCGTTGTCGCAACCAACAGTGGACGACTTCTGGAAAACCGCAGCAGATGCGGAACAGGGCGTAAACGCATTGTATGCCACCCTACCGGATAGCCGCGATTTCTGGCGGGATTGCCACAGTGATAATTCAGTAATGACCAACGCATGGGGAGAAGGTGGTATGGGTTATATCTGCCAGGGGAGCCAGTCGGCAGCGGATAGCTACATTGCTGAAGAATGGCGGTACGACTTTATCAACCGCGCACTTACCTGCATAGATAAACTAAGCGATATGACCATCGACGAAGCAAAGAAAAAGCAGTATCTCGGTGAAGCCCGGTTTATACTGGCTTTGCGCTACTTCCGGATGGCGCAGCTGTATGGCGATATTCCATTGATAAAGGAAAAGCCGCTTACCATAGAAGAAACCAACATTGCAAGAAGCCCTAAACAGGAAGTACTGGATTATGTGGTCACCAATGTGGATGCCGCTATAGCCTCCCTGCCGGATGCCTATTCCGGCGCCAACACCGGGCGGATCAACAAAGCGGCAGCTATGATGCTGCGGGCCAATGTATACCTGTATATGGCCAGTTATAAGCAATTCCACAACGGAACAAATGATGCCAACCTGTGGAAGGAAGCGGCGAAATCAGCGCAGGACGTAGTGAATAGCGGTGCATATGACCTGGAAAGCGATTACGCTTACCTCTTTAAACACGAATCCAATAATGCCAACAAAGAAGTGATCCTGGCGTACCAGTATATCCAGAATGAAATCACGAACATGTTGCCTGTGCTGGCATTGCCCACCGGCTGCTCTATTACAGGTGAAGGCTGGGCAAGTTTTTGTCCCACGCGCGACCTGGTAGATTCCTATGAATGTACAGATGGAAAAAACATACAGTCGTCAACGTTATACAGCAAAAACGACCCCTGGGAGCACCGTGACGCCAGGTTGAAGAAAACCTTCCTGCTGCCCGGTGTGCCTTGCCTGCGGCCGGATGGCAGCTATGCAGCCTATCAGCCGCATCCTGCCTACAATAAGCCGGAGAAAATGAACAACGAAGGCGGCGGGCTCACCGGGTTTATGTACCTCAAGTTTGCAGAGCCGGATAATCCCAATCCTGAAAATGCGTACATGAATTTCCCGATCTACCGGTATACGGAAACCCTGCTGATCCTCGCCGAAGCGCTGAATGAATATGATCCCGGTAACCCAATGATCCTTACCGCTATGAATAAGGTGCGTACCCGCGCAGGTTTGCCCGGTGTGAATACTTTACTGGGTAACCAGGATGCCATGCGCCAGAAGATCCGCGAGGAACGCCGTCATGAATTTGTAGCGGAGCATAAACGGTATTTTGATATTTTACGTTGGAAAACAGCAGAACTGGTGTTAAATAAACCGGCTTATGGTATTAACCAGGATGAAAAAGCGCCCATAGGCGACTGGACACAACCGGCCTTTAAGGCGCAGGACCGGACCTTTAACCCGTTAAAGCATTATACATGGCCGGTGCCGCAATCGGCGCTCGATAGAAACAAAAACCTGGTACAAACAGCTGCCTGGAAATAAAACATTTTTTATGGGTATTGAACGCAGAAAATTTTTACGGAATATTGGCTTAACAATGGCAGGCGCACTCACAGTGCGCCTGCCGGTAGTAGGCGGCGCCCTTGCCGGTAGCGGCCGGTTGCTGCTCACCCGTCAGCCGGATGCCGCATGGATCGCTTCCCTTTATGAGCGGGGCAGTGTTACCACTTATCTCAAAAGCAAAAATGAACTGCAGTATATCGGTATGCCGGTGGGCGGTATCATGTGCGGTACCGTATACCTTGGCGGTGATGGCCGTTTGTGGCTTTGGGATATTTTTAATAAGAACCAGGAAGGAATAGAACCCAAGGTAGTTAACTACAGCGTCAATGTGCTGGATGGCGGTAAGAAAGTGCGCTCCCGCGACGGCGCCTGTTACATTGAACCTTCCAAAAATATCCGGCCATTGGATCAGGGATTTGCTTTGCAACTCTCCTGGAACGGCCAATCCATTATCCGCAAACTGGACGAAGAAAGCTGGCCGGAGATCAGTTTTGAAGCTACTTATCCTATAGCCACTATCCGTTATATGGATCCTGCATTGCCGGTAGCTGTTACCCTGGAAGCATTTTCGCCTTTTATTCCTTTGAATGAAGATGATTCCGGTTTGCCGGTAACTATTTTATCTTATAAGATACACAATAAAGACACCGTACCGGTAACCGCAACCCTGCTTGGATGGCTGGAAAATAAAACAGCGATATATTCTGCCGGCGATGCGCATGAACGTGTGAATACCATCGTGAAAGGAAAGAACTGGCAGGGTGTTTATGAAACCGTGTGTACAAAAACCGGTAACGATGAAAACTTTCAGCAGCAATATGATTACGGGAATTTCTGTATCGCCGCCACGGGCGGCAAAGTGATGGTGAACACGGCCATGCCTGCAGGTGAACTAACGGCCGCGCATTTCTCCGCGACGCCCGCCAAACAAGCGGTGAAGAACGTGGGAGAGAAGTTAACCGGAACTGTTGCCACGCAACAGCGCATACTACCGGGAAAGACTATACGTACTAACTTCGCCATCAGCTGGTATGCCGCTAACCTGCATTTCAAAGGCATACAGGGAGAAGGACGTTATTACGCCAATAAGTTTGCCGATGCCTCGGCAGTGATGAAATATGTACAGGAAAACTACGCCCGCCTGAGTAATCACAGCCGCCTGTGGAAAAATACCTGGTACGATGCCTCGTTGCCATGGTGGTTTATGGAACGTACTTTCCTCAATATCTCCACGTTGGCTACCACCACCGCGCACCGTTTCCGGTCCGGCCGTTTCTATGCCTGGGAAGGTGTGGGCGCCTGCGAAGGTACCTGTACGCATGTATGGCAATATGCGCAGGCCGTGGGCCGCATATTCCCTGCATTGGAGCGCGATACCCGGCAACGCGTGGATCTCGGCATAGGGCAGATGCCCGATGGTGGTATCCTGTTCCGTGGTGAAGCGGAAAAGCGGCCTGCTATTGACGGGCAGGCGGGTACCATACTGCGTATTTACCGCGAGCACCAGATGAGTAAAGACAGCACTTTCCTGCAACGCAACTGGCCAAATATTAAAAAAGCCACCCTGTTCCTCATTCACCAGGACCGCAACAACGATGGTATGGAAGATACGCCCATGGAGAATACGCTGGACGCCGTATGGGACGGGGAAATTGCCTGGATAGTAGGCTTGTGTATTGCTGCTGTTAAAGCAGCTGCGCTGATGGCAGCAGAAGTGAACGATACGGCATTTGTTACTATCTGTAACGACTATACGGAGAAAGGACAACGGAACATGGAAACGCAGTTGTTCAACGGTGAATACTTTATTCATCAGCCGGATAAGGTGAAGGGAAGATCCGTGATCGGTTCTTATAACACCTGTCATATAGACCAGGTATATGGGCAGAGCTGGGCGTTCCAGGTGGGTATGGACCGCGTGATAGATAAGGAAAAAACAATGTCTGCTTTAAAGGCATTATATAAATATAATTTTAAGGCGGATGTGGGACCGTATATCGCTGCGCATCCAGGCGGCCGGCCCTATGCGCTTGCAGGGGAAGGAGGTATGATCCTGAATACGAATCCCCGCAACGAGGAATTTCCTTTTGGTGTGAAAGATGCGTGGCAGCTGGGTTACTTTAATGAATGTATGACCGGCTTTGAACACCAGGTGGCGGCGCATATGATGGCGGAAGGGATGACGGATGAAGCGCTTACGCTTACCCGTGCTATCCACGACCGCTATCATGCAGTGAAACGTAACCCGTTCAATGAAATAGAATGCAGCGATCATTATGCCCGCGCAATGGCCAGCTACGGCACTTTTATTACCGCCAGCGGTTTCCGCTATCATGGTCCCAAAGGCTTTATTGGCTTTGCCCCGGCTATGAATAAAGAAAATTTTAAAGCGCCTTTTGTTACTGCAGAAGGATGGGGTACTTATACGCAAAAAGGTGGCAGCCATACATTGCAGTTGAAGTACGGCAAATTACAATTACAAACGCTTTGTTTTCAGCATACCGGTGTGAAACAGGTATTGTGGGGAGATAAAAAAACGCCTGTTACCTTCAAAGAGGAAAATGGTTGCGTAACTATTCAGCTGGCCACACCACTGCAATTAACGGCAGGTCGGCAGCTTCATCTTACTATTGTATAATTTATGAAAATATATTTTCAGATAGCCGTGGCTGTTATATTTTTGTTTTCCTGTAAGATGGATAACGGAAAGATGACTGCCACGGCGCAACCATCGTGGCAAATGCAGCTCGACAGCCTGTTGCCGCTGATGGGACACCGCAACTGGATCATCATTGCCGATGAGGCCTTCCCGTTACAGTCGTCGCCCGGAATGATATACATAAGCACCGGCGCCGCATTGCCGGAAGTGACGCGCTATACCATGCACCGGCTCAACAGCAGTGCGCATGTGCAGCCGCTGCTGTATATGGACAAGGAATTATCATATGTGCCGGACGCCGCGGCTTACCGGGATACGATGCAACAGGTTTTTAAAGGGCTGCCGGTGCAAACCCTGTTACACGATTCCGTTTTTGCAAAGATGGATAAAACAGCCGGGTTGTTTAAAGTACTGGTGCTGAAAACAAGCACAACACTGGCCTATTCTTCCGTTTTTATAAACCTGGATTGCAAATACTGGAGTGCAGGAAAAGAACAACAGCTTCGCGAAGCCATGAGCAAGAACTGAAAATGCTGTATCTTTCTTACTGTAAACAGTAAAAGATGGCAACGTTAAAATTGTTCATGGTAGTGCTGGGATGCACGCTGGAAGGGCGTCATGTTGAGCAGCATGATGTATTCTTCGGGATTGGCAACCAGTTGAGCGACCTGGTGCCCGATATGAAAGCTTTCTGGCCGGAGGCCAAAGATAAACTACATGTAGATGGCTACCGGGAAGTTAATTTCGTGGATGGCCACCGGATCAGGGTAGTGGAAAAGAACGCATCCCTGCAACAGGAAATGCAGTTATTTTTCCTGAACCTGGGTGGTTATAAACCGGATGAAATGGAAGAATTTCATTACAAGATCCTTAGTGTGCAAAAGGATATAGGAGCATCCATAAGGGCATCCAAAGAAACTACTTTTTATAAACATACCGGCTTCGGGAAAACGGCCACTTCGCACGTGGACGACAAGTATGGCGTAGATGTGGATGACGCACATGCAGTGAAAGATATTTTACCGGTACACCTGAAAGATAAATATGCATTGGAAATCACACCGGCAACAGACGTAACTCCCGATCAGATTCATTTAGGATATTTTCAGCTGCATAAGTTATGAATGTACCCTCATATATTGATCGGGCACAGTACGGGCATATTTGTTGTAACAAAAAACAAACAGGATGAATGCAGCCATTGTAACGCCTGGCCAGGTTCCTCAATACGGGCAGTTCCAAAGTCCGGTGGCCGGCGATAATGAATATATTGTACAGGTAAAAGCAGCCGCCATACACCAGGTGGTAAAATCTATTGCAGCGGGTAAACATTATTCTGCCGGTGGCGATCAGCCCTTTATTCCTGGTGTAGATGGCGTTGGTTTACTGGCAAATGGCTCCAGGGTATATTTCGGGGCCGTACGTAAGCCTTATGGCACTATGGCAGAAGAAAGTATTACTACCGGGAGCTGGAGCATCCCTGTGCCGGATGGCCTTCCCGATGCCACCGCAGCTGCGGTTTTTAACCCGGCCATGTCGTCGTGGATGGCATTAACCCACAGGGCACACCTGCAGCCCGGTGAAACCGTATTGATCCTTGGCGCTACCGGTACTTCCGGTCAGCTGGCGGTGCAGATAGCAAAGCTGTTGGGCGCAGGCAAAGTGATTGCAGCCGGCCGTAATAAAGCCGCATTGGAGCAACTGCGCATGCTTGGCGCCGACGAGTGCATTTCACTGGATCAATCTCCCGAAAACCTGGTAAAAGCCTTTGCTGCCCAACCCTATGATGTGGTGGTAGATTACCTTTGGGGAGCGCCGGTGATGGCGCTGATCACCGCTGTAACGGGTAAAAGTATGACGAAACAAGCGCCCCGCACCCGGTTGATCCAGGTGGGCGCTATGGCTGGCGATTCTATTTCGCTGCCTGCTGCTGCATTGCGCAGCTCGCGCCTGGAGATCCTGGGTAGTGGCGGTGGCAGCGTATCTATGGATGCGGTTTTTAAAGTGTTCCCGGAAATTATGAAGAACGCAGCTGAAGGAAAGCTGCGGATCAACACCATTGAAATGCCCCTGGAGGAAGTAGCCGCCGCGTGGAGGCGGGAAGTACCCGGTGGCAGCAG
The DNA here is from genome assembly GCA_039593235.1 of Chitinophaga sp. Lineage (GTDB taxonomy): Bacteria > Bacteroidota > Bacteroidia > Chitinophagales > Chitinophagaceae > Chitinophaga. The sequence goes on along the minus strand of JBCNPS010000238.1, from coordinate 571 downwards.
GCTGGTGCTGGTTCCCTGAGCCATGCCGGTAATCACCGCTCACCAACCGCCTGTCATTAAGCGCTTGATAGCATTATTGCATTTTTATACTTTCGGACAAAACCAACCAATCATTGATCGTATGAAAAAATTAATGCTCGGCTGCCTCGCAACGGTGGCTGTTTCAGGTGCATTTGCACAAAAAAAGTCGGTTATTACAGGTAAAGTACCGGCTGCCTTTAACAACGAATATATTTATCTCTTCAGCGCATCCGAAAACGGGTACCAGAAACTGGATTCCGCATTGGTGGAAAAAGGCGCCTTTAAACTGCAGTACGAGGTAACGGATACCCTGCAGGCGATGTTGTCGCTTAGTACCAAAGGAGATAAGCCTTTGCGCGGTAACCAGCCGTTATTCATTACACCGGTGGACAAGATGACCTTCACATTGAAAACACCCGGTGAAACCAATGCAATGTCCGGCGCTGTGATCAAAGGATCGGAGCTTACCAGGCAACAACTTGAAATGGATGCTGCGCTGGCGCCTGCTACAAAAGGTATGGACTCGCTCAACACGATGGCGCAGAAAATG
>JBCNPS010000237.1:0-10276 GCA_039593235.1 Chitinophaga sp. | reverse complement strand
TGTTCTCTTTTGTACAGCTGGTTGTTCCTTCGCTTCTGCTTTTTGAACATCCGGTATAAATAGCGCGATTCGCCCAGCAGCAGTACCAGGGTGAACAGGCTGATGGTGATGGTGGTCCAGAAAGAGTACAGGGTGTAACGGTTGTCTTTATCTATCCGTGCAATCAGTTTACTCCGGTTTTCGTGCATGAAATCATTTACTTCTTTTCTTACACTGTCGCGGAACAGGGCGTTTTCAGGTGCAATAACCAGTTGCCTGGCCTGCTCCGGCCTGGAGGAAGCCAGGGCAAGGATATGCTTGTTGTAGTTGATTTTTTTTTGGAGAAGAATACTGAAGTTGTCCAGTATTTTTTGAGAAACTGTATCCCCGGGCATACTGGCGGCAACGGACTTCAGGAGGTGCAGCATACTGTCTGGCAGGGCATGGCTGGCTGCTGGTATGGTTACCTGGTCCATCATCAGCATATCGCGGATACTGCTGGTATAATTGTTATCCAGCATTGCCACATGTCTTACTTTATCGATCAGCAGGTTGGTTTGTATGATGTTTTCAGCAGCGCTCCGGCTTCTTTTTTTGACCACCCAGGCATAGTAAACAAAACCCATGAGCGCCATAAATACCACCAGGATAAGTACCAGAACCGTATTTGCAATTTTTTTCATGCGTACATTTTCAACGACTCTTTAATAGCATTGGCAGGGGTTATGGGCGTAGTGATGGATTATTTATTCAAATTAGGATATTTTGCGGCAATATTGCTGTTCATCTTGTTCAGTATAACGTGAAGATCAGGAAAAGATTATAGTGGCCGATATCTGTTTTTCTGTTACTTTCGGCCTGTGAATGTATTATGGGGTGAATGTTTTTGCAATATTTTAACCAATTGTGTTACAATCATTCCATTATATTTGCCTAATATTCTTTTTCCTAAGTATGTATAATATATGAAGAAAATAATTTTTACCCTGGGTCTGATAGCTGTTTCTATTGGAGTTTTTGCACAGGATGGTGGCTCGCCGATGAATAAAGCGGTTAATAAGGTTACCCATTCCAACGACTTTTTGATGATACAGTTATCATACGATGGCTGGGCAGGTGCGCCTGACAGTATTAAGAGCGGCCTTAACAGGGGTTTTAATATCGCCCTGATGTACGACTTCCCGTTCAAGAAATCCAAATTGAGCATGGCAGCGGGTTTGGGCTTCAGCACCAGTGGCGTATACCTGAAAGATCATACCATGGATATCCAGGGAAAACTGAATCCTAACCAGGTATCTTTCCCTACTTCCACTGCTAAAAAGAATAAAGTTGCCACCACTTACCTCGAAATTCCTATCGAATTAAGATACCGTAGCGTGCCGGATAATGCCAATAAAGGCTTTAAAGCTGCAATAGGTGTGAAAGTGGGCGCCCTGGTGGATGCTCACACTAAAATTAAATATACCGGTGCCAATGGCAGCAAGGATATCGATAAAGATGCCAACAGGGGCTTCTTTAACCCATGGCGCTTTGCCGCTACGGCCCGCGTAGGTTATGGTAATTTTGCCCTGTTCGGCGCCTATTCCCTGAACCCGTTGCTGAAAGACAATGCCAGCAATAACCTGGATATCAGGCCTTACCAGATCGGTATCTGCTTAAGCGGATTGTAACATCCTTACGGCATTTATATAAAGAAAACGGCCCAGGTATTGTACCCGGGCCGTTTTTTATTGGAAGATGATGGGAGCGGTTGTTTTATTCTCCTTTAAATACGGGCTTTCTTTTTTCGAGGAAAGCCTGTATCCCTTCTGCATTATCGGCGGAGTTGCCGGCAATTTCCTGGCAGTAAGCCTCATATTCAAGTACTTCATCCAGGTTATCGGTCATGCCTTTGGCAAGCATTTTTTTCATGAGTGCAATGGCTTTCGTAGGTGCGGCAGCGTAATAGGCCGCTTCTGCCTGCACTGCGGCATCCAGTTCTGCTGCGGGCACCACTTTGTTTACCAGCCCCATTTTCAATGCCTCTGCCGCAAGGATCTTACTGGCCTTGGTAGCCAGTTCAAACGCCCGGTGGTAGCCCACCGTGCGGGGCAGGAAATAGGAGGAGCCGGAATCCAGCACCAGTGCAATGTTCACAAAGATTTCTATCATGGTGGCTTCTTCGCTGGCAATGATCATATCGCAGGCCAGGGCAATGGAGCATCCAGCGCCGGCGGCCACGCCATTGAGCCGGCAGATAACCGGCTTGGGCATGTTGCGGATGGCGCGTATAATAGGATTATAGCGCTTACGCAACGATTCACTCAGGTCGCGCTTCCCCGACTCCATAGATGCCTTGAGATCCTGCCCGCTGCTGAAAGCCTTGCCGGCGCCGGTTAACACTACCACCCGCACTGCCGGATCCTTTTCTGCTTTTTTTAATGCGTCCTGCAGCTCATAGCTGAGCGGATCATTGAACGCATTGTATACTTCAGGTCTGTTTAATGTGATGGTAGCAATACCATCCCGGATATCCAATAATAAAGCAGCCATGGTAATATGATTTACAGGGTTTCTTTCAGCCAGTTAAAGAATTGACGTTGCCATACAATGGCGTTCTGCGGTTTCAGTACCCAGTGATTTTCTTCCGGGAAGTACAGCAGCTTACTTTTGATCCCTTTCAGCTGTGCCAGCTGGAAGGCCTGCAACCCCTGCTCAATTGGAACGCGGAAGTCGATACCGCCCTGGATGATCAGAATCGGCGTATTCCATTTATTGGCATATTCACTTGGGTTGAAATGCTTGTAAGCATTGGCATTGGCGGCGTCCCAGTAGGCGCCGATGTCCCAGTTGGCAAACCATAGTTCCTCCGTGGTGCCGTACCAGCTTTTCAGGTCAAATAAGCCGTCGTGTGCAATAAAGCTTTTGAAGCGGTTTTCGTGTACGCCTGCCAGCATGTATACGGAATAGCCGCCGTAACTGGCGCCTACAGCGCCCAGGCGGGCTTTATCCACATAGCTTTCCTTGCTTACATCGTCAATGGCGCTCAGGTAATCTTTGATGGGTTGTCCGCCCCAGTCCTTGCTGATGGAAGCATTCCACTCCACGCCATGCCCCGGCATACCCCTCCTGTTGGGCGCCACTACAATGTAGCCCTGGGAAGCCATCAGCTGGAAGTTCCAGCGGTAAGAGTAAAACTGGGATACGGCAGATTGAGGACCGCCCTGGCAATACAACAGGGTAGGATATTTTTTTGCGGGATCAAAATCCGGTGGGAAAATCACCCAGGTAAGCATATCCTTGCCATCAGTGGTTTTTACCCAGCGTTTTTCAATTTTGCACATGCCTATTTTATCGTAAGCAGCTTTATTTACGCTGGTAAGCGGGGTAATGGCGCCTTTCTGCAGGTCAACGGTGAACAGTTCCGCTGCATGGTTCATATCTGTGCGGGATACTACCAGTGTATTGCCGGATTGGGCCAGCACATCGTTGATATCAAAATCGCCGGTGGTAACCTGGCGTATATGCTTTTCCGTTGTTTGCGCGATATTTTTCTGTAGGGTGATTTCCAGCAATTGCTCGGTGCCTTTGATCACGGCGAGGAAGTATATTTTTTTCCCGTCGTTGCTGAAGCGGGAAGAGGCGGCGGTACCATCCCATCCTTTGGTAAGGTTGGTAATAACACCGGTGGCGCGGTCCATGACGATCACATCATTTTTGTCTGATTCATAGCCGTCGCGGGCCATGCTTAACCAGGTAAGGTATTTGCCGTCGTGGCTGAAAGCCGGCGCCACATCATAGCCCATCATTCCTTCAGAAAGGTTGCGGGTGATTTTGGTAGCGAGGTTATATTCGTAGATATCAGTATTGGTGCTAACAGCATAATCTTTCCCGAATTTCTTCTTACAAACATAGATCACACTTTTGCCATCCTGGCTCCAGATCATGTCTTCAGGGCCACCGGAAGGCATTTGCGGGCAGTCGTACGGTTCATCGGCCATAATGTCTATTGGAGTACCTACTTCGCCATTGTTATAAGTAGCATAAAAAACGTGTGAAAAACTGCCATCTTCCCAGGTATCCCAGTGGCGGTAGTTCAGGTTATCATAGATCTGTACGTTGGATTTCGGAAGATCCGTGTAATGATCGCTGCCGGAGATCTTCTTTATTTTCACATCTTTCGAAAACAAAATATGCTTCCCGTCAGGAGAAATACGGATATTCTGCATACCGCCTTCCACGTTGGTTTTCTGCACCGGATCGGAGCCATCGGCATTCATTTCATACCACTGCCCTTTCAGGGAAAACCCGATCTTATTCCCGGGTAATATGGCTACATCTCCTTCTGCGCCTGGTGTTTGGGTAAGCTGCTTTGCTGCGCCGCCCGCCAGTGGGATAGCGTAAAGGTTCTTCTCGCTTTTGTTTTCTGTCATATTGACCTGGGATACGCCATAGATAACGGTTTTACCGTCAGCGCTCAACGCCTCCCCGCTCACCCGTCCAAGTTGCCATAGCAATTCGGGTGTCATCTTATCCTGGGCTACTGCCATAGTTGATATTAATAGTCCTGTCAGTAAAAAAGGTTTAAACATGATATCGAAAGGTTGTTTTGGATCGGGTAAATGTAGGAAGAAATGGCTTAGCGATTAAATTCTCTGTAAATTTGCTCCAAATTCTGAAATAACTTGATTGAGAAAAAACAGGTAGTACAAAAAGAGGAAAGGGCCGTTATAGTAGGCGTTATCACGAAAGACCAGACAGAACGCCAGGTAAATGAGTTCCTGGATGAGCTGGTGTTCCTGGCGGAAACTGCAGGTGCTGCTACTGTTAAGCGCTTTACCCAGCGGCTGGCGCACCCTGACAGGGCTACTTTTGTAGGAAAAGGCAAGCTGGAAGAGATCCAGCAGTTTATTGCAGGCAGGGATATATCACTCGTTATATTTGATGATGAGCTCACCGGCTCTCAGATCGCTAATATTGAAAAGGTACTCAAGGTTAAAGTTATAGACCGCAGTGACCTGATCCTGGACATTTTTGCGCGGCGCGCACGCACCGCCCAGGCAAGGGTTCAGGTAGAACTGGCCCAATACCAGTACATCCTGCCGCGACTGCGCGGTATGTGGAGCCACCTGGAACGACAGGGAGGCGGTATTGGCAGCAGGGGCCCGGGTGAAACGGAAATTGAAACAGACCGCCGTATCGTAAAAGATAAAATAGCGCTCCTGCGCAAACGGCTGGAGGATATAGACCGGCAATCGCTTACCCAGCGTAAGGAACGTGGCGAGTTTATCCGTGTGGCGCTGGTAGGTTATACCAACGTGGGTAAAAGCACGCTCATGAACCTGCTCAGCAAAAGCGAGGTGTTTGCGGAAAACAAGCTGTTTGCCACATTGGATACCACCACCCGCAAAGTGGTATTTGATCAAACGCCTTTCCTGCTCAGCGATACCGTGGGATTTATACGCAAACTTCCCCATCACCTGGTGGAAAGCTTCAAATCCACGCTGGATGAAGTGCGCGAAAGCGATATCCTCATCCATGTAGTAGATGTTTCCCATCCTCAGTACGAAGAACAGATTGAAGTGGTGAACCGCACATTGCAGGAACTGAAAGCGTTTGAGAAACCCACCATCATGATCTTTAACAAGATGGACCTGTACGAGGCCAACACCTTCGATAAATGGCTGGAGCCGGAAGTTAAACAAGATATCCTCGATAACCTGAAACAGCAATGGGAAACAAAAACGCAGGGTAACTGTGTATTCATTTCCGCGCTGGAAAGAAGGAACATCGAAGAATTACGTAAAACGATCCTGGACAAGGTAACCCAATTGTACAGGGACCGCTTCCCCTACAAAACAGAATTTTTCTACTGATGGCCAAAGAATATTCCTGGTATAAATTGGAAGAAGGCCGTTTGCCCTTTGCAGAGAAAGAGATCAGCGTACTGGAGGTAAATGGAAAAAAGATCTGCTGTACCCTGCACCAGGGGCAGCTTTTCGCTTTTGCATATAAATGTCCGCATGCCGGGGGTATTATGGCCGACGGAGTGATTGATGCCACTGGCAACATCGTGTGCCCGCTGCACCGTTATAAGTTCAGTCTTAAGAATGGCTATAACAGCAGCGGTGAAGGATATTACCTGAAAACATATCCTATAGAGCAGCGTGAAGACGGGCCATGGCTGGGCATGGAGAAAAGCGGCTGGTTCTGGTAAAGCAGTTATCTTTTTGTTAAGTGTGATCGTCATATTTGAAGTAACCGGTATATGCCTGTAACTTTTCGTTATGCTGACTACAACTGTTACACGCTCATTTGTTCTATCTGAGAAACAAGTATGGCTGCTTATCATCGCCATGCTGGTACTATTACAATTCAGTGCCCTGTTTGTACCGATCCTGGAACCCGACGGCGCACTCTATGCCGGTATCGCCAAAACAATGGTGATTAAACACGACTACTGGAATCTTTATGCTGATGGCCACGACTGGCTGGATAAACCCCACTTCCCTTTCTGGATGGCTGCGATCAGCTTTCAGCTTTTTGGTATCCACACCTGGTCCTATAAATTGCCTGCCATTCTTTTTTTGTTGATGGGGGCCTGGTATACCTACCGCTTTGCCCTTCATTTGTATGATGAAAAAGTGGCCCGCTGGGCAGTATGTATCCTGCTCACCGCCGAACACCTGGTGATTTCCAATAATGATGTGCGGGCAGAACCTTATCTCACCGGGCTGATCATCGCAGCAGTATATCATTTTTATCGCCGTAGCATTTTGCCGGGCGCCCTTTTTACCGCCTTTGCCATCATGACGAAGGGAATGTTTGCGCTGGTGCCTGTTTGCGCCGCTATTGGCGGCCATTTGCTGTTTACGCGCAACTGGAAGGAGCTGTTCCACTGGCGCTGGGCAATAGCGGCTGTATTGATCGCTCTTTTCATTACCCCGGAACTGTACGCCCTGTACCGGCAGTTTGATCAGCACCCGGAGAAAACTGTATTCGACGCCACCGGCGTTTCAGGCCTCCGCTTTTTTTTCTGGGACAGCCAGTTCGGCCGCTTTATGAACACCGGGCCTATCAAGGGTTCCGGCGATCCGTTCTTCTTCTTCCATACCCTTCTCTGGGCTTTTCTCCCCTGGTCGGTAATGCTGTACGCTGCTGTGATCATCTTTATAAAAAAATGGAAACAGCAAAAGGAATACTACTGCATTTGCGCAGCCCTGGCCACTTTTGTACTGTTTTCGCTTTCCCGTTTCCAGCTCCCCCATTACCTGAATATCATCTTCCCTTTTTTTGCAATCCTTACCGCACAGTATATTCTATCACTGCAAACGGAAAAAGGGCTGAAATTCTTCCGGGTTACGCAGTATACCATCATCATACTGGTGGCTGTTGCCGGCGTGGTAATCGATCTGTTATACAAACCGGCCATGCATTATGCCTGGCTGCTGCTGGCCGGAGCCCTGCTTCTGCTTTACCTGCTGCTGCACTACTGGCTGGATAAATCTACCCGGCAAGCCGTATTTTACCGGACCATTTCCATTAGTATACTGCTGAACCTCTACCTGAACACCATTTTATATCCAGATATGATGCAGTACCAGAGCGGAAGTACGGCGGCCGCTTACGCCAACGGGCATCTTCCCGGCAAAAGCATAGGGCTGTACCAGGCCAATTCCTATGCGTTCGATTTTTATTTACGGGCGCCGGTGCTTCGTCCGGATTCCGCTTCAGGGCTCATTTTTACCACTCCCGATGCGGTGGCTTCCCTGCAACAGCAGGGATATACCTGCACCGTTATCAGATCGTTCCCGCATTTTTATGTGAGCAAACTGGATCTGCCTTTTGTCCGGAAGGCAACGCGGGCGGGGGCATTGGGAGAAAGGCAACTGGTAGAGGTGAAAAAATAGGTTTGTCTTAAGCCTTACTGGAGGCGGTTTACAGGAGATTTCTCAAAAATTTTCTTAGAAAAATGAAATAAGATTTTGCAAAAATGAAAATTTACCTATTTTTGCAATCCCAAATCGCGTAAACGGTGTGGGGAATACTCCTCCTTAGCTCAGTTGGTTAGAGCATCTGACTGTTAATCAGAGGGTCGCTGGTTCAAGTCCAGCAGGGGGAGCGAAGAGGAAGGCTTGCAGAGATGCAGGCCTTTTCTTTATTTTATATATGTTTGTTAATCTCAGGCTAACTGCAACTTACCCTAATAATTTTTATCAGCTTTCCTTAATTTCATTTAATGAAAAATGAGCTTGAGATAATAAAAATATTGTCTGATTTGCGAAAATTGCCGGCGGAAACTGAAGTGGTTGAATTTAAAGAGGCAAAAGCTAATTACGATTTTAGCAAACTCGGGAAGTATTTTTCTGCAATTGCGAATGAAGCTAATTTAAAAGGAAAACCATATGGATGGTTGGTGTTTGGCGTTGAAAATAAACATCACGATATAGTTGGATCTCAATTTCGCCCTAATAGAAAAGATCTGGATAGCCTTAAGTCAGAAATTGCAAATAAAACGACCAATAGAATTACATTTATTGATATTTACGAGGTTTTTTTGGAGGAAGGCAGAGTTATAATGTTTCAGATTCCTGCTGCTCCAAGGGGTATTCCAATTGCATGGGAAGGACATTACTATGGGCGAGATAATGAAGAACTTAATCCTCTAAACATTGAAGAAATAGATAGAATCCGATCTCAGGCTTTAGCAGAGGATTGGAGTGCAGGTATAATTTCTGATGCAACTATAGATGACTTGGATCCGGTTGCTATTCAGGTAGCAAGACTAAATTATATTAGCAAGTTTTCCTCAAGTGCTAAAGAAGTTGATAAGTGGGATGACATAACCTTTCTAAATAAATCTAAACTCCTTATTAAAGGGAAAGTTACACGAACTGCAATTATTTTATTGGGTAAAGAGGAATCTGAGCACTACATAAATCCTGCAGAAGTAAAAATTCGCTGGCTTTTGAAAGATAGCTCAGGTAATGATAAGGATTATGCAATATTTGGCCCTCCAATGCTGCTTGCCATAGATAAGGTATATGCTAAGATTAGAAATTTGAAGTATCGTTATATAAAAGATGGCACTCTTTTTCCTGAAGAAGTAGATCAATACGAACCGTATGCAATTAGAGAGGCTATTAATAATTGTATTGCTCATCAAGATTATACTAAAGCAGGACGTATTAATGTTATTGAGTCTGAGGACCAATTGACATTTACTAACGCAGGCACTTTTATTCCGGGATCTGTAGAAAAGGTTATAATTGATAATGCGCCGGAGGAGCAATACCGAAATAAATTTTTAGCTAATGCGATGTTTAATCTTAAAATGGTCGATACTGCTGGAGGTGGAATTAGAAAGATGTTTAATTTTCAACGGTATCGTTTTTTCCCTTTACCTGATTATGATTTGAGTAACGAAAGAGTTAAAGTTACTTTAACCGGAAAGATTCTAAATCAAGCGTATGCACGTACTCTTGCATCTAATACAGATCTTACCCTGGAAGAAATTATTCTTCTTGATAGAGTTCAGAAAAGATTACCCTTAAACGTTGAGGAAGAAAAATATTTAAAATCAAAAAACCTTATTGAAGGACGAAAACCGAACTTTTATATTGCTCAAAGGATCGCACAAGTAATAGGAAAAAAAGCAGATTATTCAAAAAATAGAGGGTTTGATAATTCGTATTATCTAGACTTTATTGAAAAATCGGTAAGAGAACATGGACATTTAAATAGAAAAGATGTGGATGATTTGTTATGGCAAAAATTACCGGACTGGATGGATGAAAAGCAAAAGAAAATCAAAATTAATAATTTATTATCCACCCTTAGAAAACAAGAAAGATTAAAAAATATTGGATCTGACGCGATGTCTAAATGGGTATTAGCTCAAAAAAATTAAATTATTCTGTATTCCGATCACATGCTATACTTCATTAGACTAATTAGAGTTGAAATTAGAGACTAATTAGAGACGAAATTAGAGACCCTCTATAATGTATTGATTATTAGTAAATTAAATAAGTTGATAAAACTCTATAAGTAGTAAGTTTTCAGAGATCAGTAGCTTTATAAGTCACTATGATAATTCGCCGATTGTAATAAATCCCGTAAGATAATTATCGATAGGAAAGATTTTAAACTTATAAGGTCTCCTACGAAGCCTTTAGTAGATTTAGATCAATCGGACGGGGGGGAGAATTTACAAGATAGCAATTCCCGCTCTATTCCCCTCTTTCAACCTCCACCTCCACCACCCCCTTCCCCATCAACCCCTGCTCACTCACCCCTTCCACCCTCACCTGAAACC
>JBCNPS010000236.1:0-10286 GCA_039593235.1 Chitinophaga sp. | reverse complement strand
CGAAGACTGTTCAATACTTTCAGCTGTGCTTCCAGGTCGTTCCACTGAAGCGCGTTCGTGTATACCAGGGATAGCAGCACCTTTGCGTTATCATAATCCTTCCGGGCCATCAGCAGATCGCCCATCCGCTGCCCGGCACGGATATACAGGTCAAAAAACTGGCGCTGCTCAGCATTGTTCTTCACTTCATTGTAAATGGTGTACGCTTCATCGGTTTGCTGGCTTAGTTCTGCAATGATACCAAGCGTAAGTTTGGCCTGCAGTTCCTTTTTTTCCTGGTGTTGCTGGTGGAAATAAGCCAGTGCTTTTTCAGTATACCGTTTTGCCTGAAGCAGGTTTTTCTGCTCCAGGAAAATGATGCCCAGCCGCTCATACACCAAATGTTCCAGTTGTGCATCCTGCACGGTATTCAGCAGATCATTGTATGCAGCGATGGCTTTGTCGTGTTCATTACGGGCTGCATATACGTTGGCGATGCCCATTTTATTGTCATTCACAGCGGCGTTGTTGCCTACAGATTCCGCAATGCCGGCGCCCTGCAGGTAATAACGCAGCGCCTCGTCGTACAGCCCTTCCTCACTGTAAGCGTTGGCCAGGGTAAGATAAAGGGACACCTGGTAGGACTGTTTATCTGCAGCCGAAAGATCGCTTTGGTTAAGGCTACCGATGAGTTGCTGTGCATAAATGATCACGGAATCCGTGGTGCCATGGGCGGCATGGAAAGCCAACAAAGGCTGTAAGGCCAGTATTTTTTCTTTGATACTGCTGGCAAGATGTACTTTCCGCAAAAGGGAGTCCGGGGTTTTTACGGGTACCTTCCCATACCCAGTGAAAGCGGTTCCGTTTTGAGCCAGGCAGGAACAGGAAACCGCCAGCAGGGCAGCAAAAAGCAGGACCAGCCGGGTCCGGGTTAATATCGCAGCTTTTATGAGCAAGAGAAATATGTTTGTTCAGGCATGAAAGATAATTAAACATCAGGTTTTTACCAATGCAGGGATGGGTTAAGGGGACAATCTCCTCAGTAATCTACTGATGATGTTATGGGACTAGCGATCTTCTATGTGACGCCGACCATTTTTTTATATCCTGATAAATTCGACCAACTCTTTGCTTGTATCAACTCAGCAGGAATCCACGGCACAAAAGAAAAGACCCGCTCATAAGGCTGGTCTTTTAATGTAAAGATACTATCCTTGAATATTCCTCTATGAATTATTGTAATGCTGATCAATATCTTCTTTTATCTTCCTTACATAGTTGTGGACATTCTCTTTAGTAATTAAACTAACATCTGTCTTTTTCCCTCTAATTTTTCCTAGTTTATCGATAATAAACTTTGTTAATTCCACATTAGATTCAGGAAAAATACTCAATAAGTATAAATTGAGAGGCTCCTTCGCTGTATTAAGCTCATCTATTTTCCCTATCCATTTATAAACTTTGTTCTTAATTGCATCGGGTTTTGTTAAGTCAAAGGAAACTGATTCAAAACAATTCCATTTACCATTTTTCCATGCCTTTTCAAACTCTAGCTCATCATTACTAGTTACAACTGTATGAGAATGCAAATGGGAAGATATACCTAATGTATCAAAATATTCTTTATAATATTTACTCCATACTTCTTTATCACTGAGAGATTCTCTTAATTCATCGCTCTCATTTTGTAAAACATATTTCTTATACAAATCATTCAAAGCAGCAGAACTATTTATATCATATCCTTTCTTTACCTCTGTAAAGAAAAGAGCACTATCATCTTTCGGTAGGATTCCCTTTGTGAAACTTCCCAGATCTTCCGATTGTTCAAAATATAACTCAGATTTTAACCGTTCTGATTTTATATTAATTTCTTGCTGAAAAAACTTTGTTATACGTACAATATGGCGAGTATTTGCCGATGGAAATATCGATGAAATCCTATGTGACCTTTGATTGAATTTACCGATTAATTCATTATCACCAGGATTATAAATAACAACACCTAGGTTAATAAACTCGCCATTTACCCTATCTGGCAGAAAACGCAAGATTTGATATTGATAGGTTATCATGACATGATTTTTTTAAGTTCCTGAATGAAAACATTTCTATTATCTCTTACAGTTGATATGAAATCTCTAATTTTATCAAACTGGTTTTTATTCTTCCAATCGTCTGGGGTTAATTCCCAAGCTTTCTTCCAAAAAGAATCATCCAACCGGTTCAATTTAACACTAAAATTTTCGAAATCAAATGGTTTACCGCGAATTAATGACAAAAGGCAATGGTTATTTATCCAATGATAGTCTGAATCCTTAAATTCACCTGGATTTCCCTTTAAAAAAAGATCAAACACAAAACCAAATGCGATTTCATGATCTAAAATTACAATTTCTTCTCCATTTGCTAACATATTGGGCTTAGACTCAGTACGATCCATATTTTGAATAAGTAGATCAAATACAAATATGTTTTGCGCAAAAGGCAATAATTTGTCATTTAACGACTGATTTAAAATCAGAGTATTATAGCCTTTAATATACTGGGATCCATAGTTATAACCTATACTTTTACCTGCAACAATCCAACAATCACGCCCCTTAAGAAGTTCAAGAAACTCCTCCCCTACATCTATTATAGCAGGCTTAACAACTGCAATATCTAACTCCAAAGCAATGAAAGCTCCCAGTAACTCCCTCATAAATGCTTCATTAGACATTCTTTCGGCAGACCTCAACTTAACAACAAAATCATCCTTGGATCCATTTTGTTTTTCAATTCCGGTAATCAATAAAGGCTTATTCGCGCTATTTGTGAAGTTTTGGTGATAAATAACGGGATATACTTCTGGAAGATAAAAGTCCGTCTCAGTTATCTTTGACATTGTGAAGGGATTAATTTAAGATACGCTATGAATTTTTAATATAATACATTAGAATTACAGAAGCGTAAATTTAACACTTTTTATTTACATAAAATTCACAAACAATTACCCAATGTTCAAAGATTACTGCGATTGTCCGCATTTCCATAAATAAACCGGAAACTCCTGTTATATATCTTCTATCATGTCCAATGGCAGGATGCTCTACTCTACAATACTCTTTGTCCAGCCGCTGGCTTGAAAATTAATAACCTCCTATCCCCCAACCTCATATTTTGTTACAATAAAAGCAGATACGGTTAAGCCTCCCTGCCTGCCATGCCTCAATTTTGTATCACAAACAATTTATTTCAATCAGGCATTTTTATGAAAAAGCTAATTTTTATTTTAAGCACTTTCCTTTCTTCGTTCGCTTACGGACAGCAACAGCATGCCCGTACTTTTCTTTTTGTTCCCGGTGCATGGGATGGTGGCTGGGACTACGCAAAAGTAGATTCGATCTTAAGCGCACATGGCCACATCGTTTACCGGCCCACACTTACAGGCCTTGGGGAAAGGGTACATCTTTCCCATCCGGGTATCAACCTCACCACCTACATCAATGATATACTGAACGTGATCAGGTTCGAAGATCTGCATGATATCATCCTTGTAGGTCACAGTTACGGAGGCATGGTTATTTCCGGGGTGGCGGAACAGGCGCCTGGCCGGATCAAACAACTGATCTACCTGGATGCAATGGTACCCAACAACGGAGAAAGTGCAAAAGACGTGTGTGGCGATCTGTGGGAACCAATGACCAGGGGCAATATCAAGGACGGCATGGTGCTGTATCCCTTCGGCGCTACAAAGCCTGTTCCCCCTATGGATGTACCGCAGCCATTGAATACCTTTACCGAGCCGCTGCAAATCAGCAACCCGGCGGCAAAAAAGATCCCGACAGCATTTCTCCAGATGACGAAAGACGGTAAAGGAAGTCCTGCCCACGATAAAATGGGAATAGAAAAAGCCAGGGCAAGGAAATGGAAGATCTACACGCTTGAAGGCGGGCACTACGCAATGCGTGAACAACCGGGAAACCTGGTAAAGAAACTGGAAGAGATCACACATCAGTAACAGCCTGCATATGTGCGGCAGTCGCTAAACAATTATAAGTAACTTAGGGTATGGGAAACAGGATCATCCACCGGATAAAAACAATCAGTGAATACCATAAGGTGATGGGGCTTCCAAAACCGGAACATCCACTGATCAGTGTGATCGATTACAGCTCCATACAGCTGCCCTGTAAGGCCAGCATGGGTTTCATGTTCGACTTTTATTCCATCCTTATCGACAGGGATTTTAAGGGCAATATGAAATATGGACAGCAGCCGGGAGATTTCGAGGAAGGCGTTATATTCTTCATGGCGCCAGGCCAGGTATTTGAAGTGGAGCCTGAAGAAGCAGCCATCACAAACCGCTCCGGTTGGGTACTGCTCATCCATCCCGACTTTCTTTGGAAAACCACGCTTGCAAAGAAGATCAGGCAATACGATTATTTTGGATATTCGGTCAGTGAGGCGCTTTTCCTTTCAGATAAAGAGGAAAAGTCTGTTCTTGGCATCATGGAAAACATCAGGCAGGAATACGGGAACAACATCGATAAATTCAGTGATCCTGTGATCATTGCGCAGTTGGAGCTGCTTTTAACCTATGCCGACAGGTTTTACCAGCGGCAGTTCATTACCCGTAAAAGATCGGGCCATTCGATCCTTGACCGCCTGGAATCCTTGTTGGACAGCTATTTAAAGAGTGAGGCACTATCTGTGGAAGGAGTACCAACCGTTAAGGAGGTGGCCTCCTCTTTAAATGTTTCTGCAGGCTACCTGAGCGGCTTGCTGAAGTCGCTGACCGGGAAAAGCACGCAACACTACCTCCAGGACAGGCTGATTGAACATGCAAAAACGCAACTATCCACAACGCAGCAATCCGTGAGTGAAATTGCCTATAGCCTGGGTTTTGACCACCCGCAGTCATTCAGCAGGCTGTTCAAGGCAAAAACCAACCTTTCTCCTTTAGCATTCAGGGAAAAGTTCAATTAAGCCGTTGTTAATTATTGAAGAACCGGTTTGCAAAACGTATATATTGGTCCCAGTCGTAAGGCGTTATGGCATGTTCGCCTTTCCTGATATGATACCCTATCACCCCATCGCCAACCGGCTGGCTGATACCCGGCGGAACAGGTGTGCTCAATCCTTTCAACCCATACAATGCATATACCGGCGTGGCATACCATCCGGACAGGTATTCTCCCAAAGGATCCGCCCACTGATCTTCCGAGGCGCTGGCTATATATACCGGCCTCGGCGCAATTAATGCAATTAATTCGTGGAAATCTACCGGTAATTCATCTTCCTTATCATTATACTTTTTAAAATTCCCGCAAAACCAGTGAGGGAATGCCTTATTCATAACAGCAATGGTTTCACCGTATTTCCTTCTCGTAATGGCGGCGCCTCCCTCTCCCGAATTATTGGAAATCACCAAAGCAAAACGCTGGTCCTGCGCGCCAGCCCAAAGCGCTGTTTTACCTAAACGGGAATGCCCCATCACTATCACCTTTTTTGAATCAATATCGCTGTCTGTTTCCATGTAATCGAGCGCCCGGCTTAAACCCCAGGCCCATACACCTATAGCGCCCCATTCACCGGCAGCAGGCGCTTTTTGCCCTTTCCTGTAAAACAATGGAGCCACGCCTGCATTCACGCTGTTTGCACTGTCGGGCTGAAGATCGCCATAGTACACGGTAGCCACCCCATACCCTGCCGCGATAATTTTTTCAACGCACCAATCGTTGCTTTGTATACCACGTGAAGCGGCTGTTGCCAAATGATCTTTATAGGCAGGCTCAGGCGCGTATTTAACCCACCTCTTTGAAATGAGTATTCCTGTATCGGCATTCACCACCTGGTTACCTCCAAAGTTCAATCCCACAAACATGGGTACAGGCTTGTTCTGTTTATTGGGCAGATAAAGCAGAATATCCATATAATATTTTTCATCCCGCGAAAAATAGACCCGCACCTGTTTCCGGGTAGCTGTTCCATTTAATGCATTATGACTTACCGATAGCGATACAAACCTCAATGGCATATTTTTTACAGGCGTTTTACCCTGAACATTCTCTTCAAATAACGCGGCTATTTCGGGCCGGCGGGTCTTCTCCCAATCTGCCACCGTATTTACTATTTTACCGGATTGCGTACGCATTACATCCGGCAGATGGTAATCAACCGCCGCCTCATTTGAATGCTGGGCAAAACAGGCCGGAAATATTGCCAGCTGTATAAGAAAGCTGAGTATAATTTTTTGTTTCATGTGCTGTAAATTACCCGGGTAAGATAATAATAAACAGGGCATTATCATAGAAAGCAGGTTTATACCATCTACCGGGTATAAATCACGGCTGTTTGTAAACCTAACGCCTGTATTAAGTGTTGTAAACAGTGATCATTCTTGTTTTAGCCCGCTTACTATCCGTGGCATCCCTATACATTCCTACCACAAAATCAAGTACTTTTTATGGAAAAGCTCCTGCTGTCCGCAACTTTTGCACTTGTATTGGCAGCCTTACATGGCTGCAACGGGTCTGGGAAAAAAGCGGTTCATCCCCCGCTGGATTCACTGGAAATGGCCAACAATACCCCGCCCGATTCACTGCCGGTTCCCGGCGCTACGCCATCGGTCACCAATTTCAGTAATGTAATAGGATGGCACGATGATACCCGGCCCATTGCCCCGCCAGGTTTTGTAGTGACCAAATTTGCGGATGGCCTGAAAAATCCCCGCTGGATCTTTGTAGCGCCCAATGGCGATGTTTTTGTGTCGGAAGCCCATGCCATCAAACGGTTTACACAGGAGGTGATCAACACGGTAAGCGGCAAGGCGAAATCGGAGAATAACAGTATCACCGCCAACCGGATCACCATGTTCCGCGATACCAATAACGACGGGCATCCCGACGAGCGCTATACGTTTATGAAAAATCTGAACCAGCCCATGGGAATGCTGGTGCTGAATGATAAATTTTATGTGGCTAACACCGACGGACTGATGCAATATCCTTACCAGCCAGGAATGACCAGTATCACTGCGGAAGGAAAAAAGATCCTGCCATTGCCGGCCGGTGGCTATAATAACCATTGGGCCAGGAATCTGATTGCCAGTGAAGATGGATCTAAGTTGTATGTTTCTGTTGGTTCAGGCACCAACGCAGCCGAGCACGGTATGGAAAATGAAAAGAACAGGGCGGCCATTTTAGAAGTGAACCCCGATGGCAGTAACATGCGGATATATGCCAGCGGATTGCGCAACCCCGTGGGTATGGACTGGGCCGCAGGCACACATACACTCTGGACGGTAGTAAATGAGCGGGATCAGCTGGGCGACGACCTGGTACCGGATTATTTCACCAGTGTAAAGGACGGTGGTTTTTATGGCTGGCCATATGCTTATTTCGGCCAGCATGAAGATCCCGCTTTCAAAGGCCAGGCAACAGCGCTGGTGAAAACCGCGATAGTGCCGGATGTGCCCCTGATAGCTCATACGGCTTCGCTGGGACTTGTTTTTTACAAGGGAAATATGTTCCCCGAAAAATACAGGAACGGCGCCTTTATAGGCCAACATGGTTCATGGAACCGCACCCATCTGTCGGGGTATAAAGTTATTTACATCCCCTTTAAAGATGGGAAGCCTGCCGGGAAAGCGGAAGATTTCCTGACAGGCTTTATTGCAGATGAAGGCAAGAGCGAGGTACATGGGCGGCCGGTGGGCGTAGCTGTTGCAAAAGACGGCGCATTGCTGGTAGCGGATGATGCGGGCAACAGCATCTGGAGGATCAGTTTTAACCTGCGGCCGGGAAATTAGTCCCCATCCTCACCTTGTGGCATTTGTGAAATATTTCCGGCTACTATCGCTTACCACTCCGGATCATATCCGCCGTATACTGGATTTCCGGATCCTTACCCGCATGGATATATTCCTGGAACGCTTCAAAACTCAGCTCTCTATCCGGCATACAGCCTCGCCCGTTATCCTCCTTCGCCTTCATAAAATATACTTCGCTCATCGGGATGGTTAACTTGCTTTTTGTTTTTGGCAGCGTATAGGTATTGAACCATGCCGCTGTAGTGGATGCTTCGCCGCTACCGGTTTCTGTACCTACCAGCATACCGCGCTTATTATTCTTAACCAGCGCGGCAAAGTAGGTGGCCGCACTTACCGTGCCCCCGCTGATCAACACATACACATTCCCTTTAAAATTGTTCTTATCAGGCGGGTAGTTGGAAATAGAACCTTCTGCCAGGCGCGCATTGCCATAATAAAACCCTTTTGTACTATCGTAATCGAACCGTTGTTTCAGGAAGTTCTCTGTTTGCTTTACTTCGTCGTCGCCCATTTTGTTGCCATAACCGTTTAACAGGTTTTCGGGATCATGCAGTTGTATGTTCTTTGTGCGGTAATTAAATACATTGTCGAAAGGTTGTAAGGCCACAAAGGAATACAGCAGTGCGGACATGTTAGGGTTGCCGCCGCCGTTCGACCGGATATCTATAATAACATTGCTGATATGACGCTTTTTCACTTCTGCAAAAAAATCGCTCAGCTCTTTATACATGGCATTCTCCTGCAGCATAAAGGTAAGAACGGTGAGGATAGCGGTAGATTCCTTTTCCTGGTATTCCTTTGTTATATAACCACGCTTCAGGAAGGTATTAAAGGGCAGCTCTCCCAGGTTCCGGTTATGATAACCGGTTTTAGCGTCTACTGCTTTTAACGTTGTGGTGGTTGGATTTTTAGCGCCATAGGCTTTATATACCACTTCATAGCTGCTGGCTTCCGGGAAAACGAGACTGATAAACAAACTCAGGTTGGCGCCGGTACGGTCGGCGCCCGTTTTGATAAAGCCATCGCTGTAAGTAACGTAGCCAATTTCACTGAGCAACTGCGCGGCGGGCATTTTATTAATACTTAGTATCTCGGCGCCAAAAGGGATGGTTTCTCCTTTGGCATTCACAATGATCCTGTCTTTAAAAGTGGTGGTAGCCAGCGGAAAGTGATTCATCCCATAAAATACATCTACTACCCGCTCCTCTTCATAATCCAGTTTCAGGTGCACATCATTGAATAACTGTATGGGAGAATACCGCAAAGCGCTTACGAGCGAAGGATCTTTATCCAGCCGCTCTATGAGGGAATCCATTTTACGATTGAAGGCAATGGTGTCAGTGAATTTATAAGGATTCGGATGCTGCTGCTTCAACAGCTTAACAGCGTATGTAAAATCATCTTTCAGATCCTGCCTGGTAAACCCGGTGAAAGGCTGTACCTGGGCCACGGCAGCTGTGGAGAGTAGGGACATAAGTATCCCTGAGGCAAATATTTGCTTCATGCTATGGGTGATTTTTAAAAAGATAATGATCCATCCGGCCTATGGCCGTGCCAGGACAAATGACTATTTACATTTTATTGATAAGCGCAATGATCCCCTCGTTTTCGATGATCATCATACCTTGCCGGTCTTCCGTAATACCTTCCTGTAAAGTATAAGTGTACCGGGGCACATTTCCTTCCAGTACAGTAGGCATATACCGGAACTGCACATTGGGCAGGTCTTTCAGCTCTTCTCCCACTTCAATGATATGGGTGGAAACGATAAACAGGCAATTATTGTATTCGGAAAACCCTCTCGTAACCGCCAGGGTACCATCAAAGGCATCTTTCACATTGGTGCCCTTGAACAATTCATCGAACATCAGCAAGAGGTGCTCGCCGGTAGCCGCCGCCAGGGCGGCATCCTTTACCCTTACTACTTCCGCATAGAAATGGCTGTATCCCATAGCTATGTTGTCCGCCACGTTGATACTGGAGAAGATGCCTTCACGCACGGAAAATATCATTTCAGAAGCAGCCACCGGGAAACCGATATGCGCCATGTACATGCCGATACCAATAGATTTCATCCAGGTTGACTTACCCGCCATATTGGCCCCCGTGAGGAACAGCACATTGCTGCCTTCCTCCATGTGTAGATCGTTGCCCACCGCCTTTGAAATACAGGGATGCCTGAGATTCCGTACCTGCAATATGTTTTCTTCTTTTTCCACCGCCGTGGCATAACAAAAATGCCGCTCCCTCGAAACATTGCTGACCGCGATGTATACATCCGTTTCTGCAATAAACCGCAGCACTTCCTTCATGGCTTCATTGTGCCTGTTGCGCAGCAGGAAATCATACCCCGATACGGTGCTGGTCGACATCGGCTTGTAAATGTCACTGTCAAGGATCCTGCGGATATCTTTTTGATGCATGATGGCAAGTAGCGCTTACTGCGCCCGCGCCGCCTGCTGTTGGATGTAGGTGGCGTCGAGCAGCCGCT
>JBCNPS010000235.1:0-10309 GCA_039593235.1 Chitinophaga sp. | reverse complement strand
GAAGACCATCGAGGTGAAGGTCCACATCGAGCCGGCCTATGCCAACCTGGTGCGTACAGCCTGGCGTACTACCTTAGGTTTACCCAGGGTGTAATAGTGGAGTACTGGCACACCAAAGGCTTTCAGTTCTTTTGACTGTGCAATGAGCCATTCAGTACCTACCAACTCCACATCCTTGTCTGTTTTGCATTTCATGATCTCTGTGGAGAGGTCTGTAGGAAGGTCTACATGGAAAATGCGTGGCAGCATAGTCATTTGCTTCCTGGAGGTTAATGGCTTCAACCCCGGGATAATGGGCACTGTAATACCCATTTCACGGCATTTGTTCACAAAGTCAAAGAACTTCTGGTTGTCGAAGAACATTTGTGTAACAATATAATCAGCCCCGTTCTCCACCTTACGTTTCAGGTGGGAAAGGTCTGTTTGCATATTGGGTGCTTCAAAGTGTTTTTCCGGGTAGCCGGCTACGCCGATACAAAAATTGGTTTTCACACCGCTTTGCAGATCGTCTTCCAGGTATACACCGTTATTCATATGCGCCACCTGGTCCAGCAATTCAATGGCATAGCTGTGCCCATGCGGATCAGGTTCGAAGAAAGTTTCGTTTTTAGGGGCGTCTCCGCGTAAAACCAGTACATTATCTATCCCCAGGAAATTAAGGTCTATCAGGGCGTTTTCCGTTTCTTCGCGGCTAAAACCGCCGCAAATGAGGTGTGGTACCGCATCTACGTTATAATGGTTCATAATAGCCGCGCAAATGCCCACCGTACCGGGGCGTTTGCGGATCTCCACCTTTTCGAAGGAACCGTCGGCCTTTTTCTTAAACATATGTTCACTACGATGGTAGGTCACATTAATGAACGCAGGCTTAAATTCCATCAACGGATCCAGGTGGTCATAGATAGACTCAATACTCTTTCCTTTAAGCGGAGGGAGGATTTCAAAAGAAATCAGGGTGTCTTTGGCCTTGGCAATATGTTCAGTTACTTTCATAAAGTTATAAGCTTTGCGGACGGCGGCTGGATATAAAGCCTGCTTCCTGCTAAAATTACGCGGGCAAAAATAAGATATCCCCTTATTATTATCAGATCATTTTTAATCTTAGGATAACTATAACTAGGCTAACTGGATGAATTGTTTATTTTTGCTAAGTTTGATCATATGGCATTAAGAATACATACAGACCAGCTGGTAAAGCGTTACGGCAACAGAACGGTGGTAAACCATGTATCTGTGGAAGTGTCCCAGGGGGAGATTGTAGGGCTGCTGGGCCCCAACGGAGCGGGTAAAACCACCTCCTTTTACATGGTAGTAGGGCTTATTAAGCCCGATGAA
Source organism: Chitinophaga sp. (assembly GCA_039593235.1). Taxonomy (GTDB): domain Bacteria; phylum Bacteroidota; class Bacteroidia; order Chitinophagales; family Chitinophagaceae; genus Chitinophaga. The sequence goes on along the minus strand of JBCNPS010000235.1, from coordinate 8,974 downwards.
GGGAATGTGTACCTGGATGGTCAGAACATTACCAAGCTGCCCATGTACAAACGGGCGCAGATGGGTATTGGCTATTTGCCCCAGGAAGCGTCTGTATTCCGGAAACTGAGTGTGGAGGATAATATTGCCGCCGTACTGGAAATGACCAAATTGAAGAAAGCAGAGCAGAAAGATAAGCTGGAAAGCCTTCTGGCGGAGTTCCGGCTTACCCATGTACGTAAAAGCCCGGGCGATGTATTAAGCGGAGGGGAACGCCGCCGTACAGAAATAGCCCGCGCACTTGCCGTAGATCCCAAATTTATCCTGCTGGATGAGCCTTTTGCCGGTATCGACCCTATCGCGGTAGAGGATATCCAGGGAATTGTAGCCAAACTGAAGTACAAAAATATAGGCATCCTGATCACAGACCATAACGTACAGGAAACATTGTCCATTACTGACCGGGCTTATTTATTGTTTGAAGGTAAAATCCTGAAATCAGGATCAGCCGAAGAGCTGGCAGCCGATGAACAGGTAAGAAAAGTGTATCTTGGCCAGAATTTTATTCTTCGCCGTAAAGATTACCTGGACGAAGCAGCTAAACAATAAAAATAATTCTACAGCATCCTATATGAGAATTTTAAGTCCTGCAATATCACAACTGGCAAGATTGCGAATGGGGCGTATTGCGTATTTTATGCAATATCCCGTGCAGGTGCAGCAGCAGGTATTCCAAAACCTTATCAGTGCAGCCCAGTATACCGAATTTGGTAAGCAGTACGGCTTTTCAAAGATTTATAAGATAGACGAGTATAAGCAACAGGTTCCGATTCATACTTATGATACCATCAAGCCATATATACAACGCACGATGGAGGGACAGCAGAATGTGCTCTGGAATACGCCTATCAAATGGTTTGCAAAATCGAGTGGTACCACTGCAGATAAAAGCAAATTTATTCCCGTTACAGTGGAAAGCCTGGATGAATGTCACTACCGCTCCGGCAGGGACGTTATCTCCCTTTACTACAATAATTTCCCGGACTCCGACGTATTTACAGGGAAATCGCTGGTAATAGGCGGCAGTCACCAGGTGAACAAACTCTCGGAAAACAGTGATTCCTATTTCGGCGATCTGAGCGCTGTAATGCTCCAGAATATGCCGTTTTACGGCAATATGATCCGCACACCGGACCTGGAAATAGCCCTGATGGACGAATGGGAAGAGAAAATAGAGCGGATGGCCAACGCCGTGATCCATGAAAATGTAACCTCTATTGCAGGGGTGCCTACCTGGACCATCGTGTTGATTAAACGCATTTTTGAGCTCACCGGCACAGATAACCTGGCCGATGTATGGCCCAACCTGGAACTTTATATGCATGGGGGTGTAAGCTTCACGCCTTACCGCGAACAGTTTAAAAAGCTGATACGCAATCCTTTAATGCATTACCAGGAAACCTATAATGCTTCCGAAGGCTTCTTTGCCGCCCAGGATGTAATAGGGGAAGAAGGGCTACTCCTGTTTCTCAACCATGGCATCTTCTATGAGTTTATGCCAATGGAAGAGTTAAACAAAGAAAATCCGCAAACCCTGCAATTGCAGGAAGTGGAACTGGGAAAGAACTATGCGCTGGTGATCAGCACCAATGGCGGCTTATGGCGTTATATGGTAGGAGACACCATACAATTTACTTCCCTGATCCCTTATCGTATTAAAGTTAGCGGCAGAACCAAGTCGTTTATTAATGCTTTCGGGGAAGAAGTGATTGTGGAAAATTCTGATACCGCAGTAGCCAAAGCCTGTGAAGCTACAGGCGCCGTGGTAAATGATTACACCGCTGCTCCTGTTTATTTCAGCGACCATGGTAACGGCGGGCATGAATGGCTGGTGGAATTTGAAGTAGCGCCGGATGACCTGGATCGCTTTATTTCAGTGCTGGACGGTACACTGAAAACCATCAACTCAGACTACGAAGCCAAAAGATACAAGGATATTGCCTTGCATATGCCGGTGGTGCATGTGATGCCACAGGGAACTTTTTGCGAATTTCTGAAAAGCAAAGGCAAACTGGGTGGGCAACATAAAGTGCCCCGGCTGAATAATGACCGCAAATACCTGGAAGAGATCCGGCAATTTGCGGCAAATCATATGAATGCTTAAAACCTATCAACTATAACATGAAATTACTGGAGAACAAAGTAGCCATAGTAACAGGCGCCAGCCGCGGTATCGGGGAAGCAATTGCGTTGAAATTTGCAGCACAGGGAGCAGATGTAGCGTTTACATATGTTAGCTCCGATGAAAAAGCCCAGGCACTGGAAGCAAAGCTCACTGCTCTGGGGGTAAAGGCCAAAGCCTACAAATCCAATGCAGGCGTGTATGAAGAAACGGAAACGCTGGTGGCGGATGTGTTGAAAGAATTTGGTAAGATCGATATTTGTGTGAATAACGCCGGTATCTCAAAAGATAACCTGCTGTTGCGTATGAGCCCTGATCAGTGGGATGATGTAATGAACATCAACCTGAAAAGCGTGTATAACATGACCAAACACGTAATACGCCCTATGATGAAAGCTAAAAGCGGCAGTATCATTAATATGAGCTCCGTAATCGGTATCATGGGTAACGCCGGCCAAAGCAGCTATGCAGCTTCCAAAGCGGGTATTATCGGGTTCACCAAGTCCATTGCACAGGAGCTGGGTAGCCGCAACATCCGTTGTAATGCAGTGGCGCCGGGTTTTGTAGAAACAGATATGACCAGCTACCTCAAAGAAGGAGAGGGCGCTGCCAATTATATTGCCCAGATTCCGCTGGCCCGCTTCGGCTCACCGGAAGATATTGCCAATGTTTGCCTGTTCCTGGCCTCTGATATGAGTAGCTATGTAACCGGCCAGACGATCAGCACCTGTGGCGGTTTATGTATGTAATTCAATAAGTTAAAGATGATAAAACGCGGGTTCATGACCCGCGTTTTTTTATTGAACCTACTTTACGTATCTTTTCGCCACAGTGAACAATTTTGTGGATGAAGGAACATTTTGGAGGAAGTAAGTAAAAATATCAACAGGAAACAACGTCAGCTACCCGCTTTTGAATCATTATTCAAGGAGTATTATGCCGCGCTCTGTACATTTGCCTTTGATTTCGTAAACAGACATGAACTGGCGGAAGAAATTGTGCAGGATACTTTTCTGAAGATATGGGAAAAGTATACGGAGCTTGATATACAGGTATCTGAAAAAGCATACCTGTACCGCGCTGTCCAGAACAATTGCCTCAATTATATCAAACAAAATAAAGTCCGCACACAATACGGTAGCGAAGAGCTTCAGCAACTCGAATCCCGTATCTCCCTCTTTAGCATCTCCCCGGCCCATTCGCCGGCCGCAAAACTGGAACAATCCGAACTTGAGCTGATGGCGGAAAAGGCTATCCGCAAATTACCTCCCCAATGCCAGGACGTGTTCCGGCTTAGCCGCTTTGAAGAATTGAGCTACCCGGAAATTTCCCACCGCCTTGGCATCTCCATCAATACTGTAAAAACCCAGATGACCCGCGCCCTGCAAAGGTTACGGGATGAATTACTGCCCCTTTTGAAGCAGGATTTAAAATAAATTGAATTTTTTTTCCGGGCTTGTCACCCTGCCGGGCATTAAATGTTGTCTTACTACTTGTTTTCTATATGATGGGGCCTAACTATACACAGGAGCAGGCAGACGACCTGATTGCGCGTTTTTTGTCCGGCAATATTTCCATGGATGAGCAGGCAGCACTGATACACTGGATCAATGCTACCGCGGAGAACCAGGCTTATTTCCTGGAGCTCAGGGATGCCTGGCAGGCAACAGCACGGGAAGGGAATTATGACGCCAATACAGCCTGGGATAGCTTGCAATTAGGAACGGCGCCATTGGCCATCCGCAAATGGAGATATTATTTCCGCGTGGCCGCCTCCTATACACTGCCTTTTTTAATTGGCGGCGGCCTGGTATATGCCTGGGCCTACGGCAAAAAGGATAACGCCAGCAATGCGCTGGTAACGGTGACCAGCCCGAAAGGGGCTACCACCAAAATTGAATTGTCTGATGGCACGGAAGTATGGCTGAATGCAGGCAGTAAACTGCAATATGCACAGTCGTACAACCTCAGCGGCCGCGAAGTGAAACTGGAAGGAGAGGCTTTCTTTAAAGTGCATACCAATGCACAAAAACCATTTACGGTAAAAGCTTCCGATCTGAGGATACTCGCGCTGGGCACATCTTTCAACGTAAAGGCATACCCGGAAGACAAAACTGTGGTAACCACGCTGGTAGACGGGGAAGTGAAGATAGACGGCAGCAAAACCACCACACCTTTCGGATTGATGATGAAACCGCATCAACATGTTGTGTATAAAAAACCGTTACCGGTAAACAATAGTGAACAACTGAAAACGCCTGTATCTGGCGGCGACAGCTCCACAGCTGCCCCGATAGAAAGCAGGGAAGTGAACAATACAGAAATATATACTGCCTGGAAAGACGGCAACTGGATAGTGGCCGCCCAAACAATGGATGAACTGGCGGTTACAATGGAACGCCGGTTTAACGTAAAGGTGGTATTTAAAGAACAGGAACTGAAAGAATACCGGTTCAGCGGCACTTTCCGCCAGGAAACACTGGAGCAGGTACTGAACATCTTAAAACTTACAGCGCCACTGAAATACCATATAGACAAAGGTGTAGTGACCCTGGCGCTGGATGAAGAACTGAAAGAAAAATATAACAACGCATTTAAGAGCCGGTAATAACCCGGTCGTAGAAAAACCATCATTCAATCACCTGTAAAAACCAATTTACATGCCCGGTATGAAGGACTAAAAAAATTGGGGTAATGCGACTTACCCCAATCAACGAAAATCACTCATTGGTGGGTTGCCTTTGCGACGGGCAGCCACCGTAATTATTCGTTTAACTAAAATCTATACAAGTTTATGAAATCCACTGCAAACCCGGCGGCATTTTTTTGCCCCGGGCGAAAATTATTGCTCATGATGAAATTGACGGGTCTGCTGATTTTCGGAGGTTTTTTACAGGTATCCGCTAACGCTTACGCGCAGGATAAAATAAAAGAACTGCATGCTGAAAACAAGAGCGTGAAAGATGTATTTAAACTCATTGAAAACAGCAGCAACTATCGCTTCTTCTATAACGAAAACTTTACTGATCTGAATAAGGCAGTGACCATTGATGTGAAAGATAAAAAGATCAATGAAGTACTGAAGGAGCTATTCAACAATTCCAATGTTACCTATCGTGTATTGGAAAACAACCTGGTGGTAATTACTCCTGCCGGCGCCGCACAGGTAAAAGTGACGGGGTACGTAACGGATGCCGCTACCAAAGACCCATTGCCAGGTGTAACGGTAACTGTAGAAGGCAGCAGCACCGGCACTGTAACCGATGCTACCGGTAAATTCACCATCCAGGCGCCTTCTGAAAACAGTGTGCTGGTATTTTCCTATATCGGTTACTTGCAACAGAAAGTAACACCGGGCGGCCGTTCCGAACTCAATGTTAAACTGGAAGCGGATACGAAGAAACTGGAAGAAGTAGTGGTAATGGGATATACCACCACTACCACTAAAAATCTTACAGGAGCAGCGCAGGCCGTGAGCGGCGCTAAACTGAAAGATGTTACTGCCAGCAGCATGGATAAAATGTTGCAAGGTAAAGTGAGCGGTGTATTTGTGGGTAATACCTCCGGTGATCCGGCTTCAGCGCCAGTGATCCGTATCCGGGGTAACGGAACCCTCACTGCAGGCAACTCCCCCTTGGTAGTGGTAGACGGTATCATTGGCGGATTACCCAATCCAAGTGATATTGAAAGCGTTACCATCCTGAAAGATGCTGCCGCCACTACATTGTATGGCGCCCGCGCCGCTAACGGTGTAATGGTGATCACCACCAAAAGAGGTAAAGCCGGCAAAACACAGGTGAACTTCCGCACTAACGTTGGAACTGCCCAGCTCAACACCGGCCATTTCCACCTCATGAGCGGAACAGAGTTGTACGACCTGCAGAAAGCTGCAGGAGCCACGCTGGATCCATCTCAACGAAATATTAATACCAACTGGCAGAAACTTGCCTTCCAGAATGCCACTAACCAGAACTACGAATTATCTACCAGCGGTGGCAATGAAAAAACAAAATTCTACCTTGGAGGAAACTATTATAAAGAAGACGGTATCCTGAAAGGCACCGGGGTAGAGCGTTTCAGCGCCCGCCTCAACCTGGATCATAATATTTCCGATAAATTCCGCATCAGCGCCAACTTCGCCGGAACACAAACTTCCGATCACGATAATTCAAATGGCTCGCTGTACCAGTACTACACCAATTTGCCATGGGATAAGGCTTACGACGATCAGGGAAAACCGGTAAACCCGCTTACAGCCGCTACCTGGTACGGCAGGGATATGACCAATTTCCTGTACGACCAACAGTACAACTACGTTAAAAATAAAAGGCAATCGCTGGAAGCACTGGTAAAACTGGAGTATGATATCACCAAGTGGTTATCATTCAGCTCTACCAACCGCGCACAATATTACCACTACAACCAGGAGAGCAACGGCGATGTACGCACGTCTTCCGGTACTGATGATCGCGGTAACCTTTATAATTATTACCAGGATTCAGCCAGTTATATCAGCTCCAACCTGTTGAAAGCCAGGTACACCATTAACAAGGTGCATAACATCGATGGACTGGTGGGCGCGGAATTTCAGCAAGCCAATCTGAACGATATCAATGCAAAAGGAAAAGGCGTATTGCAGGGAGTAGAAGTACTGGATGGTACGTCTTCTCCGATGTCTATCGGCGGAACAAAAATATCACGCGCATTTAATTCCTATTTTGTACAGGCGAACTATAACTACAATTATAAATACTACTTCACTTCTTCCTTCAGAAGGGATGGTTCTTCCAAGTTTGGCGCCAACCAGCAGTATGGGAACTTCTATGCCTTTGGCGCATCATGGGCGGCATCTGAAGAAAATTTTATCAAACAGATAAAAGCAATCACCAACCTGAAAATAAGGGCCAGTTACGGTACCACTGGTAACGCTGAAATAGGCGACTACGCCGCTATCGGGGCATACGCTATTAATACACAGTATAATGGTTTTCCCGGCGCTTACCAGAGTATTTATAACGTACCGGATCTTTCCTGGGAAAAAGCCTACAATACCAACTTTGGTATTGACCTGGGATTGTTTAACCGGATTAACCTGACGATAGAATTATACCAGAAAGATAACAAAGACCTCCTGTTTAATGTGCCGCTGCCTGCCACTGCCGGCTACAGCTACATTTCACAGAATGTAGGATCCGTGCGTAACAAGGGGCTTGAAATCAACCTGAGCACAGATAACCTGGTAGGGGCATTCAAATGGAGCACTGATTTTAATATCGGCTTCAATAAAAACAGGGTTACGGAACTGTATACCGGGAAGGACCAGATCGTAGATCCCATCAGCGGGTACTTCATCCTGCAGCAGGGCCAGGATATGCGTAGTTTTTATATGCGCAAATGGGCCGGCGTGGATCCCGCAAATGGCGATCCGCTGTGGGAAAAACTGACCACAGATGCCAATGGTAATGTAACCGGGAAAACCACTACCAACAACTATAACGATGCGTCCCTGCAGATAGTTGGTTCTGCCACACCGAAGTTCTTCGGGGGTATGCGCAATACCTTCTCGTATAAAAACTTCCAGCTGAGCGCCTTCCTGTCTTTTGTTTCGGGTAATGATGTGTATAACAGCACCCGTGAGCTGATGGATAATGACGGGGCATATTATACCTATAATATGATGCAGCTGGATAAGGACTGGAGCCGCTGGGAAAAACCGGGCGACATAGCCACCCATCCGAAGTTTACGATCAAAGGAAATAAAAATTCACATAAACCATCTTCCCGGTTCCTGGAAGACGGTAGCTACCTGCGTTTGAGGAATGTGAACCTGAGCTATGCACTGCCAAAAGCCTGGCTGGACCGCGCACATATCGGAAGCGCCAGGATTTCCGTGGGCGGTGATAACCTGTGGACTTTAACCAAATTCTCCGGTCTGGATCCGGAAGTAGATGACCGTGGTATCAACTACATCAAGTATCCGTCCAGCACCAAATGGTTTGCAGGCCTTGAAATTAATTTTTAACAGGAGCTAAAAGAGATGATCATGAAACACATGTCAAAATATTTTGCAGGACTGTTGTTGTTATCAGTGGCAACATCCTGCTCACTGAAGAAAGACCCGTACAGTGCTGTTCCGGATGATAATATCCTAAAAGATGAAACCAAATGGCCGGCGGCTACCATCGGCAATTATGCGTTATTGAAAGAAGAGAATTTTACGCGCAACTATTTCCAGATGGGAGAGTTCCCAAGTGACGATGTGGCGCTGAGCGGCGCTACTACCGACGCGCTTTTCTATTCTTATACTTACGGTCACCTTACCAACCAGGCCAATGCGCTGCAGATCTGGCGGGCGGGCTATAAGGCGATCAATGGTTGCAACAAACTGCTGGAGGTGATGCCCGAAGGGAAATCAGATGCGGTGAATAAGATGATCGGGGAAAACCTGTTCATCCGCGCCTTTGTACATTTCAGCCTGGTAAGGTCTTTCGGCCGGCCTTATACACAAAGTCCGGAAACAAACCTGGGCGTACCGGTGGTTACTAAATTCGACATAACTGCCATGCCTAAACGTAGTACCGTAAAAGATGTATACGCGCAGGTAATAGCAGACCTGAAGAAGGGAACAGACCTCATGGATAACTCCAATACCAACAGCTATGCTACCAAATATGGCGCTATGGCTTTGCTGGCAAGAGTATATCTTTATATGGGCAAAAATGATTCAGCCCGTATTTATGCAGATTCTGTGATCACTTCCGGTCAGTATACCCTGGTGAATACTTCTGATCTCCCCGGTTACTACACTAAAAC
>JBCNPS010000234.1:0-10313 GCA_039593235.1 Chitinophaga sp. | reverse complement strand
AGATCAGGCTGGTGCAGAACAACAATACTTCCATCGCGGAAAAGGCGCAGTCCATCATTTCCACTACCATTCCTGTCTGGAAAAACCAGCTCACCATTGCGGTGGCGCTGCAAAGACAGAAAGCCAACGTGGAAATGCAGCGGAAGGTTTCTGAAACTACCAACACCATTCTCCAGAAGAATGCCGACCTGCTGAAACAAAACAGTATAGAGGTAGCGAAAGAAAATGAGAAAACAGTGGTATCTATTGAAACACTGAAAAGAACCACCCAATCGCTGATTGAAACGCTGCATGAAGTGAAGAAGATCCACGAACAGGGCGCCGAAAGCAGGAAAGTGCTGAACGGTGAATTGCAGTCGCTGGAAACAGAGCTGAAGAAAAATGTAACAAACGTTAGCTAACGGAGGATAAATAATGGAGGATAACCTGGCAATAATATTAAATGACTCAAATAAAACCATCAGCAAATTACAGTTGCTGTCCACTTTTTTTGAAGACGAGATAATTTACAAGATCTATCTCCGAAGCCAGGTTGTCCATAAATTATTTGAAACCAATCCCGAGCTGGATGTCAATAAGCTGGAACTCTTTCACCTCCAGTATACCGCCACGGTGATTGACCTGCTGAGGAAAATAAAGGCCAGCAATGAAAGGAACGTGAGTATTTTATACGACGAGATACAGATCAATAAAGACCTGATTGCCAGTATGAACGACAGCGTTTTTTCAGAGAAGAATTACCAGCTGGATAAACAGAAGCAATCCCTGAAGATCAATTTATCATTGCGGAAACTATTCCAGGTGCTGTCAGACAACTCTGAGGACTACCCTTTCTCCAAAAATATCAATGCTTTCAGCGCGCGGTTCTCACAGGATTTTTATTTTGATATTTCTCCCGATGCGCTCAATGAGCTGATTAAATTCAACCCTGCAGAAGTATATCGTAACAACTCCGCCATCATACAGCGAAAGCTGATGGGATTGTTGTGTAAAATGGATTTCAAAACCGAGTTCTACTGCGGGCTCACTGCCGGCAATTTAGTGCTGGAAGTATACCGGTTCCTGAACCTGGACCGTTATTTTCTCTTCTTCCCCGCAAAAAATCTCTTCCTGTTCTGCGACCTGTCTACCATCCAGGGCGTTGACTGGACCAATACCCTTTCCAAAAAAACGCGGCTTGTACAGGAAATTACAGATAAGAACGATAACCTCATGAGCCGGGCCAATGTGCTGAAAACGGTGATCCCCGATAATGTACAGGCGTTGCTGAAGGAATATTATGAGAAAATTTCCGATGTTGATTTCCTCCAACAAATTGGCCGCTTTGATGTACAGACAAATATCCTCAAAACGATGCTGAACACCAATGTGATTTAGCCCGGGTAGCAAAAAAAAGCACCAGTCCGCAGACTGATGCTTAAAGAAACCTTTATTTAATTGAGCCGGTGGTTACCGGCCTTCTTATTTTTCCAACTTTGCAGAAGGGGTCTTTTTAGGGAAATTTAACAGTGCCGATGTGATGATCGGAACAATAAAGATACCCACGGTTAGGATAGACGTGATCACGTCTGCCTGTGAGCTTTCCAGGAAATGGGTTAAGCCTGATTCCGGGAAGAAATGCTCGTAGATAGAAAGGCTCAGTTTAAGGCCAAGAATACCGATAACGATATACGCCGCTCCTTCCAGGAAGGTAAATCTGGTCATCAGTTTTACGAAAGCCTGTGCTACAAAACGCATGGCCAGGATACCGATAAATACGCCGAGGCATACCAGTAATATGTTGTCGGTAAATGCTACCGCAGCAAAAATATTATCTATAGAAAAGGCCATATCCATTAGCTCCACCAGCGCCACCGTAGCCCAGAAGGGACCTATAGCGCCCACAGTGGCCTTGTATAGCCAGTTTTGTCCTTTGTCGATGTTCTCTTCTTCTTTTTCGCCTTCTGCTTTTTTATCTTTCCACCAGCTGAATACCAGGTAAAGGAGATATAAACCGCCCAATGGTTTCAGCCACCAGATCTTGATCAGGAAGGACGCGAACAGCATAGCCAGGCCCCGGAACACATAAGCGCCAAGGATACCGTATTTAAGGGCACGGTCGCGCTGTTTTTCGGGCAGGTCCATTACCATTGTAGCCAGTACCGCGGCATTGTCTACCGACAGTAAGCTTTCAATAATAACGAGGTTCCCGACAACAATAGCTGAAGGTATTGGGTTGTCAATAATTTGTTGGATTAATTCATTCATTTCAGTTTATTTTTTATATAGGTGTCTACTTGTTGGCAATAGTTATTATTACAACTCTTCCTCCTTCTTCTCTCGACAGCAGCAATCTTTTTCCATCGGTAAGCTCCACCATGGAGCCGATAGGTATTTCTTTATCTTCCGTCAGGTCTTTTAAAGAAGTAAGGTGCTGGTTCACCAGTACCCATTTCCCCTGGTGAAAAACGAAATATCCTACCGGTACTTTTTGTGCAGCGGTAAGCCTTTCGTTGCGGATGGTGTTCCTGTTTACATGCCATTGGAAAAGGTATTGATTATTATACACCATGAGCCGGTGGTTTTCCGGTTTCCATACGGTTGGTTTAAACTCGTAATACAGGTCCAGCACGGGCAGGGTGCCTTTGTGCGGCGTACCGCAGAAAGGGCATTTGGGCGAGTGCGTGTTATCAAAAACGTACCATTTCTGTTCGCAGGCCGCATTACTGCAGGGCTGCATCAGGTCTGTTGTTTTCAATAGCGCCTGTTCCCACATTTCTGCCGGCGGGCGTTCGGTGGGTTTATGCAAACCGGTTACAAACGCCTGGTAGAACAGTTCCTTCAGGTAAGGCCCTGTAAGCGTGTATGGCAGCTTTGTTACGTCTGCCCAGGGTAGCTCCTTCGGGTTTACCTGGTTCAGTTTAGGCCGGTTGGAAGCATCCTGCGGATGTTCTATAAACAGGGCCTTCTCCCCCATTGCCAGCAGATCGTCTTTCTCTGTGTCAAGATCATGGATCTTCCCTCCTTTCAAGGGATGACGGTACAGCAGGTACATGTAGATCATTACTGCCAGGGCGTGCAGGTCGGTAAGGCGGCTGGGCAGTTTACGGCCCGGGTCTTTCAGGTCCAGGTGTTTGGTGGCCAATACTTCCGGGGCAATAAAATCAGCGGTGCCGATCACATCGGGCGGAAACAGGCCGGGTACCACCAGGCCATCAATATCAATGATGGCGGCCGATTTGCTCACAGGGTCTACCAGTACGTTTTTGTACGACAGGTCCGAATGGGCCAGGCCAGCAGCATGCAGGCGTTTCACGCCCCGGGAAATATTCACGCAGATCTGGAAATAGCTCAACCAGTTGCCAAGCTCAGCTTCATCCAGCCGGAGTGTAAATTGTTTATTCCTGAATTTGGGAGAAGCGAACCATTTCCCTTCTTTTTCCTTTCCTTTAATCAGGTCGTTTGATGCGTAGCCTTTTTTGAAGAAAAAGTTAGCATGATAGCAGGGTACTACAAGGCCCACTTTTTTATCTGCTTCCACCATGTCTGTTGGCCAGCAGTAGAGCTCCCGGTAGTAGTCGCCGCCTTCCCGGTTAAAGAAACTGTTATAATAATCCGTTACAATTTTCCGCAGCCGTTCCCTGGAAGCAAAATCCTGTGCATCACGGTAAAATGCCACCACGTAAGATCTGTCCGGGCTGAAGTAAACGTCTTTCATCCCACCGCGCATGGGTTCCCCGTTATCAATGTACTGATAACTTTTCCCTGCGTTGATGACTGAATTTACCGTTTTTGTACTCATATAGTCCGCATACTTAACTGATGATCATTAAAGTTCTGTCGTCGTGATTACCGGGGCTCCAGAAGTCCATCCAGGCGGCAAGCTGGCCAGCAGTTCCCGGTGTATGGGGCGCCAGGTCTACTTTTACCTGATCATCATTTTTACCGCCGAGGTCTTCCAGCAGCGCTTTCCAGGCGGTCAGTTTCTCCAGGTTGGCTTCTACTTCAAACTTGGGATCATAAATACCGTCCGTCATCAGGACCAGGTAAGAGAAATCGGGCACCAGCCTGAATCCGAAGCGGGTAGCAAATGTATCACTTTTAAAGATCTCCTGCATGGTAATAAACCGGGTTCCCCCGCTAAATTCCCCCACATCCAGTTTATTTAGCAATGTAACTGCTGAAAAGTCCTTGTTTATCAGGGCTATGGGGCAGTCGCCCACGCCAAAGCTCATGATCACGTAGCCAGATGTGTATTTTTTTAAAAGTACAAATATAAGTGTGGAATGCAGATCTTTCAACGGTGCAGCGCAGTTTCCTGCAAATTCTTCCAGCTTTTTATGTACGGTGAATGCTGCTTTCCCGAGGTGTTCGTATACAAAGCGGGTGAGTTCTTTCTGTGTTTTGTCGTCTGTGGCGGAGGCGTGATCAGTGATCAGCGCATCCAATGTGGCGTTTAGTTCCGGCGTAAAATGCTTTTCAAAATATTCCACTACGGCGTTACAGGCAACGCGCGACCCTGCACGGGAAAGCTTTGCGCTGCCGGCGCCATCTGATACGGCCATTACGCTCCAGCCGGTATCCGCAAAATGCCTGAAGGCGAAATCATCTTCGCGGAAGCCGCCGGTGTTGGCATGCGAGCGACCTCTTTTGGAGGCTACTACCAGTTGTTTATCGCCCAACGCGGCCGTGGCAGTTACGTTATCTTCTTTCCAGTAAGGATCGGTTTTATCGCTTTCTATATTTTTCCAGAGCGACCTTGGGTTGGGATTGATCACCAGCGGCACTGTTTTTTCGTTGGGCGCCGTGGCATCCGTTTCCCCTTCGATACGGTACTTCAGTACCAGTTTAAAATCGCCGCTTTTCAGTGGGGTACCGCTGATCTTTTTCCTGTCTGCATCGTATTGCAGGCCGGCATCTTCGAGGCCGTCGATATGGAAGTAAACAAAGTCGTTCCAATTCAGTTGCCCGAAATCCAGTTGCGCCTCATAAGGCTTGCCGGCAGTGGCATTGGGGATGCTTACCCGTTGTTGCTGAATATCTGCCAACCTGTTTTTAAACTGCCAGGTATCCATTAGTAATTTATTATTTTCCATGATCTGTTTCACTGCCAGCAGGCTCTTTTCATCATTTACAAATGCGTCGAACAGGTGCTGCCGGTGGCTGCCTACCGTAATATTATTTGCTTTAAACAATTCCCGGATGAAGGATCGTTCCATTTGTCCTGTAGTTTAGCCCTGAGCGCGGTTTACATCAAAACCGCCTTCACTGACACCATAAGAGGAAGTAGTATTGCAGGAAGGACAGGTACTCATTTTCTCGTCGCCAATGCAGTGGATCTGGCCACAGGAACAGAGGGCAAACCCCCATTGATTACCGCAGCAGGGACAGGTAGGATTGCCAATCAATTCCTCGCTGTTGATGCTGGCGGGCTTTACACTGTTATCGGATAATTCCTGGTAGTTTTTATCTACCTGGAAAGCTCCCACCAGTTTATAATACAGCCGGTTAAGATTCAGCCCGTACAGCTCTGCATCCTGTTCGGCACGGCGATATTTTATGAGGTACTCGCGTTGCATGTGCTGGCATTTCCCTACCATTACCACGAAGTTGCTGTCTGTATAACCACGGGGCGGCGCGGGTTTTGAGAGATCTACTTTCGAGAGCGTATCTGTGTCATGTATTTTCGACAATTCAAATCCTGATGCGTTTTTCTCCACGCTTTCGCTGCTGGTTTTAATGGAATCGGTGATCCATTTGAAGAACTGTTTGTATGCGGCGGGGGAACTGTTTTTAAAATGTACTACATTTTCCGTGAGTTCCTTCAGCACGTTGGTATCGGCTTCATCGCCAAAAGAAACGGCCACCATATTGGCGCTGCGCTGCCAGTTCTGTTTCCATTCCGTGATGGCGGCGCTGGTATCGTCTGTAGGTACGCCATCTGTGAACAGGAAGATGATCGGCTTCCAGTCGCCCTTCACTTCATAGGTGGTTTTCACCTGGTTTTTCCGTAGTTCATACATCAAGTGTCCGAGCCCCCTGCTTAAAGAGGTACCGCCACCGATGGGAAAGCGGGGCGGGTAAAAGTTGATGATTTCCTGCAGGGGCACCAGTGTTTTCGCCTGGCCGGCAAAAACGATGATAGATACCCATGCTGTTTCTATGGCGTAGGGATCTGTTTTCAATGCCTGGATGATTTGCCCCAGGCCTTCTTCCACCTGCTGGATGGGTTCTCCTACCATTGACTCGGAGACATCTATCAGAAAATAAACTGGAAGTCTTCTCATTATCCAAAATTTACAGAAGTGATATAAACTGTACCCGGACCGGTAATTTTCAGCATGCTTAGGCCTTCCCCGCCGAGGATGTTATTTCCTGAGAAATGTGACGACATCCGGTTCACCATATCTGCGTTCATGCAAATGAAACTTTTTTCATCTACAAAAACGGTTTGGCCGGGTGCGAGGTCCAATGTAATAGGCGTGCCTATCACATCTAAAAAAACAGTACAAAAACCTGTTATTTTCTGCATGATCAGGCCTGTTCCGCCGATCAGGGAAGTAAGGTTCATTTTTACATCAATATCAATTTTGTCGGAGGAGGCTACATAAGCGCCTGCTTTACAAACAATGCCGGTAGTGATCTGTTTCAGGTTCACGGGCAGCAGTCCTACTTTACCGGCTACCACCAGTTTCCGCGGATTCAGGTTGGTGTTGCACATTTCTACCTGGAAGATGCTTTCACCGGTTAATTTTCTTTTGATCAGCCCGGCTACACCTTTATCGAATACATTGACCTTTGAAGTAATTCCTTCTTCATAATAGATCAATGCGCCTTTTTCACAAAAGAATTTTTCCTGTTGGGATAACTCTACTTCGAGACATTTGAAATCATGTCCGATCAATTTTACGTTCATTCTTTTTATTATCAGATGACTAAATTCACTTCATTCGGGGGCGGCGGCAGGGTTACCTGTTCTGAGGTGCCCATGCTTTTATTGCCCTGTTCTATGGTATCGGATACCCACTTAAAAAATTGTTTAAGTGTGGCGCTGTCGGCGGTATCGAGATGAACAACGGTATCGGTCAGTTCTTTCAGCATACCATCGTCTGCTGCTTTACCTGCGGCGCAACCCACAATGGTGGCGAAGTTCAGGCTTTTCACCAGCGGCACCATTTTGCGGTACAGTTGCAGGTCCGAGGGTTTACCATCGGTAAAGAGGAACAATAAAGGGCGCCAGTCGCCTTTTTGCGTGGGGGTACCTTTGCGTACTTCGCTGTTCACTTTACCATAAAGAAATTCCAGGGCATACCCGGTATGCGTGGGGCCGCTTTGCGGGCAGGTGATTTCCGGCAGCTGGAAGCTGGCCAGTTCCGTGAGTGGGGTCAGTTCTTTTACCTCGCGGTCGAAAGTGATGATGCTGAGCCACAGGGAATCCATTGCCTGGGGATCCATCCGGAGGGTATTTACCATGCCGCTCAATGCGTTGTTAAGCGCCTGTATGGGCTCACCGTACATTGATCCGGAGGTATCCAATAAAAAAAATACCGGTAGTCGTCGCATATCAAAATATTAATTTCTTAAACCACGATATTCAGTTCCGCCGGTGGTGGCGGGAGTTCGTTAAGTCCTATTACTTCTTTGCCGGTATCCTCTATCCTGGTGGAGGTAACGCCGATGGATGCGGTTACCCATGTGAAGAAACGGGCGATGCTCTGGCTATCGGCGGTATCCAAGCTGAGTACATTTTCCGTTATCTGTTTCAGCACGGCGGTATCTGCGCCGGAACCGGCTGCGCAGGCAACGGTGTAGGCCACCTTGCGTTGTTTGAAAGCGGCCAGGCCGCTTTGCCAGTTATCCGTAGGGATACCGTCTGTCATGATGAACACCAGTGGCTTCCAGTCGCCTTTCTGCTCCATGGTGGTTTTAGCCACTTCCCGGTCGATGCAGTTGCTTACCAGTTGCAATGCTTCTCCCAGGGCCGTAGTACCGCTGGCTTTTATATCCACCACCTGGAAGGAGGCGAGATCTGTAAGTGGCACTACCTGTTTTGCGGAGCTATCGAACGTGATGATGCTGATAAATGCGGTTTCGATGGCCTGCGGGTTCTGGCGTAATGAATTGATCATTATCTGTACCCCGTTTTTCACTGCCTCAATAGGTTCTCCATTCATAGAACCGGAGGTATCTAATAAAAGATACACAGGTAATCTTCTCATACTGCTTAATTTAATACCAGTGCTGGCATATTGAAAAGGGTTACATTTCATCCTGCGGAACGGCAAGTTGCCGCAGGATGAATTTATGCTGAATATAGGTGTTTTTGCTATCAGGAGTAGGTTAACTTCTTCAATTCATCTACGAAGCTGTCGGATGGATGCGGATTACCGATGGCCCTGAATTTCCAGGCGCCGTCTTTACGATAGATCTCTGCAAAGGTCATAGAGCACATACCGTTGTAGGTGCTGTCGCCCGACAGGCTGAACTTAGCTATTTCCTTTCCTTTTTTATCGACTGCGCGGATGAATGCATTCTCGATCATTCCAAAGTGCTGGTTATTGGCGCGACCGTTATAGATGGTGACCATAAAAAGGATCTTGTCGTATTTGCTGTCCATCTGATCCAGTTTGATGATGATCTGTTCATCATCGCCATCGCCGGCGCCGGTGCGGTTATCGCCGGTTAACCAGATATTACCGGAGGGGTGGCGCATAGAATTGAAGAAGATCACATCTCCTTCATACAATCCTACAGATCTGCCATCTCTTGTTTGCACGGTTCTGCCGAGGTTGGCCACTTTGCCATTGTTGTCGAGCAGCATAGCCACTGCGTCCAGGTCGTATTCTTCTTCCTTTTTTTCACTGCCGAAAAGTTTTCCGAGGAAACCTCCTTCTTTTGCTTTTGTTTGTCTTACGTCCCAGCCTAATCCGATGGTGACGGTTGACAGATCAAATTCTTCTCCTTGATCGTTTTTACGCAGGTCAATCGTCTGACCTTTTACCAGGTTAATAGCCATAGGTGATGGTTTATCGGGGGGTTATTTAATAATCTGACCTTTGAAATATTTGGATAAGAAGTAAGCCAGATCTTCCCTGTAGCCGATACCGGATGCTTCAAATTTCCATTTACCATCTTTCAGGTACAATCGTCCAAATTCCACGCCTGTTTCGATAGAGAAATCTTCTCCCAGTTCATACTTCGCAATTTCATTGCCGTTGGAGTCATCTACGATACGGATGTAGGAATCCCTTACCTGTCCGAAGTTCTGGCGTCTGCTGATGGCTTCATGAATGGTGACCACGAATAAAATTTCCTTTACACGGGGATCTATCCTGGTAAGATCTACCTGGATGGTTTCATCATCGCCGTCTGCACTGTTGCCGCCGGTAGGATCATCACCGGTATGATGTAAAGCGCCATCCGGGGAATCGGTATTTCCGTAGAAAACGAAAAATTCTTCCTGGATAATGTGCCGGGTTTCATCGATCATAAATGCGGAAGCGTCCAGGTCAAAATCTGAGCCTGTACCTTCATTAGGATGCCAGCCTAAACCAATACTGATTTTGGAAAGGCCGATATCGATCCGTTGTCCTTTTTGTAAGTTAATCGCCATTATTTAAGATTTAAACCTGGGGTAATATAGTATATTTATTGGAGAGTGTGTATAGGGGAAAGTTACCCGGGTGTTAACCAACTTTCCAAGTTACCAATACGTTTGATTTCCAGCTATTGAACGGGCTTTAATAACCTTTCATTATTTTCACCAGCATATCCGCAATCACCTCAAATCCTTTATCTGAAGGATGTAAACCATCATAGGTCATATCAATGGCAGCTACGGGATAGGGATATTCATCTGCACCCGGATGAAAAGGAATATCTTTATAATCCGGCCAGCGGTAGTCACGGTATTCCCCTGTGGCAGGGTCTTTCAGCCTTTTATACTTCACCACATTTTCCAGGGTGATGCCGCTGTTATGATACAGGTCAACCAAATCAACATGTTCATAGCGGGCAATGGAGTCGATAGCCGCTACCACCTGCGAAAGCTGTTGTCCTTTCTTTTCCCTGTACGAGCCCCAGGCGTTGTTATTCATATCATTGATGTAAACAAAATCGCCTCGTTGCAACGGGGTGACCAGGATAATGTGCGCCTTTTTGTTCAGTGATCTCAGTTTATCAATGATGGTCCGGAATGC
This sequence comes from Chitinophaga sp., assembly GCA_039593235.1. GTDB lineage: Bacteria > Bacteroidota > Bacteroidia > Chitinophagales > Chitinophagaceae > Chitinophaga. The sequence goes on along the minus strand of JBCNPS010000234.1, from coordinate 135 downwards.
ACCGTAAACGGTACTATTGCCGGTTTGCTGGAGATAGTCGGAAAAATTGCCAACGGGGCGGCCTCCCCACCAGTCGTTGGTACCCAGAAATACGGAATATACATCCGCCTTTACCAGGTCCAGTTTTTCGATGGC
>JBCNPS010000233.1:0-10336 GCA_039593235.1 Chitinophaga sp. | reverse complement strand
GGTATTTCACCTGGGCCCTACTTTTATAGAAACACCTTTCGGTACGGAAACAAAAGATGCGGACCTGCATTTTTACGGGGAACGCTTAACCGAAGCGCTGGAGCATGTGGCGGATGTAACTACTCTTGCCAACTGGGAACTGTACCGGCTGGCGCCGGGTAAACTGGAAACCTTCCTGGAAGAATCTGTAAGCCTTATTATCAGTGATGTAGAAGCGAAATGCTTCCACCTGTATCCCAGCTTTTTTGACCGCGCCCGCCGGGAAAATAAAGTAGTTACTTTCCCGGATAGGCTCACCCTTATCAAGAATTGGATCAACGATGGCGGTGGTCTTATGATGCTCGGTGGCTGGTTGTCGTTCAGCGGTGTGCAGGGAAAATCAGGCTGGGGCAGGTGTACGCTCACAGATGCATTGCCGGTGAAATGCCTCGTAACGGAAGACCTGGTGGAATCTTCAGCAGGGTTCACCGCAGAAGTGGTGGCGCCGGAGCATCCTGCTGTGAAAAACCTTCCCTGGCATAGCTTTCCGCCCATCTTCGGTTACAATGAAGTGAGCGCCGGCAATGGGGGTGAAGTGCTGGTAAGGGTAAAAGAAACCGGTCACCCGCTGGTGGTAGCCGGCGCTTACGGCAAAGGGCGGGTGCTCACTTATATGTCGGATCCCGCTCCGCACTGGGGGATCAATTTTGAATTATGGGAAGGCTATGACGCTTTCTGGCAGCAATCGTTGCAGTGGGTGAAGAAACAAAATAAGTAATTGATGGATCATTCTACATTACGCGCAGGCGCTGCTGTGGCAGACATTACCCCGCCGCTGGAAGTGGGCCTGCTCACTTCCTCGGTGCACGGGCGTTATGCACCTTTCACGTCGGTACGGTTACCCCTGAAAGCCAGGGTGCTGGTGCTTTCCGGCGGTGAAGTCACGGTGGCGCTGGTATCGCTTGACCTGCTGGCGCTCAGCGATACCTCCACCGGCGGATGGGAGACATTCAAACAGGGAATGGCAGACGATATACCCGCGGAGCACATCATTATAACGTGTACGCATACACATAATGCGCCGGAGTCCGTGGCCTTGTCGCCGCTATATTTAACGCCGGTATACCGTAAATGGCTACACGAAGTGCAGCAACAGATACGCAGGGCCATCAGTATTGCCCTGATAGCGGCAAAGGAATGCACGGTGAGCATCAGCAGCACCGTGCTGGAGGGCTACTCGTTGCAACGCCGTGTCCCCACGCCGCAGGGCATTGTAATGTCCGATTCCCTGCAGCCCATTGCACCCGAACTGATGCGCCGCGAGCCGGTAGATCGCCGTGTGCATACCCTCCGCTTTACCGCCGGCGATGTGGCGATAGCCACGATAGTACATGCCGTTTGCCACCCGGTGCATGAAATGTGCCTGCCGCATATATCGCCGGATTTTCCGGGAGAGCTTTGCAACGCGCTGGAGGCTGCCGGTGGTAATGGTATGGCCATGTACCTGAACGGCGCAGCCGGTGATATTAACCCGCCTACGGTGTCTGAAGGCCCTGCTGCTGCAAAGGCGCATGGCGAGGCATTGGCGGAGGCAACGCAGCAGTGCGTATATGCGGCGCCGTTAGCCGGCGAGCATCTTAGGTTTGCGCATCATGATATTACTTTCGGGATACGTACCACTGCTGTTACCAATCCGGCAGATGCGCATGCAAGGGTGAATGCTATTGCCCTGGGACAACTGGCCATGGTTTTTCTGCCGGGCGAACCGTTTACGGCAACAGCTATGAAAATAGAAAAAGCATCTCCCTTTCCATATACAATTATCACAGCATACGCCGAAAATACTATTGGCTATATCCCCGATCTCAAAGGATTCGCGGAAGGAGGATACGAAGCCGGTCCGGGTAAATGGTCGTTCCTGGAAACCGCTGCGGCTGCTGAGTTACAGGCCATCGCTCTTCTTCTGCTGAACCAGCTAAAAAACAACGTATGAAAAAGAAACTACTGCTGGGCGCGCTGGTCTGCCTGTTGTGTACCTGCATACAGGTATTCGCAAAAGACAACACACTGCTGTTTTGCGGAAGCAATAAGAACGGGCTCTATCTCCTTTTAACGCAGGAGGGATATAAAGTGAAACAGTTTAGTACGCCGGCTGCGGCTATCACCGCCGCCACCAATGGCGCCGCTGTATTCATTGTATCGGACACTTACCCGGAAATGGATACGAAGCTGCGCATTACAGAAGATCTCCTGGCCACCGCCAAACAAAAACAGCTGCAGCTGTATGTGGAATACCCTGCTGCCTTCCCTGGTTTGGATATACCTGCAAAGCCGCTGGAAACAAGGCTGGAGCGCGGGGTAGTAACCACCGGTGATTTCGGTGCGCCATTACAGCCTATGAGCTTACTGGGTATTCATAATTGTTATGTCCTGCCTGTTACGGCAACTGATCCGCTCATTGTGCTGGCAAAAGTAGTGGGCTTCGATAAAGCGGAATACGGACTGGACAGCACCAAAACATATCCGCTGCTCTTTAAACAGGATAATGTGTTTATTGCCACTACAGCACTGAGCAATTTTGAAAGAGGCAGGTATGGGCCCGCTGCTTCCATGAAACAGGTATGGACGTATATCCTTGCCCGTATGACGGGCAATCCGCAGCTTGCCCTGAAACACTGGCCCATGGATGTAAAACCTATGTACAGCCGCAATGCCGCGCTGCCGGCGGGCGCCAGGCTCAACGCCATTCGTAGGGGAACCGCCTGGTTCTTTCACGGCCGTTTTTTTGTACACCCTGCCTGGCAAAAAGAATGGGAGGAATACAACTCCCGCGAAATGCCGACAGGCCCGCCTATCAGTGCGGATAAACCTGATGGCAACGGCTCCCTCGGCATTATGGAAGGACACACTTCTACCATCAACTATGATGGCACACAGCAATACCGCTACTGGATGCGTGCAGATGTACAGGGAGAAGTGAGCATGGCATTATCTGCCGCAGGCAGGTTGCTGAATAATAAAAGCTACTGGCAAAACGCGGTGAACCTCATTAACTATACACTGAAAACCTCCAATATGAGGGCCGGTCCCAAGGCCGATCCCAACAGCCCGGCTTATGGCCTTATCGGCTGGGCTACGCCCAATCCCACTACGTTTTACGGCGATGATAATTCAAGGGCTATTCTCGGTATCCTCGGGGCTTCCGCTTATATGAACACCAGCCAGTGGGACCAGGAGATGGCGGCCGCTATACTGGCCAACTTCAGGACTACCGGCAAAGAAGGCTTCCGGGGTGAACGGCTGGAAGAAAAGGACATCATTAAAAACGGCTGGCAGTTTTACAGTAACCGGTCGTTGATCCATCCGTCCCCGCACTTTGAATCATGGATGTGGGCCTTGTACCTGTGGCTGTATAACAAAACCCATTATGAACCGCTGCTTGCCAAAACAAAAAATGCGATCAAAGTAACCATGGAAAGTTACCCGGACAACTGGCGCTGGGGCAGCAGTATGCAAACGCAACGCGCCCGCATGATCCTGCCGCTGGCATGGCTGGTACGAGTGGAAGATACGCCCGAACACCGGCAGTGGCTCGATAAAATGGTGACCGAAATCATGAAGTACCAGGATGAAAGCGGTGCTATCAGGGAAGAACTGGGCGTAAAAGGAAAAGGGATGTTCAACCCACTGAACACCAACTCCGCCTATGGGTCGGACGAAGGCTCCCTTATTTTTAAGAACGGAGAAAAAGTATCCTGCCAGCTGTATACGTGCAACTTTGCGCTGTTCAGTCTTAACGAAGCCGCCCGTGCTACCGGTAATAAAAAGTACAGGGAAGCCACTGATAAATTGTCGGCCTACCTTACCCGTATCCAGGTGCAAAGCAGCAAGCATAAAGACCTCGATGGCGCCTGGTTCCGTGCATTCGACTATGGCCGCTGGGAGTACTGGGCTTCCAATTCTGACGCCGGGTGGGGCGCCTGGTGCACGCTGAGCGGCTGGATCCAGAGCTGGATCGTTACTTCGCAGATCCAGGTAGAACAACAGCAAAGCTACTGGGAAGTAACGCAGCAATCCAAGATCGGCGGTCCTGCAAAGTCGTTGATCAATACCATGCTTAAATAATTGTATGAAGATGAAAAATCATTTGCTGTTATGGTTGCTTACCTGTTGCGCGATATCACTGCATGCAAACATCCGTTTGCCAAAAGTGATCAGCAGTAATATGGTGCTGCAGCAGCAAAGCCAGGTAAAATTATGGGGCTGGGCGGAACCGGGAGAACGTATCTCCATAACCACTTCCTGGGATCAGCAGGTGTACCCTGCAACAGCGGCAGGTGATGCACACTGGATCACCACCATTACCACGCCCGCTGCCGGCGGCCCTTTTACCATCACGTTAAAAGGAAAAAATACCATTGAGTTAGAAAATATCATGGCGGGCGAAGTATGGATATGTTCCGGGCAAAGCAATATGGAAATGTGCGGCAACTGGGGATTGAAAGATATCAAAGCCATACAACCCACTGCGTATAACACCAACATCCGTTGCTTTAAAATAGCCAAGGCCACGGCGGCGTATCCACAGGAGGATGTTACTGCACAATGGGTTACCTGCGACGGCGCCGTACTCAATACTTTCAGCGCAGTGGGCTACTTCTTCGGGAGAAAACTGAACGAACAGCTACACGTGCCCATTGGCCTTATCGACGCCAGTTGGGGCGGCACCGCTGCAGAAGTATGGACGCCGGACAGCACTGTTAAAAATAACCCGGTGTTAAAAGAAGCGGCCACACACATAATGCCCAACGGGATGTGCCCGCACCTGCCAGGCGTAGCCTGGAATGCCATGCTGGCGCCGGTTACAAACTACACTATTGCAGGCGTTACCTGGTACCAGGGAGAAAACAATACAAGTACCGCAGCTACCTACCGGCTTTTATTCACTTCCATGATAGACGCATGGCGCAATGCCTGGCATCAGTTGCTGCCTTTTTATTTTGTGCAGATAGCCCCGTTCAACTACCGCGAAAAAAATGTAGGCGCCCTGCTGCGGGAGGCACAGCAGCAAAGTATGCAGCATCCGAACACCGGCATGGTAGTAACCACTGATATCACCGGCAACGTATATGATGTACATCCCGCCAATAAACACGATGTGGGCTACCGCCTGGCTAACTGGGCATTGGGGGAAACCTATCACCGGAATGAGTTCGTATACCGTTACCCGTTATATAAAGAAATGATGATAAAGAAAGATAAAGTGATCATCTCCTTTAAAAATGATTCACAAGGCATCACCATAAAAGGCGATAGCATTGCACAACTGTTTATAGCCGGAAACGACCGGCAGTTTTATCCTGCACGGGCCAGGGTGAAAAATAATTCACTGGTGGTATGGAGCAAAGAGGTAAAACAGCCGGTAGCGGTACGCTACGCTTTCAGTAACACCGCTATCGGCAACCTGTTCAGCAGGAACGGTTTGCCGGTAGCGCCTTTCCGCACCGACCAATGGGAGGTGTCCACTAAATAAATGATACTACATGAAACAGCTCATTTGCTTATTACTCGTTATATCATGCGCCCGCTTATCCGCGCAAAACCTCGGTGACCTGGCACAGATCAGGGAACATGTTACCACGAAACGTATCAGCAGTTATGATAAGGCCGGCGGCCCCAACGATAACCTGCAACACATAGAAAACGGCGGCAAACGCACACTGGTGGATATCAAAGGCGCCGGTATCATTAATCACATCTGGATCACCATGTGGCCTGCACCCGATAAGCTCAGTCGTAACGATGTGATCATCCGCATGTACTGGGATGGTAAGCCATACCCTTCTGTGATATCGCCCATTGGTCCTTTTTTCGGGCAGGGCTGGAATGAATCGTATCCCTTTACCTCCTTGCCGCTGGCGGCTGCGCCCATGGATGGCACCAGCCTGGTGAGTTATTTTGCCATGCCTTTTTCCAACGGCGCCAGGATAGAAATTGAGAACCAGTCCGGCGCCGAAATACAGCCATTCTACTTTTGTGTGGATTATGTGGAGATGCCCAAATTACCCGCCAATACCGGACGCTTTCATGCCTGGTATAACAAACAGCTCATGGGCTCGCAGGATAGTATAGAAAATGAACACTGGATCTTTGGTCCTGAAGGAAATAACACGGATGGCCGCAATAACTACGTGGTGGCGGATATCAAAGGAGAAGGGCATTTTGTGGGGATGAATTATTATGTACAATCGCCTTCGCCGCTTTGGTATGGAGAAGGGGATGATATGATATTTATAGATGGGGAAACAACACCCTCTCTGAACGGCACCGGTACGGAAGATTATTTCAATACTGCCTGGGGGCCAAAAGTATTATACACACATCCCTACTTTGGATATGCAAAGGTGAACAACGATATCGGTACATTAGGCCGCACGCACCTGTATCGCTTTCACATCACGGATCCTATTTATTTCAGTAAGTCGCTGAAGTTTACCATTGAACATGGCCACAATAATGAAATGACACTGGACCTGGCCAGCGTGGCCTACTGGTATGCTAAAGAGGCATCCCCGGTACCCGACATACCGGATGCCAAAGCCCGTAAACCCATGCCCCTCATCAACTCTTACGATATTCACCGCTGGCGTAATGAATGGCGGAAAAACAGGGGCAAAGATCCGAAGTTATGGAACTAACTATTTCCTCATTATATATCTTACTAAATGAAAAATATAACCTGGTTATTACTGCTGGTTTTTAATGTATCCTGTGCAGGTAAAGGAAAAGATTCCACGGAAGCGCCGCTTCCCGTTAATGCAGATACTACATTCGTTAATCCGCTGCTGGATGGTGGCGCCGATCCGTGGGTATACAAAAACGGCAATGCTTATTATTTTCTTTGTACTAATGGCGGCAATATCAGCATTCGTAAAACAGGCGCCATGTCGGCATTGAAAGAGGCCATGCCAAAGGTGGTATGGACGCCGCCTGCCACGGGTCCCAATTCAAGGAATATCTGGGCGCCTGAACTGCACCGCCTTAATGGCAAATGGTACCTGTACTATACAGCAGGCGCCTCGCCGGACCTGTCTACACAGCGCCTGTTTGTGCTGGAGAATGAAGCGGCTGAACCACTCGACGGCGTTTGGAAAGACAAAGGCAAAATATACGACACACAAGCCGACTGGTTTGCTATTGATGGCACCGTGCTGACCTACAAGAACAAAAACTATTTTATCTGGAGCGGGCAGATCTCCAATAAAGATATCACCCAACGTATCTACATTGCGGAAATGGAAAACCCCTGGACGCTGAAATCCGCCAGGGTACAAATTTCCATGCCGGACTACGCCTGGGAGAAAAATGGTATACCGGTGAATGAAGGGCCGGAAATATTACAGGGCCCCAACGGGCAAATTATGCTGGTATACTCCGCGAGCAGTTGTGGAACAGACGATTACGCACTTGGTATGCTGCGTCTTAAAGAAGATGGCGACCCGCTGAACCCTGCCCATTGGACCAAATCAGGAAAACCGGTGTTTACAAAAAGTGTGGCCAACAGTGTATATGGTCCGGGGCATAACGGCTTCTTTAAATCAAAGGATGGGAAAGAAGACTGGATCATTTACCACGCCAATCCGCATGCAGGCCAGGGCTGTGGCGGCGCCCGCAGTCCGCGTATGCAGCGCTTTACCTGGAAGGCTGACGGTACGCCGGATTTTGGCGAGCCACTGAACCCATATTATAAACTCAGAAAACCCTCGGGGGAATAATATTATGGCTGTTTATTTAAAAGAAGGAAAAAGTGAAGCGGCATTAAAAGCTGCTGATACCAGTGTAAAGGAAACGGTAGAGAAAATGATCAGGGAGATAGAAACGCAGGGCGATACTGCCGTAAGGAATTATTCCGCTTCCCTGGATCACTGGTCGCCGGCCGCTTTCCGGTTAACGCCGGAGGCTATACAGGAAATCGTGGACCGCACACCGGGGCAGGTGATCAGCGATATCCGTTTTGCGCAACAGCAGATCCGTTTCTTCGCGGAGCAGCAACGCGCCTCTATCCGCGATATTGAAATTGAAACCTTGCCGGGCATTTTCCTGGGGCATAAAAATATCCCGGTGAACAGCGTGGGCTGTTATATACCGGGTGGAAGATACCCTATGGTGGCTTCTTCACACATGAGTATCCTCACGGCAAAAGTAGCCGGCGTGAAACGGGTAATTGCCTGTACGCCACCGATCAACGGGCAGATACCCGAAGCTACGGTATGCGCCATGCACTTTGCCGGCGCCGACGAAATCTACATTTTAGGCGGCGTACAGGCGCTTTGTGCCATGGCAATAGGCACTGGGTCCATCCCGGCGGTAGACATGATTGTAGGCCCCGGAAATGCTTATGTAGCGGAAGCGAAGCGACAGCTCTATGGAAGAGTGGGCATCGATCTCTTTGCCGGTCCTACGGAGGTGTTGGTGATTGCAGATGAAACCGCCGATGCGGAAATGGTGGCCTGCGATATATTGGGCCAGGCGGAACATGGCCTTACTTCTCCCGGTGTACTCATCACCACTTCTGAACAACTGGCGCGGGAAACACTGCTGGAAATAGAAAAGCAGCTGGCGGTATTGCCTACGGCGGATATTGCCCGGGCAGCCTGGGAAAACAATGGGTCGATAATATTAGTGAGTGATGAGGCGGAAGCTATTCGTGTGGCAGATGAACTGGCCAGCGAACATGTAGAGGTGCTTACCCGTAACCCGGCTGTGTTCCTGGAAAAGATGACGAACTACGGCGCGTTGTTCCTGGGGCCTGAAACCAATGTGGCCTATGGCGATAAAGTGATTGGCACCAATCATACGCTGCCAACCCGCAAGGCGGCAAAGTATACCGGCGGCCTATGGGTGGGCAAGTTCCTGAAGAACTGTACTTATCAGCGTTGCACACCGGAGGCCAGCGCCATGATCGGTGAATATGCCATGCGGCTGTGTGAACTGGAAGGTTTTGCCGGGCATAAGGCACAGGCGGCGCTGCGCGTAAAACGCTATGGCAAAAGCTAACCCGTTTTTGCCTGTACATATACCTTCTGGTATTGCAGCGGCGTTTTCTGTGTAAGCAGCTTGAACTGCCGGTTGAAATTGGAAAGGTTGTTGAACCCGCAGGTATAACCTACCTGCGACATAGGCAGGTTGTTTTCTATCAGCAGTTTGCAGGCGTAGCCAATACGTACCTCCATCAGGAACTGCCAGTATGTTTTCAGCGTCCTGGATTTGAAGTACCTGCAAAAGGAGTTGGGACTTACATTAGCAGCGGCAGCTACTTCTTTGAGGGTTATTTTCTGCTGGAAATTATTAAAAGTATAATGATAGATCTTATTAATATTATCCGTGTTAATGGTATTGTAGGAATTAACGAACCCTACGCTGGACAGCAGGGTGCAGTCTTTCGAACCGGCAATGGTATCCAGGATATTGAGCAGGGAGGTGATCCTTTGTACCTGGCTGGCTTTCAGGATGGCTTCCATTTCCCGGCTGATCTGTTCCCGGGTGGCGCCATGTATCCGGATACCATGCCGTGCTTTTGTGAGCAGTTCTTTTACGGCTTTCATTTCCGGCAGGTCCAGGAAACCGGGGCCCCAGAAGTGATCGCTGAAATGAATGGCAATGGCCTCTATCTGTAACCCCGGCTGGTCCTGGAAGTAAATGGCATCGCTCCGCCACATATGCGGAAGTTCACAGCCCAGTAACACCAGGTCGCCGTCTTCGAACCTTTCTGTACTGTCGCCCACCAGGCGCATGCCACTGCCCTTACGGATCAGCGTAAGCTCTATTTCCGGGTGGTAATGCCAGTGATTATAAAGGTAAGGGTAGATGTCTTCCCGGATGCTGAATGAATAGTTATGGCCGGTATCAACCTTGCGCAGGATCGGTTTCATACAACGGAATTATTGAATGAAGCTAATACAATTTATGATAGTTGCAAAACATATACTACCGCTGAAAACATACCTGGTAAAGTATTCCGGGATCGCCTGTTTATTGGTGACGCTCCTGTGCCAGCCATCGCTGCCGATTTTTGCGCAGCGCCTTCCCGTTATACCCGCCGGCGCAGATGCCTACCTGAAATGGGACCAATGGCCCACGCAGCGGTTCGGTATGCGAACTTATATGAGAAGCACCTACGACCGCACCGGCGGCAACGATGCGGCCGATGCCAGCCACTATCTTTTTATGAATGGTGAAACAGATAATGTTACGCTGGATATAACGGGAACGGCCATACTTTATTTCTTCCGCGCCAACCACTGGCATGGAAGCCCCTGGCATTTTATGACCGACGGACAGGAACACACCATACAGG
>JBCNPS010000232.1:0-10349 GCA_039593235.1 Chitinophaga sp. | reverse complement strand
GATGAAAGAACGATCGAATACCCTGTTGGGAGCCGCAACACCGGAAGGACCCCTTGCATCCAACCGACCGAAGAAATCATTGGGATGATCAAGCGTCCAGTAATTTTTTTCATACGTGTTGGCATTGTATGTAACCAATGAAACACTATTGTCCTGGTTCAGGTAAGAAGTACTCAGGCTTTTATTGCCCCAATAAGAATAGATGTTGAATGAGAAGTTGAAGTTTTTATAGGTAAAATCGTTTCTCAATGACCACATAGTAGGTGGTGTGGTCTGACCCAGAAATTCCTTGTCCTTATTATTATAAACTGCTGTTGTAGTACCATCCGCGTTTTTAATATCGTCGGCCGTGTAATTGTTAGCTACTTTAGGATCGCCGGGCCGTTGACCGTATTTGGCAGCTTCGGCTGCTTCATCTACCTGCCATATCCCCGTTACACGGTAGTTCCAGATGGCGCTGGCCGATTGCCCGATAAACCATCCGTTGGATATATCATCAGATTCTTTTGAAGCCACTACATTTCCATTGGCATCTAACACATCTTCATACCGGTAGTAAAGATGCTTGATCGTGTTTTTATATTTAGAGAATCCAAAAGTGGTATTCCAGCTAAAATCGCGTGTTCTTATATTTTGTGTGTTGACTGAAACTTCGAAGCCTTTGTTCTGTACTTCCCCTAAGTTGGTAGTGATACTGGTAAACCCGGAGAAATCAGGCAACGATTGGCTCATGATCATATTGGTTGTAGGCATGTAATAATAATCGAGCGTACCGGTGATCCGGTTATTTAAGAAAGCAAGATCCAGCCCGATATTATATGCGGTGGTTTTTTCCCATTGTAAATGCGGGTTTGCCATCCGGTCAATTCTTAAATAGTAATACTGGATATAGCTACCGTTGGCATCTACGTAACCCTGGGTGGTTGCGCCATTAGCAAGATTGGCCAGTGCAATATAGGGATTGGCAAGCGACCTGTTCCCGTTTTGCCCGTAAGACAAGCGCAATTTACCATTGCTCAATACATTCCATTTAAAGAATTTTTCATTGGTAAATGTCCAGGCCAAAGCCGCTGAGAAGAAAGTAGCCCGCGGATTTGAGGTGCCGAAAGCGGAATAGCCGTCGCGACGCACGGAGGCCGTTAGCATATAACGGTCATCGTACGAATAAAACAGCCGCGCAAGCATACCATCGGCGGTTTCATGAGAGTCGTCTGTGTTAAAACTGCTGTAAAGAGGGTCGCCGGTAGAAGTTTCATGGAATCCCAGCGCATCGCTTGGCAGAATATTACGTGCATTAATCACATCGCTCCAATACCGCCGTTCCTCTGCTTCCTGGACGAGGGTTATATTTACCTTATGCTTTTGCGCAAAAGTTTCTTCCCAGCTGATGGTATTATTCAAAGACCAGTCAAACCGTTTTCCCCAGTTCCTGTCTACCCCACGGCTAATTGGCAGCCAGTCGGGATGCTCCGCAGATTCAAAATAGCGGTTATAATACCATTGATACCTGGGAGAAACATTAAAGGAATACTTGATATTAAAAGGTAATTTTACTTTGGCAGAAAGAATGGTATTTAGAACAGTATAACCTCTTTCAAGTTTCATATACTGTTTATTGAAATCAAAATTATACCCCTTGCTGGCAGTCATTTCATCGCCCATAGGATGTACTTCCAGGTTTCCATCGTCATCCCTGTAGGATGCAAAAGGGCTGTTATTAATGATCTGTGATCCCCAATTAACAGCAATATTTCCATCGGACCGGTCCTGGAAATTGACATTGGCGCTGATATCCAGCCAGTCGGTGACCTTGCCATCCACTTTTAAGTTGGAGCGTACCGCCCTGTAATTATCACCCACAACCACCCCCTGGTTAGACAGGTAACCTGCGGAGAAATAGTAATTCATTTTGTCGCTGGCGCCGGATACGCTGAGGTTATAATCCTGGTTAAAACCGGTACGGAAACTATGGTCATACCAATCGAAGGTTTTACCTTTCAGGTAATTATCCAATGTTGTAAACTGAAGACCTAACCGTTTAGCCCAGATTTCATTATCAGTTGCATTACTTGTATTTGTTGAATAGTCTCTCCATTCGTCAATAGTGATACCGTATTTTTTCAGCATATCATCAGTAGGCATTTCATAATATCCCAATTTACCTGCTGTTGCTGTTTCTGATATATAGGGTTCATAAGCCCCGGTTGTTGAATTGATGCCATAGGTCGCAGCGGTATACCAGTCTTGCCGGTATTTCATATAGCCATCAGGGCCAAAAACTTTCCTGTTTGCAGCCATATCAGAGAGTCCGAAATTGGTGGTCAGATTAACAGTAGGCTTTCCTTTTTTTCCTTTTTTGGTAGTTATGATAAGCACTCCGTTAGCTGATTTGGCTCCGTAAATTGCAGCGGCAGACGCATCTTTAAGGATATCAATCTGCTCAATATCATCGGGATTAATTTCAGATAATTCTCCGTAAAAGATCATACCATCCAGTATCAGCAAAGGATCATTATGCCCGCCATCCGTATAAACAGAGCGTTGGCCCCGGATCCGTATGGTGCCTCCTCCTTTTGCAGAAGGATCAAAACCTACGCTCACACCGGGTGTTCCGCGTATGATGTCCTGAACTGTTTTAGGGTTCTCGTCGGCAATCTTATTCGGGCGGATAGAAGTTATGGCCCCGGTAAGATCTTTTTTCTTCATGGTACCATAACCAATAACAACCACGTTGTTCAGGTCGTTGGTGGCTTGTTGCATGATAATGACCAACGGCTTTCCGTTAGGTGTCACTTCTTTGCTGATAAAACTTACGTGTGATGCTCTCAGGGGTACTCCTTTGCCGGCCTGGATGCTAAAGTTACCCGATGCATCCGTTTTTGCGATCACTGTTGTTCCTTTGGCGGCAATTGTAACACCAGGTATTCCATTACCCAGGGAGTCGGTAACCCGGCCTGTTATAGTTTGTTGCTGTGCATGGGTACAGAAGGGAAACAGCAAAAACAATAAGGCCCCTAATAATCCAGGCAGAAAGAACCTTTCATACAAAGAAGAGGCTTGGCTTTTCCCGGTTTTTGTATAATTTTTTTTCATAATGATCAGTTAATCGTTATCGCGATGAAATTTATAATAGCAAGTATTTGGTTTATGCTCAGTGGAGTTCGCTACAATGATGATGAATGCCTCTGCATCCTCTCAGGAGGATATCATCACTTGTTGAATTTTGCGATGGAGAAGCCCGGTTGTCTTTTGATTGATCTCCAGTTCCCTGGCTAATTCATAAGTGGACACGCCATTTTCCTTTGAGTAGCGGAAAACTGCATAAAAAGCTTTTTCCGGACTGAATTTCAGCTTGTGGAACTGTATGGGCAGTATAATAACAGCTGCAGCTAACAGCGGACTACACACCTATATACGTGGTTTATCTTCGTGGATGATCATTAATCTTAATATTGTAGTACGAAGTAAAAATTCTTTTTTGGTACGTTTTATTCAACTTTTTGTCGAATCATTCCAAAAATAAAGGCGTGTAGAAGGGGGGAACTATTAAATCACAGGCAAGGAAAACAGATCTTCGAAGCTAAGCCGTTGGTGTTATGGCCTTTGTGCAAGGCCGCCAACACCAACGGCAGTATAAAACTATTTCCCTAAAAGCGCTGTTGCGCACCACAGATAGGGGGCTTGCCCGTGAAGGTCGCCTGCATTACGCGGGCGGTCGTGGTAATATTGTTTATCATTCTTTTTGCCGGTACCAACACAAACTTCGGTTACATTATTGCGCTCATCGATATAGGAAACCATGGCGGTCCATGCTTTTTGTGCCGCCGGAGCATACTCAGCCGCATCTAACCATCCTTGCTGAACGCCTATAATAAATGCATAGGTAAACATAGCTGTGCCGGATGTTTCCGGCCAGAAGTCTGCTTCATCAATAAGCTGGTTCCACATTCCACCTGGTCTTTGGTGCTCTTTCAGGCTTTTCATCATAGTAACATACCCTTGCATAATGCGCTGGCGGTCTTTATGATCTTTAGGCAGCTGAAGAAGCAGATCAGGCATACCTACTGCCATCCAGCCAGCTCCTCTTGCCCAGTAGTAGGGAACATCCGGTGCATGGTAAAAAAGCCCGTTCGGGCGTTGCAGTTCATCCAGGTAGCGTACCATTTCTTTTGCCGCCCTGTCAATATATTTGTGGTCGCCGGTTACCTTATAGGCTTCGATTTGTACAACAGTGATCATATACATATCGTCTATCCATAAGCGTGTTTGCCATGAATACCCTTTATCCGCCCAGGCTTTTTCATCCGGTTTCGCATCCTTCGGCACTTCCCATTGGGAATCGGCATAAGCCAGTCCTATTTTCTTATAGCGTTCGTCTTTTGTTGCCTGGTAGAGTTTCAGCGCAATGCTGCCAAACATATTATAGTCCACATGGTTCATGGGAGGCAGTAGTACTTTTTCCCGGGAGAAAAAGGGTTCGAATTTGTTTTGCAGCAGCTTCACCAGCTTTTGGTCTTTTGTTTTTACCGCGTAGTCCAGCGCACCGTTCCAGCTGCAAACTTCAGCATAGTGAATATACCGTCCGGCATAGAGTTCATGCCTTCCGTCCACGAAGTGGTAGGCCAATCGTTTGCCCACCTCGCCGGGCGCAGATCCCTTTGGAAATTTGGTCAGAAGATTTTGCTGGGCAGATAAAAATTGAAAGGATATAATTGCCAGCAACGATAAAAATAATTTACTCATAACGTTTTTTTGTAGAACTTATTTAAATTTTAGTGAATGTTTTTAATGTAACGTACAGCCGCCTCTCCTTCATCCTGCGCCCGGTAGGATATAAAGACCAGGCACGACCGTTTTTCAGCTTCTGAGGCCGGAGTCGTGCGAAGAAATAAAATATCTCTCTTAAATTTTGTTCAGTTTTTTGTCGAATCGGTTCTAAAATTAAGGGCGGGTAAAATAAGACAGGTATGACAACGACCCTGAATGGAAGGAATATTAGGATTGCAGCTGTCACAAAAGGCGCGAAATGAATGTGTGAACTGTTCGGGACTATTGGAACCGGTATTGAGTGCGGGTGAATTAATGGAGTCGTTGAAATCAGTCTTATTACTTCATTCAACAAAAGGCGTGTGGTAACCCGGAACTACCAGGCAGTCTGGTCAGCCGGTTGAGTGACTATTCAAAAAGATTTTAGAAGGCCCCGATTGAAGAAATGATAAAGCTTCATAATGATACCCCTGAAAAAGATACCCCGGCGAGTGGTAATTTGCCTTTCAGGTTTATTCCTTGCTTCTGCACTTTCGCCAAGCTTCCTGGCCTCTTCAGCACGATTTTTTTGGAAGGTTGTCTTTTTTTCTTCGCTCATGTCACCACTAAGCAGCATGTGACACAAAGCTTCGGCATCCTTCAAAGCCATACTGATGCCTTGCCCGCCAGGACCATAAGGATGAGCGGCGTCACCAATCAAAATCATATTCTTGCTAAACCATGAAGACGGTACTTTGCCGTTGTAGACCGGCCCGCGGGCAATAATTAAATTCGGGTTTGCCCTGAATAATTCAAATATCTTTCTCAGCGCTGAACCCCAGTATTGTGACCTGGCCTCAAGCGTCGCTGTAACCGTTTCATCTGTCATTGCTTTAGCCTCCTCCTCTGGCATGTAAAGGTGCGTCCATAGGAAAATATTATTGTATACATCACTGGAGTTTACTTTGCCAATTGACGCCACGCCTACATGATTTCCGGGGTTTTGATAAAGGGACATTTCTATCTTCTCATCGCCTGGCGTAATTAATCCAACACCCAGGTATCCGGCATAAGTCTTACCGGAACTTTGATCAGGATTCAGGATTTTCCTTATCATTGAACCTACACCATCAGCTCCTACGAGGAATCTGCCGGTAACACGCTGACCTCCTTCAGAGGCAACTTCAACGCCATCAGAATACTCATTTACATTTAATACCCTGAACCCGGTAATGACAGCTATCCCCAGCAGCCTGGTTCTCTCCATCAGCTTTTCATGCACTGCCAGTCTTGTTACCATAATCGCAGGACTACTACCATCAACATTACTCAAAGCGAAGTCCGTTATGATGTCCCCAAAGTGCATGATCGTCCGCCTTGTATTTTCTCCTATATTATTTACCTTCATTTTTTCCAATACCCGAACTCCCTGAGCCGAAATCCTAACTCCACTCGTAGCTCCATCAAAATGGGTTCTTTCTTCAAGTACAACACAAGCTATTTTGTTCTCTGCAAGCTGAATAGCAAGGCTCAATCCGGCTATACCTGCGCCTATTATTATGACCTGATCTTTATACATTTTGTAGCATATTTAAAATATACGATACAAAATTATTTCTTCGGAATAGCAGATAATAGTATAAATCGGTCGTTTTTATTTTTGGATAGCTCTCCGGGTGTAACTCCCGACAATTTTTTGACTTCTTTTATAAAATGTGTTTGGTCTGTGAAATTAAGTTCAGGAAATAATTTGCCATTTTTGATATGTTGCAGGGAAGATCTGAAGCGAAAAATATTGCAATATGCTTTCAGGGAAATGCCAAAGGTTTGATTGAAGTAACGATTGATCTGCCGGCTACTCCAAAATACTTTTTCCGACAATTCTTTTACCGTTAAAGTTCCATTGGAAGAATAAATCAAATCAAACAGGTTTTTCTTTCTGGGATCAATATTTGGTTTTACCAGTGAAATCATTTCATCTGAAATCTTTTCGCAAAGCTCATTCATATCATTTAATCCGATGTTTGTAACTCCCCAAAAACCTGTTGGTAACCGGATAGCTTTGTTTAGTAGTGAATGAACTTTATAGTCTATTAAATATTCAATTGCAAGCAACTTGAAACTTACAGCGAAAAGGAGGGTGTTAGCAGGAATGTTACGCTGTTGGGGCTTCGTATCTAAGCCTCTGAGCGTGGCTTGAAGAATTTTTTTGTCGGTCCGGGAAAAGATAATGTCAAACCTGCCGTCCGGCAGAATTACAATTTGATGTTGTTTGTTGCTGTGGTTGACAAGCATCCAAAAGCTCTCCACAAAATCATTTAATTCTTTTGTTGGCTTTATTATTTTCCATTCAATGTCATTTGCCGGCATAGTTCATTCATTTACCACCATGTAAAATTGGTATTTCTATTTCCTGAGGTTGTATCCAGGCATCGTGTAAATATAACAAGCTACTAACAGCGCCCGAAATATGTTTATAGACCTTGTAAAGCGAAATATTCAAAAAGACTTATATTAGCGTCAATTTGTAAAGTTAACTTGTCTTTTTGGCAAATATGTTTATCTTTGTATCAACAAGCATAAAAGACTATGAAAAAAAACGCTAAACAACCTGTTGCGCTATTTACCTTCCAAAAGTATGTAGGTGTTTTTTGTGTGCTTATTGGGATACCAATTTTTCTGTTTGATAGCAGGCAAGGAGCCGAAATAGTGTTATTAATCGGGCTTTTTACCTTATTTACTGCGCCCCAAAAAACGGAAGATGAGAGATCGATAAGTCTGAAAACCTCATCACTTTATCTTTCATTTATTTTAGCTTATGCGTTTAAGTTATTAAGTTCAAATCTTTATTCACACCATCTTATCCCTTTTGAAATGACAGCGATCAACCACTTTATGATACTGGTATTTTCACTGTCCCTGGTAATCTATTACTTCCGATTTTATTCATTCAGGTAAGCAACGCAGAATGACAAATTCAATTAAAGTAGAACGCGCAAAAAAGAACATTACCCAGGCAGAGTTGGCGGAAAACGTTAACGTTTCACGTCAGACCATCAATTCGATTGAAATTGGAAAATTTGTTCCTTCGACAATGCTGGCCTTGAAAATTGCGAAGTATTTTAATACTACAGTTGATGAAATATTTAAGCTGGAAGAAAAAGATCTTTGATTGCAGGAGTAAATATGCCTGAAGCCATTAATCCCCGGATATTTTACCTGATCCTTAAAAATATTGAGAAATCATGATATAATGGAAACATTAAGCGGAAAATGGAAAGTATCCATTATCGCATGCTTATGCTTCCATCCTATGCGTTATTCCGAACTGTTAAAGGAGATACAGGGGGTATCAGGAAAAATGTTGAGCAGGGAACTGAAAGAGTTGGAAGTAAATGGATTGATTGAACGGAATGTGTTGGCCACATCACCCGTTACAGTAGAGTATAAGATAACCGGATACGGCGCCTCTTTAAAAAGCTTAACGCAAACCATTGCGGCATGGGGACTCAATCATAGGGATCGCATTATAAGAGGAATAGAAAAAAGGAAGGGATAGCTAAACCCAGCCCAGATTTTTAAAGATGTTGGTTATTGTTGGAGACAATTTAATAGCCAACAGTGTTCGTCTGTGTTTTGTAATTCCGGGGCGACATCCCTGTGATTTTTTTAAAGATTTTTGAGAAGTAAAACACATTCTCAAAACCGGTTTGAACCGCGATTTCAGTAAAGGTCATCTGGGTTGTTACCATTAAGTATTGGGCGCGCTCGATCCTTTTTTCATTCACATATTTCACAGGCCTTTCCCCGGTGTGGCGCTGAAAAAGGCGTGAAAAATATTCAGTATGCAGGTTCACCCTTTGGGCCAGGTGGGTTACTGATAGGTCGTGGTTCAGGTTCAATTGAATATAACTTATAATATTCAGAATTTTAGCCGGCACACTCCCCGTGTCCATATATTTGAAGGTCGTTTGTGTCAGAAAGCGCGAAACAAATTGGAGGAGAATGCCGTGTGTTTCCGTGAAGGTCGACATACTTTGGCGGTTATTAAGCTCCTGGTACTCTTTGTAGTAGATGTTTTTTTCATATATCCTCGGATTGTCGGAACGGTTAATGCCTCGTCCCGGGTTAATTTCCAACAGTCGCCTGAAATTCAGTATATCAATTTCAGTCGCTTTTACCTTCACCACAGACCTGTTATTTTCAAACAGGGAGATACCATCCGATGATTCTTCAAAGAATTGGACGAAGTACTGGCTTAAATAATCGTGACATACAAGATCACAAAGGGTAAAGCTTGGTATGATATATAAATAGCCAGGCTCAAGACTGATTTTAGCCGAGGCGTTCCGGATTTCTCCTATTCCTTCATCGATTAAATATATCCTGAAATATGGGCTGATCACATTTTTATAATTCCATTTGGAATCAAGATTTACGTGGTCCACATTCAATAACGTGAATGTTTGTTTTAGTGTTCTTTTAATCATACAATACAATTATCGGCTAAAACACCCCGATCCGGAATACTGTTGTCGGCCTGACAGTTAATTTATTCCTCCAATATTATGCTTTTGCCATAGCAATGATAAGTAAATAGTCGGTTTTGTATAAGAAAAAGTCTAATTAAGCCAAATGTTTGGTGAGTGTTTCGGAGTAAGTTTGATCTATTATTACAGGTTTCTTTTATAAGCCGGGAATGCCGGTAAAAAAGAGGTAATTCCCGGCATATAACAGTAGTCAATAAAATTAAATTCCATGAAAAGAAGAACGCTGATTAAAGGCCTGGCAACAGGTATGTCATCCCTATATCTATCTAATCTTTTTGCACACAGTTTGTTAAAAACTCATTCAATTCCACGCATGGCGCCAGGCCCGTTTCAGCCTACCTGGGATTCGCTGGGGCAATACCAGGTACCGGATTGGTTTCGTGATGCAAAATTTGGCATCTGGGCGCATTGGGGACCTCAATGCCAGCCGGAACATGGCGACTGGTATGCCCGGGGCATGTATGAAGAAGGGAGTGACCATTATAAGTACCATCTTCAAAAATATGGACACCCTTCAAAATTTGGGTTTAAGGACGTAATAAACGAATGGAAGGCGGAGAACTGGCAGCCGGAAGAACTGGTTGCTTTATACAAAAAGGCCGGCGCCAGGTACTTTATGGCAATGGCCAATCATCACGATAATTTTGACTTGTACGATAGCAAGTATCACCGGTGGAATGCTACCAGGCTGGGACCCAAAAAAGATCTTATCGGAGGTTGGGCAAAAGCAGCCAAAGAACAGGGACTGCCTTTTGGAGTTACCGTTCATGCTTCGCATGCCTGGACCTGGTATGAGGTGGCCCAGCGCGCCGACAAAACCGGACCCTATGCCGGTGTGCCTTATGATGGCAAATTAACCAAAGCCGGTGGCCATAATAAATGGTGGAATGGTTATGATCCCCAGGAACTGTATGCTCAAAATCATGCTTTGAGTAAAGATAGCCTGAAAGGTGATATGGGGGCCTACTGGGACTGGGGGAATGGCGCAAATGTGCCCAGCAAAGCTTACTGCGACAGTTTTTTAAACCGCACTATTGAACTCATTGATAAATA
>JBCNPS010000231.1:0-10351 GCA_039593235.1 Chitinophaga sp. | reverse complement strand
TGATTAGACCAGTTGATGGTAGATAACCATTGAAAATCTTTCTTCTTCATCACAGTACCTCCAACAGTAATTTCCAGGCCTTTTCTTACATAGGTTTCCGAAGTATTTACCAGTGTGCTGAGAAACCCGGAGGAGCCGGGAATAGAAACGGAAGTTTGCTGGTTGTAGTAGTATTTATTAAAGTAGGCAACATCTATATTCAAACGTTTTTTGAACAGGTAAGCGGCAGTACCAATTTCCCATGTACGTTGTGAGCTGGGCAGCAGGTTAACACCCAGCAGGCTGCTGGGATAACTGGCAGCATTTGCGCCGTTCCATGCGCCGGTGGTAGTAGAATACAACCGGTTGATATCATACACACCCGCCGGGGTTTTAAAAGTAGCCCAGGAGCCGCGTATTTTCCACATATCAGTAAATGCAGGCATCTTAAATAATTCAGACAATACTACACTGGAACCAACGGACGGATAAAAATAAGCCCTGTTCTCCTCCGGCTGTGCGGAGTTCCAGTCGTTACGCCCTGTAGCGTCAATGAATACGGTGTTCCGCCAGCTTATGGCTGCTCTTCCATACAAGCTGTTCACCTGCCTGCTGCTATAAAAGGGTGTGAAGGTAGGTGGTTCAACAGAGCCATTGAGTGAAAAGAAAGTAGGACTTGTAAGCCCATTCTTGGTAGTGGCTTTCAGTCCCTCATCCACCCAGTAATAAATGGTTCCGCCCACCATTGCTTCGAAGTTCCAGTCGCCCACTTTTTTATTGTAGCTAAGCATGGCGTCATCATTGGTGCTCCAGCCCCAGGTATTATTGATGCTGTATAATCCCCGCGCATTCCATCCGCCGCGGGTAGAATAGATATTGGCGGTTGGATTGGTAAAGGTTTCTTTGTTGTTGTAAACATCGTAGCCGATACGTATCAGTAAGTTCAGGTCAGGGGTGAATTTATAATTGGCGGTAAGACTTGCGTTAGTGGTATTTTGCTCAACGGCATCCAGTTTTTCATAGGCAATGAGGTAGGGATTATCGTACCAGTTGGTGTACATCCAGTTCTGCGTTTGATTGGGTGTTTTCCAGTAATCGCGGTACTGGCGGATATCGTATTCTGGGCCTGTCCACATGGTGAGCTGGTAAATATAACCCTGGTTACCATAGCCGGTACCCCATACCTGTGGGGCCATCCGTTTGCTTACGCCCATATGGCCTTCGAGGTTAAATTTTTCTGATGCTTTCAGTTCTCCTCCCAATGTAAAATTGTACATATTCAGTTTGGCATTGGGGAACTGTCCTTTATTGTAGATATGATTCAGGGAAGCGCGGAAGCTGCCGTATTTCCCGCTTTGGGATACGTTGATATTGTTGTTGGTAATAACGCCGAGTTCCATAAAATTCTTCAGGTTATTTTTACCTACGGAGTTTAGCGGCATGTTATCTTCAAACTGTTTGGTAACGGGGTTCCAGTCTCTTGCCGTATTTCCCACATCCAGTTTTGGGCCCCAAACGTAGTCGTTATCAATTTTCCCATTCTGGCCACGGCCGTATGAGGTCTGTGTTTTGGGTATGGCCAGGAAGCCGCTCTGGAACATGGTATTGCTGTTCAGGTTTACAGATAATCCTGTACCGGTTCCTTTTTTGGTAGTGATGAGGATCACGCCGCCGGCGGCCCTGGAGCCGTATAAGGCGGACGCAGTTGGCCCTTTGAGGATATCAAGACTTTCTATATCATCTGTAGGAATATCGCGTAAGGTCATATTGCCGTAGGGAACTCCGTCTACCACCAGTAAGGTACCTTCACCTCTTAATTCAATAGTGGGTTTAGCGAAGAACTCTGTAGAGTTTTTGATCACAAGACCAGCCACCTGGCCGGTGAGGGAGGTAGCCATGTCTACTCCTTTCACGGTTTGTACAGCTTCTCCTTTCACCCTTTGCACAGCGTATCCCAGGGCTTTTTCCTGCCGTTTGATACCAAGTGCCGTAACTACCACCTGGTCGATAGCGATTGCCTGATCGCTGAGTATAATATTAATGGTTTGCTCTCCTTTTATGGTGTATTCTTTTGACGTATAGCCAATGAAGCTGAATAGCAGCACATCGCCATCTTTTACATTGTCGATGGAGAAGTTGCCGTCTTTATCCGTTACCACGGCTTTGGAAGCGCCTTTCACCTGTACAATAACACCTGGTAATGCATTACCAAGAGAATCTTTTACCGAGCCTTTGATGTTTTGCAGCGGTGCGGTGTTAATAGCCGCAGCCTGTACAGACCTTGCATCGGCTGCATCTTCCGCTTTTACCACGTAAAGCTTTCCGTTGATTTTCCTGCATACCAATCCAAGCGGCGCCATGCATTTATTAAGACTACTTTCGATATTATCTGCCTGGAAGATATTTATGTTTTGCAGGAGCACATTTTTTCCTTTCAGCAAGTTGGTGTTGTAACTGAAACGTACATCAAATTTTGCTTCCAGTTCATTGATCACGGCAATAAGTGGCACAGCGGCTACTTTGTTTTCACGGACGGCCGCTTTTAATTTCTGGGCTTCTGACCATTGCAAACAGCATAGCAAAGCAGTGACCATTATCAGTAGGGTACTGATTGATTTAACTCTTTTCATAACTAAATTTTGGTTGTCTCTAAAGGATTTTTTTGTTGCTTACACGGATGATCTTGTGTTGTAAAATGAATGTTAGATTAAACGACTGTTCTATTGTAGCAATGGCCTGTTCCAGGTTATCAGACGGTAAATAACCTGTAAACAGCAGTTCTTCTGCTTCTTCCTGATCAAATACTATTTCATAATCATATTGTTCACCGAGCTTTTGCATCACTGTTTTCAATGATTCACCTTTGAATGCCATCAGGTTGTACCTCCAGGATGTTTGGAAAAGGGTATCTACTTTCAGCCTGGTGAGCATTTTAGTACCTGCGCTGTAATCAGCCATTTCGCCGGGATGCAGCAGCAGCGCATCTCCCGTGTTGGTATTTACTTTTACGCTTCCTTCGTTCAGCACTACTACAGCATTATTATCTATACTGTTCACATTAAAGGCAGTGCCCAGCACATTTATGTCGATACCGTTGGCAACGTGTACTACAAAGGGATTGCCGGCCCGGTGGATCACCGTAAAGAATGCTTCTCCTTTCAGCCATACTTCCCTCCGGTTATTTTTACCGGGAGATGTGCTTACGATAAGGCTGCTGCGTTGGTTCAGGCTGATCACCGTGCCATCTTCCAGCTGTATGGTTTGTACCTGGCGGGTGTTATTAACAAAATGGCGTTTATCATTTTTTCCCTTGTAAAAAAACAATACCAGGGATGCCAGGCCTACAAGTGGCAGCAGGGCTGCCGCTACCCTGAAAGCGGTTCTTTTCCACAATGGGATCACCGGTTTAGATGGCGTTTGCTGCATGATAGCGGTAAAAACCCGGCCGGCCATTTCTGCGGGCATTACCGGCCAGTTTTCCTGCTGCAGTAAGTCTTCCACCTCCGGCAAATATTCCGGCGCAGGGTTTTCCTGTAACCAGGCAATGAGCTCCTGCCGCTCTTCCCTGGTACATTCTTTTTTTGTTAATTTAATGAAGAGAACCCTGATCCGTTCTTTACTTTCTTCCATTATTCACCATTGACATGACACTAATACGATCGGGCGGAGTTAAAAGACGATTGCTCCTGAAAATATTTTTTCAGAAACGGATGATATGGCAAAAGGCGGTAATAATAATTGATATATCGGCATGCTGATAGAGGTAGTGCCTTACAAAACGGGAGGCTTTTACCAGCTGATCCCTGACAGTGTTTACAGAAATGCCCAGCTGATCTGCTATTTCCTGGTTGGAGCAGCCTTGTACTTTGCTCATTCTGAAAATCAGCTGGCGCTGGGCCGGCAACCGGGCAATGGCATTCATTTTAATAACTTCCAGTTGCTTGGTGTAAAGAATATCGTCCATAACGCCGGTATCTTCTGTATACATCTGCAGAAAATATTCACGGAATTTCTGGTCATGCACGGCTTTTCTAAGGTAATCAAATACATAGTTGCGGGTGGCAGTGTAGAGGTAAGATTTGATAGACAGTTCCGGGTTCAGGGTATCTTTTTTTACCCATATCTTCATAAATACTTCCTGAACAGCGTCGGATGCTACTTCCGGCAGGCCGCAGAGCTTCATGGTGTAGCCATATATGTGATCCCTGTATTTTTCGTACAGTACCCGGAAGGCATCTTCATCCTGCTCTATTATCTTTTTACACAGTATTTCATCTGTGATATCCGGCATTCCAACAAGTATTTATGCAAAAAATACCATCACTGACCGAGATAAACAAATAAATATAAAAAATTACCCCGGAATGCCGGGGTAACTATAATGAGTATATAAGAAAGCATTACTAAGCGATGGCCCGGAACTGCGCATTCAGTTCATCGATGTAGGTGAGAATAGCATCCCTGCCGGTTTTCTTTACAGTGGAAGTAATGAAGTTGGGCGGGAGGAACTGCCAGGTTTCCCTCATTTTATTGAGAAAGGCTTTTACATTTTTGCTGACTTCCGCCTGGGTGCTTTTATCTGCTTTGGTGAATACAAGGCTGAACGGTATGTTCCATTCACCCAGCTGGTTAATAAAATCGATATCAATTTTCTGTGGCTGGTGACGGCTGTCGATCAATACAAATACGCTGACGAGGTTAGGCCGTTTACGCAGGTAATTTTCGATCATCTGTTCCCACTGGCGGCGCTGCGACATACTTCTTTTGGCAAATCCGTAGCCTGGCAGGTCTACCAGGTACCAGGCGTTATTGATGACAAAATGATTAATCATTTGTGTTTTACCGGGAGTTCCGGAAGTTTTGGCCAGTTTTTCATTGTTAGCCAGTATATTGATCAACGAAGATTTACCAACGTTAGAACGGCCGATGAATGCGTATTCCGGCCATACGGGGTTGGGGCATTTTTCCCAACCGGGGCTGCTGATAAGATATTCTGCCGATTTAATAATCATAATGATATTGCTTAGTTCCATTAAAAATCCCGTATCCCTGTTTTTGCATACTGCCACATGACTACATTTCTTTAACTTTGCGCACTATGTCAGAAAATGCAAATGTTCAGAAGATCGTTCCCTTTGAAGGGTCAAAATTAAGCAAGAAGGAGCAGATAGCGACCATGTTTGATGATATTGCTTACCGCTACGACTTTCTTAATCACTTTATGTCGCTCGGGATCGACATTATATGGCGTAAAAAGGCGCTGGGGTATCTGAAATCGCTTCAGCCCAAACTCATGCTGGACGTGGCCACCGGTACGGGCGACTTTGCTATTATGGCAGAAAAGCGTCTTCATCCCGAAAAAATTGTGGGGATCGACATTTCTGAGGGAATGCTGAGTCATGGGCGGGAAAAGATCCTGAAGGCGGGGTTAAGCGACAAAATAACCCTGCAAGCCGGTGATAGTGAAACAATAAGTTTTCCCGATCAAACGTTTGATGCCATAACAGTGGCATTCGGTGTGCGTAATTTTGAAAACCTGGAGAAAGGGTTGTCTGAGATGTACCGGGTTTTAAAGCCGGGAGGTAAATTGGTGATATTGGAATTTTCGAATCCTACAGTTTTTCCTATTAAACAATTATATAATTCGTATTTTCGTTATGTCACTCCCCTGATCGGGAAATGGGTAGCCAAAAGCCAGGCGGCTTACAGTTATCTGCCGGAATCTGTGAAAGCGTTTCCCCAGGGTGAAGCAATGCGAACTATTTTAACCAATACCCGTTTCCAGGCCGTTACATGCAAAACGCTAACATTCGGCATATGTTCCATTTACTGCGCTACGCGCTGATATTCATTGTATTCGGGATACTTCCCGCCCGGGCGCAAACCCAGATGAATATGTTGGACCACGATGCAAAACCCTATTACTTTGGTATTACGCTGGCTGCAAACCAGTCGTATTTCAAACTGGAGCATTCCCCCGCCTTCCTGGCCGATGACTCTATTATGATAGCGGAGCCGCTGAAAACCATGGGGTTTAACCTGGGGCTGCTGGCCAATGCCAGGCTGAGTGAGCATTTTGACCTACGCTTCAACCCGCAGCTTATATTTGCTTCCAAGAACCTGTATTACCGCGACACTTATCCCAAACCCGAGGATACGGAAAAAAAGATCGAGTCTATATTACTGAGCTTCCCCCTGCAGATCAAGTTTAAATCAGACCGTATCGGCAATATGCGCGTTTATACCATTGCCGGCCTTAAATATGATTATGACCTTGCTTCCAATGCCCGCCTACGCAGGGCGGAAGATCTTGTAAAGATCCGGAAAAGCGATTATGGTTATGAAGCCGGCGCCGGCTTTGAATTTTATTTTGAAAGCTTCATTTTTGCCCCGGAGTTTAAGATCAGTAATGGCTTCGGCAATGTACATGTAAAAGATCCCAACCTGCGGTATTCCAATGTGGTGGAGAAATTACAATCGAGGATGATTGTGTTTTCGATTCATTTGGAAGGGTAAACGGAAAAATCCCATATTAATTCAGCGCCATATAGCATTCTCTTCATTTTACCGCCCGGTAAAATTGAAACAGCTGGTACTTTCTTTCCCCAACTGGTGTATAGCTTCATGAAGCTGGCATACCTACCTGTTTCTTCATTAATCTCTTTGTTAGGCCCATATGTTAATCACAATATTAATCCTACCAGGGGATTATCATCTTTCTATTTGATTGTGAAAAAATGACCGGAAATATTAATAACTTTGAATTAACTTAAAAGTGAATTGCTATAGGGGAAGGCTAATAGAATACCTGGAGACGCCCGAATTGATTATCTACACTTTTAAGCCTAAAGGAGAAGAGTGCTTATTTGATCAATTTATTGGCAAATTTGAAACAGATGCTGTTTATCGTGTTGATCTAAACATAATGCTGGCTGCTGTAAGGGAGCTTACCAGGCGCGGAATAGATCACCGGAGATTTTTCAGGAAAAAAGGAGAAGGTCCGATAGATGCCCTGCTTCCCGCACCAGCGACCTCAGACTGTACTGTGTGCCCTATGGGAAAAACGCAATTGTTATAGGAAACGGCGACATAAAAAAGGCGCTCAAAGTTCAGGACTGCCCAAATTGCGGACCGCATTGGAAATTTTTAACGGCACTGGATGCTGAAATACAAAACCGTATTATATCCGGTGATATAATCTGGCAGGAGAGGGATGGAAAGCGCAAACTCACTGGTGAATTATATTTTGAAATCGGCAATTGTGAATAATTTAAACGTATGACTACCAAATTTGAAAAAATACTAAATGAGATCCCTGCAGAAACCAGTTTAATGGTTTCAAAGTCTTTTGATGTTACCGAAAGGATCCTGGATATACTTGATGAAAAAGGAATGACTCAGAAAGATCTTGCCGGACTTCTGGGGAAAAAAGAATCGGAGATCTGTAAGTGGATGAAAGGCACTCATAATTTCACATTGGAAACTATTTCCAAAATTGAGCTGGTACTTGGCGAAACCATTTTACAGGTTCCAAAGGCAGTATATCCTGTAGAAAGAGATAATATCTCTATAAAAGAGATATATTTTGATACCAAAATACAAGGAGGCACCTGTGCTTCACCGCAGGAGCCCGAATCACATAAAAACATCGTTGTTAACAGGTTTAGCTTCTCATTGGAGATTTGATAATTATTATATGGATAGAGGAATAAGAATTGTTGACTTAATAATATTGGATTATCAGGCTACTGACCCCGGAAATTTAAGTAAAGCCACTAACTATCACGGCAAAATAACGCTGGAAGCAGGCGTAAACATAAGTACCAAAGAAAAACAGATTGCAATAGAACTGAAAGCAACCTTGTTTATTCAAAATGAATCTAAAGACCTCGTTAATGTAGGGTATATTGTAAGCCGGACTATATTTAACCTGTTGATATGGGATAAATTCGTAAAAAAGGATGGCATTAAATATATAATAGATAAGAAATTGGATTCCTTTTTAATTGGGGTAGCGTATGATTCACTCAGAGGGCTTTTACGGGAAAGAGGTAAAAATCATATAGCCGGTAAAATTATACTTCCGGTTATTGCTCCGGCAGATATTACAAGGGTCAACATCGCCAGGGAAGCGGGAAAGGTTAAAAAGTAAAAGCAGGATCTCCAATATGTCATATCCCAGTCTTCCCCTCCTCCACTAATTTTTTTACCTTTGCGCCATGCAAAACTACCTCATCAGGAATATAGCCGTGGTAAACGAAGGCCGCACCACGGTACAGGATGTATGGATCAAAGACCACCGTATTGAAAAAATAGCGCCTAACATCACTATTAACGGTAACTACACGGAAATTAACGGGGAAGGGAAACACCTGCTGCCGGGCGTTATAGACGACCAGGTACATTTCCGGGAACCGGGCTTAACCCATAAAGCCAACATTTACACGGAAGCACGCGCTGCGGTAGCCGGCGGTACCACCAGTTTTATGGAAATGCCCAATACCAAACCGGCCGCACTCACACAGGAGCTGCTGGAAGACAAATATACCATTGCCCAACATCATTCGCTGGCCAACTACTCCTTTTTTATGGGCGCCGCCAATGATAATGTGGAAGAAATACTGAAAACGAACGCCAAAAAAGAAAGTGTTTGCGGCGTAAAAATATTCATGGGATCTTCTACCGGTAACATGCTGGTAGATAATTACCTCACCCTGGAAACTGTATTCTCCAACAGTGAGCTGCTGATTGCCACCCATTGTGAAGATGAAAAGATCATCCGCGCCAATATGGAGGCCTATCAGCGGGAAAAAGGGGACCGGCTCACTGCTGCGGATCATCCGTTGATACGCAATGTGGAAGCCTGTTTCGAATCATCCCTGGTGGCTATCCAGTTTGCACAAAAACACAATGCCCGCCTGCATATACTGCATATCTCCACTGCAAGGGAGCTTCAGCTGTTCGGTAATATGCTGCCGCTGGCTGAAAAACGCATTACAGCAGAAGTATGTGTTCATCATCTTCACTTCACCGCCGATGATTATGCACAATATGGCAACCTGATCAAGTGCAACCCGGCCATTAAATCACCGGAAAACAAAACCGCGCTCTGGCAGGGCCTCCTGGACGACCGGCTGGATATCATTGCCACCGATCATGCCCCCCATACCTGGGAGGAAAAACAACAGCCTTACCTGCAGGCCCCTTCCGGCGTTCCGCTGGTGCAACACAGCCTGCTGCTGATGCTGGAATATGTAAAGAAAGGTAACCTCTCCCTGGAAAAAGTAGTGGAGAAAATGAGCCACGCGCCCGCTATCTGCTTCCAGATAAAGGAAAGAGGATTCCTGAGAGAAGGATATTATGCCGATTGCGTGATAGTGGATCTGCAAAACCAAACGAATGTAAATAAAGAAAATATTCATTATAAATGCGCCTGGAGCCCGTTTGAAGGGCATACTTTCCCCGCTGCGGTAACACATACTTTTGTAAGTGGACACCTCGCTTATGCCAACGGCGTTTTTAATGAGAACATATTAGGCCAGCGACTGGCTTTCAGCCGGTAGCATCCCACTTCCGTAAATGCAGCAGGGATGGCTGCATTTACGGAAATGCCGGCACAGCCTTTCAATTCTTATGGAATTTTTCTATCCTTGCATCTTCCACCGTATATTCACCAAAAAGATGCTGCATGCAACTGGACAAAACATCCTACTACGACCTGTCTATTTTTAACCGCGACGAAGAATTTTCCCTGTTCCACCGCCTTGATTTTACTACTACTGCCGGCGGCCGTGAATACCTGCGACAACTGTACAGCAATCCTTTATCAGACATTAATGCCATTAAGAACAGGCAGCGTGCATTGCAATATATCCTGGAACGGGAAAGCAACTGGCCGTCTATCATCTCCAACGGAACCATTGTAGTGGTGGAAAACTATATGGATGCGCAGATTGAGCCCATTTCCAGCACCGAAGGCCTTGCCTTATACCTTCATGCAGTACTCAATAAAACTATCTACGCGCCTGATTATGGCTATATCAAATTCTCTTTCACACAACTGGTAATATTACTGAAGGGCTTCCGCACATTTATCAACGCTTTCAATTCCGATGAAACACCAACAGTGCTGAAAGTATTGCTGGACAGGGCCCAGCAGTTGCTCACAAAAAAAGAATTTTATGATATTTTAAAAGCAGATGAAGAAGGTAAACTGAATTTTGTGGAGATACTCCGTTATGATAACTACATCCGGAAGAAGCACAGAAAAGTGATCCAGGAACTGGTAACCCTTTACCAGCAACTGGATGCCTACTATGCAATGGCCAAGGCTATCAAACATTTCAACCTGCAGTTCCCTGTTTTTTCCGGC
>JBCNPS010000230.1:0-10386 GCA_039593235.1 Chitinophaga sp. | reverse complement strand
CGCGGATATAGGCGGTGGTATGTCGGGCGCATTAACTGCATACGCATTAACAAAGGCCGGCATTCCCTGTGTAGTGGCCGATGCCCGTACTATTGGCCTGGGAAGCACTGCTGCCAGCACCTCCCTGCTGCAGTATGAAATTGATACGCCCTTGTCGGAGTTGCGTACTAAAGCCGGTAGGTTCAATGCCAACAGGGCATATGAATTATGCGCCCTTTCTATCGGCGAACTGGAAAGTATTTGCCGGGCCCTGCACTTCCCGCATTTTGAAAGGAAACACAGCCTGTACCTGGCTTCTTACCGGAAAGATGTAAAAAAGTTATCGGGAGAACTGGAAGCCCGCCGGGAGCTGGGGCTTAAAATGGAATGGTGGGATGCCGCAAAAGTAAAAGCAAAAATGGGCTTCAATGCGCCGGCAGCCATCTATTCCCATACTGCCGCACAAACAGATGCATATATGCTCACCCATGCACTGCATCAGTATAATCTTAAACAGGGGGCACGGGTGTTCGATCGTACCGCCGTTACAGATATTGATTTCCGCCCCCGCAGCGTGGTACTGACCACCTCGCAGGGACACCGCATTACGGCACGCTATCTGGTCGTTGCCACAGGTTACGAAGCGTTGCAATACATCAACATTCCTTTGTTGAAATTAACATCTACCTACGCCCTGGCAAGTGAGCCCAATCACGCAGTGGAGCAATGGTACCAAAACTGCCTCATATGGGAAACAAAATCCCCCTATCTCTACATGCGTACTACCAGCGATCACCGCATACTGGTGGGAGGAAGGGATGAGCCCTACTATAATCCCGGCCGCCGCGATAAATTTATTCACCGCAAAGCAAAACAACTGGAAAAAGACTTCCATAAAAAATTCCCGCAGCTGCGCTTTCACCCCGAGTTCAAATGGACCGGCACTTTTGGCGCCACTGAAGACGGGCTACCCTTTATCGGGCCTTTTGCCCCAATGCCGCATACCTTTTTCGCACTGGGCTTTGGAGGTAACGGCATCACCTTCAGCCAGGTTGCTGCCAATATTATCACCAACTTCATACAAGGAAAGAAAGACCCCGATGCCGCCATCTTTTCCTTTAACAGGAAAATAAAATCCTGATCAGCATCCATCAAAAAAAAGCCTCCTGATCCGCTATCATCAAAAAGAAAAAGTCAGCAAATCATCATCATCCTGAGTCAGACAAACTCCGCTTATATCTCCCCAAATCCATTAAAATCAAAATGATCAAATCAGCGTAATCAGCATAATCATCATAATCCTGAGTCAGACAAACTCCGCGTGCACTACTAACGTGAACGCACATACTAATACGTAATCACCACTTTGTTATCACTGATCTTATATTTGAAATGATGTACCTTCCCCAGGCTGTTCAGCACTTCTTCCAGCGTAGCATGAAAAAAAGCACCCTCTGTAACCGCCGGTGCTTTGGAAGCGTCACCCTTCATTTCCACTTCTACGCCAAACCATTCTTCCAGTGTGCGCGATAGCGCCATAGGACTGCTACTGCTGATCCGCAAGGTATCAGATAACCATGTTTCCAGTTCCTCCGGGTGATAGGTTTCCTTTTCCATCAGGTCAATTTCATTATTGGCCAGGATCATCTGACCGCGTTCCAGTATTTCCGGTTGGTTATCGGTAGCGGAATGATAGGATTTTCCTACCCGGATCTTCCCGTTGAGCAGGTATACCGTGGCGCCATGCTGGCTGGCAAAGGATCGCATTTTAAAGGTGGTGCCTAATACGGTGGCTCTTAGTTTATCGCTGGTAACAGTAAAGGTATCGGTAGATGGGACAACGGTAAAGAATGCATCGCCATCCAGGATCACCGCGCGGTTGCCCTGCAGGTAATTGGCCGGCACTTCCAGTACAGAGGCGGAGTTAAGTATTACATGAGAACTGTCTGGCAGCGTAACGGAAGTACGCCGGCCGGTAGTGCCCTTATAGGTTTGGTAGTCAATACCCGGTGTTTTCAGGTTTACAGGTGTATTTTCAGGCGCCTTCGTTTTGGTTTGACAGCCAGTGATCACTATGCCCCCTGTTAACAACAATGCCAGCGCACAACGGCCGGGAAAACAGCGGGAGATAGTATCAGGTTTAAATCGCATATTCCGGGAATTTTGTATGTATCTAAAAAGACCTAAAAGTAACAAAATAAACAGCGGTAAACAGCTATGCTTAAACAATTTCTGAGAAGCAATAGACAATATCTGTTAACGCTGTTAAAAAGATATGCTGATATTATAATGATTTTTGTTTAGAAGCCGGGCGCACCCTAACTTTGCGGCCCATGGAAAAGCAGCTACCTTTATCGTTTGATAATACCGCTATCGCATTTGAGGCAAAGACCGACAAAGCACTGAAAAAAGCCAACTTTCTCTTTAGTAATATCGGGAAACCATGGTTGGTAAAACTGGGTGCAGTGATGACGCCAATTGCCTTTAAACTGGGACTACCCATTAAAGGCATAATCAAAAACACGATCTTCTCACAGTTCTGCGGCGGTGAAACCCTGGAGGAAGCTGCTGCTACCGCGCTGCAACTGGGGAATTACCATGTAGGCGTAGCACTGGATTATGGTGTGGAAGCAATGGAAGGAGAAGAAAGCTACGATGCTGCTGTTCCTGAATTTATCCGCGCTATCCGGTACGCTGCCTCCCGCCCTGATATTCCCTTTATCGCTATAAAAATTACAGGCTTTGCCCGGTTCGACCTGCTGGAAAAAGTACACCGCAAGGAAACCTTAACGGCCGGCGAACAGCAGGAATATACCCGCGTGCGTAACCGCGTACACGCCATTGCCGAAGCCGGCGCCAGCCACAATGTAGCCATCCTCGTAGATGCAGAGGAATCCTGGATCCAGGACCCGGTAGACGCCCTCACCGACGAAATGATGTCTTTATTCAATAAAGGAAAAGTAGTTGTATATAACACCTTCCAGATGTATTGCCACGACCGTTATTCTTTCCTGCAGGTATCCCTGGAGAAAGCAGTGAAGGAAGGCTACCTGCTGGGCGCTAAACTGGTACGCGGCGCTTATATGGAAAAAGAGAACAAACGCGCTGCAGAAAATAATTATCCTACGCCTATACAACCCAGTAAAGCTGCTACGGATAAAGACTATGACGCTGCAGTAAAATTTTGTATTGATCGCCTCGATAAGCTCGCTGTTTTTATAGGCACGCACAACGAAAACAGTTGCATGTTCGCCGCAAAATTACTCCACGAAAAAGGATTGCCGCACAACCATCCGCATGTGAGTTTTTCACAGCTGCTGGGCATGAGCGATAACATCACCTTTAACCTGGCGCATGCCGGTTATAACGTGAGTAAATACCTGCCATATGGCCCGGTAAAAGATGTAATGCCTTACCTGCTCCGCAGGGCGCAGGAAAATACATCTATTGCGGGGCAAATGGGCAGGGAACTGGCGCTCATCAGGAAAGAAATGAAAAGAAGGGCAATGGCATAAATGCTTACATAAAAAAACGCCGCACATTACTAATGCGCGGCGTTTTTTTATTATTCTGCTGTTTCACTTTGCGGCAGCGGGTACTGCGTCCACACATCATCATCCACCCGGTCTTTCGGCAAAGTATTCAACTTGTTATATCGTCTCAGATCCACCCAGCGGTGACCTTCCATAAAAAGTGAATAACGCCTGTTATACAGCAATTCATTGATCAGTGCATCCTGGTTCACAGCGCCGGCATAAGGAGGGAGATTATGCGCCAGCCGGATGCGGTTGAGGGCTACTATAGCATCAGGAAATGCGTTGGTCTGTATCTTGGCTTCTGCATATATCAGTACCAGCTCTTCATTCCTGATAATGCTGATGGGCGCATTCAACGAACTCCACACAATTACGTCGCGGTTGCCGGTTAATCCGCCCTGGCTGGCCGGATCATCACGTAATGCAGTTTTACTGATACGATCGTCGCCGGGTATAATATTCGTGGCGAAGGAAGGATGCGATACCCTTATTTCCCCGTTGCCGTTAGGCGGCAGGTACATGGTATTGGCCAGGTCGCCTCCATTCGTGGAAAAGTAATGATACATCCCTAAGTTCAGCGGACCGTTCAGGTCAAAGAACGATTCGTTGAGCGCCGTCAGCGCATTGGCCCATTGCTGCCGGTAAATATACACCCTGGCTGCAATGGCCCTGTTAAATTTAAGCAGACCTGCAGCATTTTTAAATCCCAGGAATCCGTCTGACAAAGGAAAAATAACTTCCGACCCGGTAAGATCAGCTTTCCCGTCGTTCAGGAATTTCAGGATAGAATCCAGCACCTGGGCAGTGTTGGTAATGATGGGTCCCAGTGTGGCGCCGTTGGCTACGGGGATACGCGCCCCATTGGTATTCGTCATGTTGAGGTTCAGCAACAACTGGTAGCCTATCAACGTTTTGGCAAACCCGGTAAAAGCCTTCTTTTGCACATCTGAGGCTACTTCGGTACGTGTATTACCAATGGCATCGAGCAGGATGAAACACTGCCTGGCTACCTGGTACCTGGCCGACCAGGGATTGGTAATGTAAAACGTATTATTGTCCAGTACTTTGCTACCGCCGCCCAGCAGGTCGGTGGTATACCTGGGCTCTGCACCGGAGAAACGGTAAATTTCACGGCCTATAATACCGGTACCGTCCAGGTAGGTAGAAAGACTGTTACGCATACCGGATTCCGCTCCGGTTACCAGGTTAAACAGGTCGCTTTTAGACGGGTCTGTGGTGATGCCTGTTACCACCGGCGTATTCAGGCTATTGATTTCTCCTTTCTGGCAGGCGTTGATCACCAGCAGTAAAAGAGCGATCGCTATTATTGAAAGATACTTTTTCATATGTATTGATTTAAGCAGATGGAAAATGATCAGAAATCGACGCCAACATGAAAGCTGGCCCTTTTGGATGCAGGGAACGGCATAACATCCACCCCTGTTGATAAACCGTTACTGCCGCGGGTTTGGGCGGTTGTAATGGTATTGCTTCCGAAGTTGGATACTTCCGGATCATAACCCACGTACTTTGTCCAGGTAAAGAAATTATTGGCAGATACGCCCACGCGGATCCCTTTCAGCACCGATGTATTTTTTATTGGGATATTGTAATAGATGCCTATCTCACGGATACGTACATACGAAGCGTCCTGCACATAAATGGAAGCATCGCCTGCGCCAGGGCGGTAAAGCCCTGCCTTCGTACCTTTCATCTCATCGTCGTAGTCGAAGGAAGTAGCGCCCAGGTCGGTGAGCAGCTGTGTAAGATTGATATTGTCCCCGCCTTTTTTCCAGTGGATGAGGAAACGCAGTGAGAAGTTTTTGAACACGGTTAACTCATTAAAAAAGCTCATCTGGAAATCCGGTTCAGCATTTCCGATCAGCTTCAGCTCATCGCCCACAGTACCTTTGATCTGCGTGGCAGGTTGTCCTTCTTCCAGGTAAAAAGTACCGAGTGAATTACCAAAAGCGCCAATGGCATATGGTGGAATGATGAGCTTGGTGACTTTTGACCGGTTACGCCACCAGTTGATATTGCTGTTCCAGCGTACATTAGGCTGGTTCACCGGTATCAGGTTTAAGCCCAGTTCTATTCCCTGGTTCCTGAGATCGCCGCTGTTTTTCCATTCAGTGGCATAACCGGAAGATGCCGGCAACGAGTGACGCAACAGCACATCATAAATTTTCTTATTGTAGTAGGTAGCTTCAAGACTGACCCGGCCATTGAGTACACTTACATCCAGGCCGGTTTCAAATTCGGCCTGCCGTTCCGGTTTGATATCGGGGTTGCCCTGTAGGTTTTCTACCAGCACGCCAGGGAACCCGCCGATATTGCTTCCCAGCATCTGGGTAAATTTACTGCCGTAAGGAGGGACGTTGCCCGACTGTCCATAAGCGGCCCGCAGCTTCAGGTTATCCACACCGGCCACTTTCCAGAAATCCATTTTGGCAATGTTCCAGGAAAGGGATCCTTTCGGGAAAACATAATATTTCTGGTATTCGCCATTGTTGGTTGACCGGTCGAAACGTACGCCTGCACTGAGGGTAATGGCATCCATCAACGAGAGGTCTTCCTGTACGAAAATACCATTGTCGCGGTATTTCTGGCGGAACTGCCGGGTAGTGGTATTGGCGCTGGCATCCAGGTTACTCTGGCCGGATACCAGGTTGGTGGCAACGGTCACAATATTATCCAGGTAGCCGGTTTCCAGTGTGGCGCCGGCGGTACTGGTTAAACTGAGGTTGCTGTTGGGCGTAAATGTATTTACGATGAACCCGCCGATATTGGTGTTGGTGTTATTGGTATTGCCCTGGATGGAGTGTCCCTGCTGGCCGTTTTCTTCAAACTGGAGGTTGCGTGGGAACAGGGCCGCTGTTTTAAAATTGAAGTAATCAACACCGCCGCGTCCTACCAGTTTGGTATTGGAGCGGTCGCCCTGCTGCAGCCGGATCTCAATATTACCGCCGCCCACAAAGCGGTTGGTTTTCTCGTTGTTGATCATATTATCGCGCGTTTCCAGCGGGTTGGAACTGGCGAATGTATTGCGTGGATACTCGCCCAGTGAATTGGGGAACAGGTTCACAAAATCAGGAGTGGACGACAATGCCACGCCAAGGGAAACACCGTTGTTGTCGTTATTGGTCAGTCCCCTGTCGGCGGAAGAGCTGATGTAGTTGGTAGTAACGCCAACGGATATACGGTCGCTTACTTTGTGATCCACGTTCAGCCGGATGGAATTGTTAAAATACCCGGTGCCTTTCACAATGCCGTTTTCCTGGCGCCGGTTACCGGAAAGATAGAAGGTGGTTTTTTCACCGCCACCGCTGAGGGAGAGGCCGGTGTTCAGCACCAGCCCTGTTTGCCCGAAGATCTCTTTTTCGTAGTCGTAGATCTTCCCTGCATTCTTTGCTTCGGTGAACTGTGCTTTATAGGCGGCGCGTTTGGCCTGTACAACGGGATCAGGATTATCGGCGGTTCCCGCGAGGTCGGCGGCCGTTTCCGGGGTGAAGGTACGTACGCCCATCAGGTGCCGCACTTTCACAAAGCCGGTTTCCTGGTTGATGGAGATCTTTGTTTTACCGGATCGGCCTTTTTTTGTAGTGATGATCACCACGCCGGCGGCGGCTTTGGCGCCATACATCGCGGCGGCGGAAGCGCCTTTCAGGATCTCAATGTTTTCAATGTCTTCCGGGTTGAGGTCCGCAATGCGGCTGGAGGGATTGTCCTGGTTATTGGGACTGCCTGAAGTGGCGGCGCCGGTTACATCGTTCAATCCTGCGGGAATACTGCTGTTATTGAAGAAAATACCGTCTACCACATATAAAGGCTGGGAGTTGCCGAATACGGAAGTGATACCGCGCATTTTTACAGAAATACCGCCGCCGGGAGCGCCGGAATTAGCCGTTATCATGGCGCCGGGTACCTTACCGCTGAGCGCTGCATCAAATGTTTGTGCAGGTGCCACGCCATTCAGTTCCGTGCCTGAAATAGTGGCTACTGCATTGGCGAGGTTGCTTCGCTTCACATTGGTGGCGAGGCCGGTCACCACAATTTCATCGAGGCGGGCGAAATCCTCTTCCAGGCTCAGGTTTATTACGTTATTGCCAGGCGTGAGAGTAACAATTTTTGTTTTGTAGCCGGTATAGCTCACCGTCAGGCTCGTGGTGCCTGCGGCAACAGAGAGTGTGTAATTGCCATCGGCATCAGTAATAGTTCCTTTGTTGGTGTTGGGAACGCGTACAGTAACGCCGGGAATGGGCTTGCCGCTTACGGCATCCCTGATTTTTCCGGTGATGTTTTGCTGCGCAAATAGTGCCAGGGTACTGCATAGGCATAGCAGTACCAGCAAGCTGGATTTTGGTAGAAGCATAGCTTGTGATAGTTTAGATAATGAATGATGATTAAAACGAGGTTACGATATCATGTTGCGGATTATTTTTTGGTTTACGGATCCTGATTTTGGTTGTTGATAAATTAACTTTGCTATGATCCTCTGCCACAAGGGGTACTACAGGTTTTTCATCATCATCTCTGATGGGCAGAAGTTTCTCATTAAGCCGATCTTGTTGTAAGCAAATATTATAGCAGATTACGAAAATTTAGGAGTACATCCGCTTTTTTTCTTTGGCTGAATTATGTTATATTTTTCAACTGGAAAACTTCGTAAATTGCGGCCTTATGGAGCAGTATCTATCTTTATTACAACATATTATCCGGAATGGCGCTGTAAAAACAGACCGCACCGGTACCGGCACCACCAGCTGTTTTGGCTACCAGATGAGATTCAACCTGCAGGAAGGCTTTCCCGTGGTTACCACCAAAAAGCTGCATCTCAAGTCGATCATATACGAATTGCTCTGGTTTTTAAAGGGAGATACCAATATAGGATGGCTGAAAGAACACGGTGTGAGTATATGGGACGAGTGGGCCAATGAAAACGGCGATCTCGGACCGGTATACGGTAAACAATGGCGCAGCTGGGAAACCCGCAGCGGCAAAGTAATAGACCAGATCACAGAAGCGGTAAATACCATCCGGAACAATCCTGATTCCCGTCGGATTATTGTGAACGCCTGGAATGTAGGCGAACTGTCGGAAATGGCGCTCAGCCCCTGCCACTGCCTGTTCCAGTTTTACGTAACCCCTGCCGATCCGGCAAAAGGTGAAACCCGCGGAAAACTCAGCTGCCAGCTGTACCAGCGCAGCGCCGATGTATTCCTGGGCGTGCCTTTTAATATCGCTTCCTACGCATTGTTCACCATGATGATGGCGCAGGTATGCAACCTGGAAGCAGGCGACTTTATCCATACTTTCGGGGATGTGCACCTGTACAGCAACCATATGGAACAGGCCAACCTCCAACTGACCCGTCAGCCGTTTCCTTTACCGGTAATGAGGATCAACCCGGAGGTCAAAGACATTTTCTCTTTTAAGTATGAAGATTTTAAACTGGAAGATTACCAGTTTCATCCGGCCATCAAAGCGCCGGTAGCCATATAACTCCCGTTTATGCGTATATCCATTATAGTAGCCGCTTCGGAAAATAACGTAATCGGTATCAATAATATGCTGCCCTGGCGTTTGCCCACTGACCTTAAATATTTTAAATCCACTACCCTGGGTAAACCCATTGTAATGGGACGCAAAACATTTGAATCGCTGGGAAAACCCCTGCCTGGCCGGCCTAACATTGTGATCACCCGGCAGAACGATTTCCAGCCGGAAGGTGCATATGTAGTAAAGTCTGTGGAAGAGGGCATTGAAAAAGCAAAGTCGTTCGGCGGCGATGAACTGTTTATTACCGGCGGCTCCCAGATTTTCGAACAGGCGTGGCCGTTAGTGGAACGGATTTATCTTACCCGGGTGTATGCCGTTGTTCACGGGGATGCTTTTTTTCCACAGCTGGATGGCGCTGAGTTTGAACTGGTAACCGATGAACGTCATGAGGCAGATGAAAAAAATCAGTATTCCTTCTCCTTCCAGGTATGGGAGCGGGTATAAAAACTAACGTTAACGCTTATTTGAAAATAACGGTGCCCATCCCGTTGGTAAGTTCCTTTTCCAGGGAGTTGAGGTGTATCTGCATTTCAAGACAGCTTTTAGCTGCTTCGTAGTCGTTATCCTTAAAGGCCTTTTGAACTTCGGCCTGGTTTTCATGGATTAACTTTTTCACTTTTCGCAGGATCAGGTAGTTGGTAGTGGAGAGTGTGTCTTTTAAATATGCATCATCGCCATACACCGTATCTATTTCAAACTGCTCTTTCCATTTCATACTGAGATCAGCTTCCTGGTCTTCCAGGATATTGGCGATCTCTTTTGAAAACTGCTGATCTTCATGATAAAGGAACCAGCGTTTATCCTGCAGGTTCCCTGCATCATACAGGGCCTTGTATTCCCTTAAGATCCTTTTCACCAGCTCACTTTCGGCCAGTGCTTCAAAATCATAGGGCAGGTGAAACACATAATCTGCTACCGTACTATTGTCTTCTTCTTTAAAAGGTTTGTCGCCAAAACGTAACAGGATTTTTACCAGGGCCTTTTCCTGTTTTTCGTGTCCGTTGATCAGGGAGTCTACCGAAATACCTGTTTCGGCAGCTTCCATAGCGGCAATCGCTTCTTCACTGAGTTCATCATCGGCAGGAGCGGGGTTGTTACGCGCATGCGCCTGTTCCCTTTTTACGAGCCGGTCGCGGATAAATTTATTAACGAGTTGGATCAGTCCTTGCTCGTCAATATGCAGCAGCTGGCTGCACTGGCGGATATAATCCTGCTGCCGCGTGAAATCTTCCGCTTTATCAATTTTGGAAATGGTTTCGGCGATCTCATTTACCAGCTGCGATTTTTTATTACTGTCTGTACCGGCTTCCTG
>JBCNPS010000023.1:0-25531 GCA_039593235.1 Chitinophaga sp. | reverse complement strand
CGTGCGCTGCGGTTCAGGCTGCCGGTGATGGCTTGTTGTGTAGGTTGCGCCAGTTTTCTCATCAGCTCGTCCACTACTTTTTTTACTACCTGGCGGGCAGTGTCTTTGGTTTTTTCAGGGATCACCCGGCTCAGTGTCATCAGGGTGGCCACCATGTGTACATCGGGTTCCACGTTTTCCAGCATCTCTTTTTCAAAGAGCATCTGGGTGAGGTTCAGGCGCTTGAGGGCGTCCTGTTG
Organism: Chitinophaga sp.; assembly: GCA_039593235.1. Lineage (GTDB taxonomy): Bacteria > Bacteroidota > Bacteroidia > Chitinophagales > Chitinophagaceae > Chitinophaga. Next base: position 25,292 of record JBCNPS010000023.1, on the reverse strand, counting down.
CATTACCTGCACCACAGAGGCAGGAAAGTAGCTTCTTATATCGCCCAGCCAGCGGCTTACATTCGGGGAGGATGGTCCTAATCCTCCCTGCCTGGTGCTGTCGTACAGGGCTTCCAGTGTTTTGTCCAGTTGCAGATCCGTTTTATTCAATGAAAACGAAGTGCCGTCGTTCTGGGCTCCTCCCAGTACGAGCCGCCACCTGCGAACCTGTTCATCTTGCTCCATCCGGTATTAGTTTAGCGTCTTTAAATCCCAGCAGCTGCATCACTACCGGGATGCCGCGGGTGCCCCGCTCATGGTCTGTATCCCCTGTGGTAGCTGCTTTTATACTGGTTCCATTCCCGCCATGCTTCACTTTGTCGCCCAGTTTTTTCCGTTCCGGGGCCGTAAAGTTAGAAAAGGTGCGGCGTAATAACGGCAATACCTGTATGAAAATATCATTTTCCAGTTGAGATATCCAATTATGCACCATACTCCATAGTTCTTCATCAAGCAGCAGGAGGGTACCGCTGCCTTTGAGGAATCCTTCCAGCCAGGCAGCAGCCAGTGCAGGGGGATTGGCTACGGACATGGCTACACTGAATGCTTTTATGAGTGTTTCTCCTGTCATTATTTTGCTGTCGAAGAGAAGGCGGGTGGCGTAGCCGGCAATCATTGGGGCCGACTGCGGGTTACCGGAGATAGTTGCCAGTGTTTCCTGCCAGGAAGCGGTAAGGGTATTCTGCTGCACCAGGTTGATGGCATCGTTCATGGCAAAGAAGAGGTCCAGCAGCGGAAGGGCGGCATCATCGGCTACCGCGGTGCAGGCAGCCGGTAAGCTGATGCAGATGCGGCCTATCATGCTTTCGGTGATGCTGCTGACCAGCGCCGCATCTGTTTTGCGTACGTTGCCATACCGGCTGATGTTCACCAGGGAAGGAATTACTTCCATCAGTTGCAGCACATCGCCGGACGCTGCTGCGAGGTTACTGATGCGGTGGATCAGTACTTCCACAACGGCGGGCAGTTCCGCCGGGATGGCCGATTCCAGCATTTTGCACACCTGTTGCAGAGTGCCTGTATTATTGGCGGCGCTGGTTACAAAGCTGGTAGCGGCTTCTGCTACCGTATTTCCCCAGCTGCCTTTTTCAATGATATCAATGGAAAAAGCCGGGTCCCATTGCAGCCGCCATTGTTCTTTAAAGGTGCCTTTGCTGGATACTTCGTACCGTTTCCCCCAGTATATTTCCAGCAGTTGCAGGCGATGGAGGAAAATGCTTCTCTCCAGGTCCGTATCTTTCCGGAGGTCGAGGGTATATTCTTTAAAGTCGGCCGTTTGGGGCAGTCTTAGTTTTTTCTGTTGCTGGGTAATGTCCGACTGTAGCGGTGGGGTGGGCACCTCTGCGGGTACCTTCCCGATGCGGTTGCGTACAATCAGCTCGTCGCGGATCAGCTGCATGAGGATACTTTCCCCGTTGCAAAGTACGCTGAGCGTAGCCTCGTTAAGCTCCTCCAGTCCAGGCCGCGGATAATGGCGGAGTGCGGCCAGCGCATTGGCCAGTCGCACCGCTTCCATCACATGCGCTACGGAGGTGTCCTGTTGTTGTTCCCGGAAGAGTTTGGCCACGAGCGCCATCCAGCGGGTACCGTCATCTGCGGGGTGTTCCCAGATATGTTCGTACCATCCCGGTGAGGGGATGCCGGCGCCGTAGCCGCTTTCATAACTGAGGCGGCTATACGTCCACGGGATCCAGGTACACTCCACTTTTGTTTTTGGGAGCCCTTTCAGCAGGTCGTTATCGTCTTTCTGTTTAGGCATGGTTTGCAATGCCGGCGCGTGCCAGGCGCCGCATATCACAGCGATGCGCTGGAACATTTCCTTTTCCGCCTGGCGGATGCACTTACGCATCCACGCTTCGCGGAGGGCTTCTTTATGATCGTATCGCCGGGGCAGTTCTTCCCGGAGCGCGTGCATGGCATCGTGTACGGCTTCAAATACCTGTTCCTGCCCGAGGCGGTATTCAAACATATGTTCCCACCACCGCTCACCGTCGTCGTCGCCGGCGGCATGGGCCAGGTGGGCTACCGGGTCCTGTGGTGAAGGAGGGAGGAATTGTAGATCCAGTTCTGCGGCAGTGAATGTTTCGGTGGAGGAATTGTGCCACTGCTGCGGAGTGGAACCAGGAGCATTATGCGTAGTGGCAATTATTGATTGCGTACTTGTGGGTTTATCTACAGAAGAATCATGCAGATGAGCGGTACCGGTTGATTGCGTGTCTATGGATTTATCTATAGAAGAATCATGCAGATGGGCGGTACCGGTTGATTGCGTGCTTGTGGATTTATCTATAGAAGGATTATGCAGATGGGTGGTACCGGTTGGTTGCGTGTCTATGGATTTATCTATAGAAGAATCGTGCAGATGGGCGGTACCGGTTGGTTGCGTGTCTATGGATTTATCTATAGAAGAATCATGCAGGGCAACACCGGTTGGTTGTGTGTCTGTGGATGTATCTATAGAAGAATTATGCAGATGGGCAACACCGGTTGGTTGTGTACCCCTAAATCTATCTATGGAAGAATTGCAGCGCTGATTGGAACTGTCTGAAGAGGAAAAACAATTGCTATGAGCAGCAGTATTCAATTCTCCCGGAGGCGCCAGTTCGTCTGCGCCAGGGGATTCAGATCCCTCGACGTTAGGGGATTCAGATCCCTCCACCGGAACATCTGCTTTTTGACCTTTCGCCGCCCTTTTCGCCGCTGCTTCATTTTCCATACCGAACACATGTGCCAGCGGGAGATCCATGAATCGGGCGTGAATACGGTGATTTTTCGCATACAACATCGCCTGCCACTCCGGTGAAAAGGCAGCAAAGGGATAGAAGCAGGCTTTCTGCGGACTATCCGGCTGGTAAGCAAGGATAGCTACCGGCGGTTGCAGCTCCTCATGACCCGCCCATTGCAGCAATGCATCCGCTTCCGGCGGTCCTTCAATCAACACAATATCCGGTTGCAGTTCATCCAGGAAAGCTTTTACATTCCTGGCGGAGCCAGGGCCGTGGTGCCGGATACCTAATATATGTACAGACATACGTCGATGATCATTTATATATGAATGGGATGCCGGTAGTTTGACATCTTCCTAAAATATACTGAAAGCAGTTTTTTAACAACTTTAATGTAACGTATACATTATGATAATGTTATAAAATTATTATTAAAGTAAAACATTAAGCATTTAATCGGCTCTTCCATGTCTCTTATTAGTCGCCCCGGCGATGTTTCATACAACCGGCGGAGGAAAAGTGAACTCATTTAGCTGATGCTTGGCACCAGCACAAAAGATGGACTTGATCCGCTTAGCACCTATTTAGCACCAGCACAGAAGGTGGACTTGATCCTTTATACATCTCTACGCCAGATCACGACAGGCACGGTATACATCTTTCCATTCCTCCCTCGTTTTCACAACTGTTTCCAGGTATTCCTGCCAAACCAGTTTATCCTGTACGGGATCTTTCACAACAGCGCCGATGATACCGGCGGCGAGGTCGGCTGCATTGAGGGTGCCGTCGCCAAAGTAAGCCGCCAGGGCCAGGCCATTATTCACCACGGAAATGGCTTCAGCGGTGCTGAGGGTACCACCGGGCGACTTCAGCTTCGTTTTGCCATCGAGGGTAACGCCGTTACGAAGTTCACGGAAGATAGTAACAATGCGGCGGATTTCCTCTACCGCAGGTTTTTCTGCCGGCAGATCCATGGTTTTTTCGAAGCTCTCCACCCGTCTTTTTACAATATCAATTTCTTCTTCCATAGAATCCGGAACCGGCAGGATAACAGTATTGAAACGGCGTTTTAGTGCACTGGACAGTTCATTCACCCCTTTATCGCGGTTGTTGGCCGTAGCAATGAGATTGAATCCTTTACTGGCCTGTACTTCTGTATTCAGCTCGGGGATAGGCAGCGTTTTTTCAGACAGGATGGTGATAAGGGTATCCTGCACATCGGCGCCTATACGGGTGAGCTCTTCGATGCGGGCAATTTTGCCATCTTTCATTGCACGCATCACCGGGGTTTCCACCAGGGCATTGGGAGAAGGCCCTTCCGCCAGCAGGCGGGCATAGTTCCATCCATACCGCACGCTTTCCTCACTGGTGCCGGCCGTGCCCTGTATAATAAGGGTGGAATCGCCGCTGATGGCAGCAGCCAGGTGTTCGCTCACCCAGCTTTTTGCAGTACCGGGTAAGCCGTACAGCAGCAGCGCCCTGTCCGTAGCAAGCGTGGCTACGGCTATTTCCATGAGACGTTTGCTGCCAATATATTTAGGGGTCACTTCAAAGCCGTTCTTCAGTTTCCCGCCGGTGAGGTAAGTCACCACCGATTGAGGCGACAGCAGCCAGTTGTAGGGGCGCTTGCCTGCATCTTCCTTTTTCAGTTCTTCCAGTTCCTGTGCATACAGTTGTTCGACGTGGTAACGTAAAATGTCTGACATGGTATGTTGATTAATATGTTTGGATTAAAGTGATTGTACCTGGCCTTTTGCCTGCAGCAGCCGGCCCAGGTGAACTTTTATATTATTCCAGTACCCGGTATGATAAGCCTCCACCGGCGTGATATCATCGAGGGTGGCGGCAATGCTTACGGGAATGAGCCGGATATGATTATTCATGAACTGTTGATTATAGGTGTATGGCTGTGTGGCCGCATATTTAAATATCCGCGTACACAGCTGAAGACTCCATTCCTCCTGTTGTTTGCAGGCGTACTCAATAATACTGTCCGGGTGTTCGTCGAAGAATTTTTCACCGAACTCCTGTTGCTGTGCTGCCGGCAACAGGGGAATGATATCTATGTAAAATGTTTCACTGTGCTGCATAAACGAAAGGGCCCGTTCTTTGTCTTCAAACCAGGCGATAGCCAGTACCAGCGCAGGAACAAAGGGTTGCAGCGATTCCTGTTGCTGGAAAAGCGCAATGACCCTTTCCGTATCCCGGTTGAAATGCTCTTCCCAGCGGGAAGGATGTACACTGCTGACCAGCTGGTACAGCACATGCATATCGTCGGTAACGGTTTTATCGCTGCTGAATTTTTCGATGCCGCTCTGGAAGATGTTGTCGTCGGTTATTTCCGGGAGGGCTACAGTTACCTGTCCGAATTTATCCAATTGTATGGCGCCGGCTATGATCTGCCAGTATTTTTCATGAAGCACGGAGCCGGGCAGTTTTTTCAGGATGCGGGTAGCGGATTCTTTTACCTGTTTGCTTTTTTCCGTGAGAAGGGATTCCAGCCAGGGGATATCCGCAGGATCGACGGGACGTTCCAGTACGGAGAGCAGTTCTGTTTTTACCGTAACGCTTTCTTTGGGCCAGGACTGTTCCAGCCAGGTGCGGGCCATCACGGGATCGGCTGTACGTAGTTCTTTCAGTGCTTCTACGCGTTGTGCGGTGGCGCCGTTCTGCCATCTGTCCTCCATACTATCCGCCACGCGGGAGAAGTTCCAATCGGGGTTAAAGCGGCCCAGCCACTCCGCCCGTTGCCCGCCGGTGGCGGCCACCAGGGCGCGTAGAGATTTATTCCTCCAGCCTTTGTCCAGTATCACGGGTAACTGGGTAGGAGGTACCAGTACATTGGCTTTCACGCAGTATTCGAGCCAGAGTTGCAACAGCTGGATGCTTTCCGTTTCCAGCACCTGTTGCAGCACACGGATAGCGGCGGGTTTGCAGTAGGCTTTTGTTTCCGGCGGGCAAACCTTCATGGGCGCTACATCGGCGGTGATGGGCCGGGTACCGCTTTGCCGGTAATTATATAAAACCGCCGCCAGTTGCAGGAACTTGTCTTCCTTATCAGTAGCCTCCTGTGTTAGTATGGTATCGGCCGCCTGTAGCAGGGGGCCGCTCATACCGGCGCTGCCGGCCTGCTTTTTGGCAGTACCGAGAAGAGCGGTATTAATGAGTTGATTCCAGTGCTCCATTATAATATTTTGTATTCCTGTTCATGCCAAACGCCAATAGGTTCGTATTGGGCTTCTTTTCCTGTAACCGCCATGTGCAGGGGCATTCCCCCGCTCAGTGCCAGCAGTTTCCATATATGCTGGAAGTTTTTTTTCACCGGCATCAGTTGCCGGCGACTATCCTGCAGCCACCATTGTTCCTCATGCCAAACGGGGGTAAGGTCTGCAATCGTATATACCTGGTCGTTATAAACAGGAAGTACCTCACTGGTAGCGGTTTGGGCAGATACCACTTCTTGCCAGCCGGCGTACCCGCTGAAAGAGTGATTGGCCGGCACGGTTACCTGTTGTTTGATCAGCGCGCGGAGCGGCGCTGCGGAAGGATAAAACACCAGTTCCGCATTAATAGCGCTGCCGGGAGTGAGCGTATTGTTGATGGTGCTTTGTCCCCGTACATAGAACTGCAGGATCAGCGCAGGCCGTTTGGTATGCACGCCGTGCAGCCAGTAGCGTTCTACCACGAGGCGGTCTTCTTCTGTGGTTTGTTTGCCCAGCACCTGCCAGGTATCAGTGATCCCGGTTTGTGCTTTCAGTTCTTCCTGCGAAGTGGAAAAGCCGGTGAGCGTGCGGATATCCTGTTGCAGTGCAGGAGGTAGTTCTGAGAGATGCTGGTATCCTTGTATTACAAGATAGATACGTACCAGCTGGTTCATGAAAGCCGACTGCCAGCCCTCATGAAAGTAACTGATATCTGCTAGTTCCCGCATCATGCCCGCAAGCCCCGGGGCTTGTGCGTCTACCATGCGGCGGATCATATTTTCGAAGAAGGACGGATCTTTTTCAGGAAGGTCCATAATACCGTTGCGGATAAGATCTTTCATCCAGCGGAGCAGTTCTGCGGCGCCGTCGCTTACCTTTTGCATGCGCGCCTGCTGGCGTTTGGCCTGTGCATTGGTATCCGGCTGCTTCTCCGCAGCAGTGGCAGCGGTATTCTTCTTTGCCTCCCTTTCAGTGCGTTTGGAAAGCCACTCGCTGACCCAGGAGGGAGGTGTTGTTTCCGTGAAGGAAGCCGGTTGCCTGGAATAGAGCAGCAGTAAGCCCAGCCCGTGTTTGCAGGGAAACTTACGGCTGGGACAACTGCATTTGAATGCCATGTTGCCGGTGTCTATCTGTGTCTGGTATGGTTTGCTGCCGCTGCCCTGGCATTCGCCCCATAACGCTATATCGCTGACGCCTTTACTCACCCATTTAGCGGGGTTGGCCAGGTCTTTCCCGGATTTGCGGGAAGATTCATCAGGCGCCATCGCCAGCACTTGTTCGTCGGATAGGTTCAATGGATTAACGATTTAAAGCGCAAAGTAAATAATTCCATAAAATAAAAAACCAAATATCAAACAACACTACGCAGTGTATTTGATATCTGGTTTTACTATTTAAATATTGTTGTATTACAGGAAGCCGAGTTCCAGTTTGGCTTCTTCGCTCATCATTTCTTTTGTCCAGGGTGGATCAAAAGTAAGGTGAACATCTACATCGGAAACGCCTTCTATATTCCTGATCTTTTCATCTACTTCCCGGATAATATCGCCGGCTACAGGGCAGCCCGGAGCGGTAAGGGTCATGTCAATACCGATCCTGTTATTTTCCTTGATCTTTACTTCGTATACCAGTCCAAGTTCCCATATGTTCACCGGGATTTCCGGGTCGAATACGGTTTTGAGCTGTGCTTCTATCTGTTCTCTTAATGTTGCTTCACTCATTGCTGGTTAATTTTAGCCTGGTAGGCGATCGCGTACAGCTTCATTTGTTTGAGCATGCTCAGCAACCCGTTGGAACGGGTGGGAGAGAGATGGCTGCTCAGGCCGATGGCATCTATAAAATAAATTTCCGCTGTAGCAATTTCCTGTGGCGTATGACCGGAAAGTACATATATCATGAGGCTTACCAGGCCTTTGGTGATCACGGCGTCGCTGTCGCCGGTAAAAAACAGTTTCCCGTCTTTCAGCTCTGTGTGCAGCCACACGCGCGACTGGCAGCCTTTAATGAGATTGTCGGGTGTTTTATATTCTTCTGAGATGAGCGGTAATTCTTTACCCAGCTGGATGATATATTCGTATTTATCTTCCCAGCTACCCATCACCGAAAAATCGGATATTATTTCTTCCTGTATTTCCTGGATCGTCATATTCACCTGTTTACAAAAGCATGGCAGCGGCTCTTTTAATGCCGGCTACCAGTTTGTCTATTTCTTCTTTGGTATTATAGAAAGAGAGGGATGCCCGCACGGTGCCGGGGATCTTAAAGATATCCATCAGCGGTTCGGTGCAATGGTGCCCTGTTCTCACGGCGATACCTTGCTGGTCCAGCAATTCGCCCATATCAAACGGGTGAATGTTGTGTACCAGGAAGGAGATGGCGCCGCTTCTTTCTGCTGCGTCGCCTATAAAGCGGATCCCATCGATCTTCCGTAATTCCTGCATGGCATATTCCATCAGCTCTTCTTCCCATTGCTGGATTTTAGCAATACCGGTTTGCTGCAGGTATTCGATAGCGGTACCCAGTGCAATGCCACCGGCAATGTTGGGCGTACCTGCTTCAAATTTATACGGCAGTTCGTTGTAGATCGTTTTTTCGAAAGTAACGGTTTTGATCATATCTCCGCCGCCCTGGTAGGGAGGCAGTTTATCGAGCCATTCCTTTTTGCCATAGAGTACGCCGGTACCGGTAGGACCATAAATTTTATGGCCGGAGAACGCCAGGAAATCCACGTCCAGCGCCTGTACATCGATGCTGATATGCTGAATAGCCTGTGCAGCATCGAGCAGTACAGGGATATTGCGTGCATGCGCCAGCGTTATGATGTCCTGTACCGGGTTGATGGTTCCCATGGTGTTGGAAACATAGGTAACGGCTACTATTTTCACGGAATCGTCCAGCATGGCTTTATAGGCATCCATGAGGAGTTCGCCGCGGTCGTTGATAGGAATTACTTTCAGTGTGGCGCCGGTTTCTTCGCAGGCAATCTGCCAGGGCACTATATTGCTATGGTGTTCCATGGCGGAAATGATCACGCTGTCGCCTTCCTTAAGGAAGCGGCGGCTGAAGGTATTGGCTACCAGGTTGATGCCTGCGGTGGTGCCTGCAGTGAAGATCACTTCATGCGGGTCGGCGGCATTGATATAGCCGGCAATGGTGATGCGGGCTTTTTCGTATGCGTTGGTAGCCACCTGGCTCAGGTGATGTACACCCCGGTGCACATTGCTGTTATATTCTTCGTAATAGCGGGCTTCCGCGTTTATTACGACCTGTGGTTTCTGCGTGGTAGCTCCGTTATCGAAGTATACCAGCGGTTTACCATGTACCTGTTGCTGCAGGATAGGAAAATCCTTTCTGATCTGCTTTACGTCCAGGCCTTCGGCGACTATGTTAGCAATATGTTCCATCGTTAATTTAATTATTCATGATCTCCGCAATCTGCGTCTGCAGGAAATGTTGCAGGGCAGGCACCTTCACTGCATCTGTGATGTCGTGGGAGAAGGCGTTTACCATCAGTGCTTTTGCCGCATCTTCACCAATACCGCGTGAGCGGAGGTAGAACATGGACTCTTCACTGAACTGACCGGCAGTAAAACCGTGGCTGCACTTTACATCGTCGGCATAAATTTCCAGTTGTGGCTGGGAGTTGATGTCCGCTTTGGTACCGAGCAGGAGGTTGTTGTTCTGCTGGAAAGCATTTGTTTTCTGTGCTTCCTGGTGTACAAGGATCTTGCCGGTAAATACGCCGTTGGCGTTATCAAGCAGTACGCCTTTGTACAGTTCGTTGCTGTTGCAATCCGGCATGATGTGATCCATAAAGGTATGGTTATCTACATGCTGGTGTTTGCTGGCAATATAGAGGCCGTTCAGGTTAGTTTCGGTATGACTGCCATTCAGCGCCACGCTCAGGTTGTTACGGGTGAACGGGGTACCGGGCAGGGTGAAATTAAAATGATGATAACGGCTGTCTTTCTGTTGCTGTGCAGCAGTGGTATGTACTTCGCGGAAGCTTTCAGCGCCCTGTTGTACATTATAGTGCCACAGTTCTGCATTTTCCATTACCACGGTTTCCAGTACGCTATTCGCAAATGCGATGGTATTGGTTTCCGGGTGCACGGAAGTTTCAATAATGGTAGCGGCTGCGTTCCGGTTCAGTACCCACAGATGGCGGGGCTGAATGAAAGCGTGCGCTGTACAGGAGTAAACGTGTACTACATGTATGGGTTTATCGAGCACGGTGTTGGCTGCCAGTTCAATATACAGGCCGTCTGCGAAGAGGGCTGTATTCAGTTGCGCCAATGATTCGGCTGCCAGGTGCTGCTGTCCGTTGAAATAAGTAACGAAACCGGGCGCGGTGGTGTTGGCGCTCATAGCGCCAATGGTGATACCTTTACCTTCCGGCAGGGCAGATTGTTCTGCCTGCAGGTGACCGTTTACCAGCACAATGCGGTAGCAGTCCAGTTCAGGAATGGCCGTGCTGTTCACCACTTCTTCCGATACACAGGTAGCGGTAGTGAGCAGCTCATATGGAAACTCTTTCAGGTAGCGCTGAATATTTGTGTAGCGCCATGCTTCCGTTTTCAGCGTAGGAAGCCCTATCGTTGAAAAACGCTCCAGCGCTTTGCGGCGGATATCCTGCAGTGTATCTGCGGCGAGGGAGGGAACCTGTGCCGACAGTGCATTTACATCTTCAGTTAACGCCTGGTAAAATGGCAATATCATATCGCTTGTCATAATTCTTTTTATACAGATTCTTTCAAATGTAATTCCTCTTTCAGCCAGTCGTATCCTCTTTCTTCGAGTTCCAGTGCCAGTTCTTTGGTACCGGTTTTAATGATACGGCCATTGTATAATACATGCACAAAGTCAGGTATGATATACTCCAGCAGGCGTTGATAGTGAGTGATCACTACAAAGGATTTTTCTGCATCGCGTAATTTGTTTACACCACTGGAAACGATACGGAGTGCATCGATATCCAGCCCGGAATCTGTTTCATCCAATATAGCCAGCTGAGGGTCGAGCATAGCGAGTTGGAAAATTTCGTTACGTTTCTTTTCGCCACCGCTGAATCCTTCGTTGAGGGAACGGTTCATCAGGTTGGAGTGGAAGTCAACCAGCTGTTGTTTTTCTTTGGTCAGCTTCAGGAACTCCCTGGCTTCGAGTGCGGGGAGGCCTTTATACGCCCTGATTTCATTCAGCGCGGTTTTAAGGAAGTTGAGATTAGAAACACCTGGTATTTCAACAGGGTATTGAAAAGCGAGGAAAACACCTTCACGGGCGCGGTCTTCCGGAGCCATATCCAGCAGATTTTTGCCATTGAACCAAACTTCCCCTTCGGTAACCGTGTAGTTATCACGTCCCGCGAGAACAGAAGCCAGTGAGCTTTTACCGGAACCGTTTGGTCCCATGATAGCATGCATTTCCCCTTTGTTTATTTCGAGATTAATGCCTTTCAGAATTTTTTTCCCTTCTACTTCTGCGTGCAGATTTTTAATCGTCAGCATGATTGTTTTATTTCGTTCTGTATGTATTAAGTTGGATAATGAATTATCCAACGCTTCCTTCAAGTGTAATAGATAATAATTTTTGCGCTTCTACTGCAAATTCCATTGGCAGCTGGTTCAGTACTTCCTTCACATAACCGTTTACGATGAGGGCTACTGCTTTTTCGCTGTCGATGCCACGTTGGTTCAGGTAGAAGATCTGGTCTTCCCCGATCTTCGAAGTGGTGGCTTCGTGTTCGATCATGGCAGTTTTGTTCCTTGACTCGATGTACGGGAAGGTGTGGGAACCGCATTGGTTACCGATAAGCAGGGAGTCGCACTGGGTGAAGTTACGTGCATTGTCTGCCCGTGGCCCTACGGCTACCAGTCCGCGGTAGCTGTTATCACCCCTGCCGGCGGAAATACCTTTGGAAATGATACGGCTTTTGGTGCCTTTACCGATGTGGTGGATCTTGGTACCGGTATCAGCGATCTGTTTGTTGCGTACTACCGCTACGGAGTAAAATTCACCTTCGGAGTGATCTCCCTGCAGGATTACGCTGGGATATTTCCAGGTAATAGCGGAGCCGGTTTCCACCTGTGTCCAGGAGATCTTGCTGGCGGCGCCTTTGCAGATACCTCTTTTGGTAACGAAGTTATAGATGCCGCCTTTACCGTCTTTATCGCCGGGATACCAGTTTTGTACGGTAGAGTATTTTATTTCAGCCTGTTCCAGGGCTACCAGTTCCACTACTGCCGCGTGCAGCTGATTTTCATCACGCATGGGGGCGGTGCAGCCTTCGAGGTAGCTAACATAACTGTTATCGTCTGCAATGATCAGGGTACGTTCAAACTGGCCGGTGTTCTGGGCATTGATACGGAAGTAGGTGCTCAGTTCCATCGGGCAGCGTACGCCTTTGGGAATGTAAACGAAGGAGCCATCGGAAAATACGGCGGCGTTGAGTGCAGCGAAGATGTTATCGGTGTGAGGTACCACGCTGCCCAGGTATTTTTTTACCAGGTCAGGATGTTCCTGTACCGCTTCACCGAAAGAACAGAAGATCACGCCCATTTCTTTCAGTTTGCCTTTGAAAGTGGTAGCAACGGATACGCTGTCGAAAACGGCATCCACGGCTACACCGGTAAGCGCTTTCTGTTCGTTGAGAGGAATACCCAGTTTTTCGAAAGTAGCCAGCAGTTCCGGATCTACTTCATCCAGGCTGTTGAGCTGTTTTTTCTTACGAGGCGCTGCATAATAGGAAAGTGCCTGGAGGTCGAGTTCCGGCATTTCAAAATGCTGCCATTTAGGAAATTCCATTTTCTTAAATGCGGCAAATCCTTTCAGGCGCCATTCCAGCAGCCATTCAGGCTCATTCTTCTTCGCCGAAATAAAACGGATGATATCTTCATTCAGCCCCGGGGGAGCTATATCCATTTCAATATCGGTGCTAAAGCCAAACTCGTATTCCTTATTGGCTATATCATCAATTATTTCGTTACTGTTGATCATACAAGTTTAATATTTAAACCGCAAAGCTCTCGCCGCAGCTACACGTTCTGGTTGCATTTGGATTATTAAAGAAGAGGCCCTTTCCGTTAAGTCCGTCTGAATAGTCCAGCTCTGTACCATACAGGTAAAGGAGACTTTTCATTTGTACCACTACTTTTACGCCTTTATCTTCAAAAACCTGGTCGCCTTCTTCTTCGGTCGCTTCAAATTTCATCACGTATTCAAGACCTGAGCAACCTCCACCTTTTACGCCTACACGTACAAAGGTGCCCGGCGCATGATGTTCTTTTTCCATCAGCGCTTTGATATATTCTCCTGCTTTTTCTGAAACGGTTATCATACTCAGAATTGTTTTTATTAGCTATTTACCGGTTTCCCGGCCTTCCTTATCTTTTATCCTTCAATACCGGCTACTACATGCGATTTGGCCGCACACAGCAACTGTACCATCATATCCAGTTTATTTTTATAGAACTCAGTGATCCCGCGGGTAGCCGGGTCATACAGGTTGTCTTTCAAAATGGGCAGGGAATATGGTAAAACCCACGCCCTCAACGCTTTAGCCACTGCATCCATGGCATTTATCCCCTGCATCGCCTGGGTGCCATCCGCCCAGGACAGCAAAGCTACAACCTTTCCGGTTAAATAAGGACGCTGGTTCTTGCTTGTCATTTCCAGCCAGTCCAGGCAATTTTTCATGGCGCCTGTCATGCTGCCATGATATAATGGAGTCATCCAGATGTGCAGGTCCGCCTTAACGAAGGCTTTACACATGGCCTCTACTGCGGGTGGTTTCAGTCCTGCTGCTGCCTGGGAGAAAAATGGGATCTGGGTGTTACCAAGACTAAAGATCTCCGGGGAAAATCCATTCTCTTTTAACCTTTCCGTCAGGTATGCCGCCAACTGATTGGAAGTGGCATAAGGACGGTCATCTATTGCACCATTAAATATCAGGACGTTCATTAATATTTAACTTTTAGAGATTAAAATGATTATGAGATTAATTTTTGATGAAGGATCTCATAAACTCACCAAAATCCCAAAATCTTTTTTTTAGCTTTCACAAAAATACCGATATTTGAGAATAAAACAAGTAAGAACTTGGAAAATTATCCAATCCGAACCAAGAACGCTGCCGACCGGTTTTTGACCTTGCTCAAGACCCGGGGGCCCCTGCCTGCAGCAGAATTGGCCAATGAATTGGGTATTACCGGAGAGGGCGCCCGTCTTCAACTGCTCAAACTGGCAGAAGAGGGACTGGTGCAGTCGGAAAGTGCTTCCAAAGGCGTAGGACGCCCTGTTTTAATATGGAGCCTTACCCCCCTGGGTAATGCCCGCTTCCCGGACACCCATACCGAGCTCACCCTTCAGATCATTCAAACCATTAAGAATGTATTAGGTAAGGAAGCGCTCGATAACGTGGTGAACGCCCGGGAGAAAAGCCAGCTCGAAAAATACAGCACCGCCCTTGAAGGCGTTAATGGCCTGGAAAACCGGCTCACTTCGTTTGCCGCCATCCGTTCCGGCGAAGGCTACCTGGCCGAATGGAAAAAAGAAGGCGATACCTATTATTTTATAGAGAATCACTGTCCCATTTGCTGTGCCGCCACAGAATGCGACAATATCTGTACTTCCGAAATGCGGACCTTCGTCAGCATACTCGGCGAGAAAATGAATGTATCCCGTATGGAGCATATCATCAACGGCGCCCGCCGTTGCGTGTACAAAATTGAAGCGGAATAAGGCCTTCGGCCTTTAAGCGGATGTTGTCTGACTCAGGATTATTTCAGGATGAGCACCAGTGTGCCAGCTATAATAAGCCCCGCGCCGATGGCCGTTTTCAGCGTGATGGTTTCGTGCAGGAAAATGGCGGATAACACAATGGTGAGCGCCACGCTGAGTTTATCTACCGGGGCTACCTGCGACACCTGCCCCGCCTGGAGCGCTTTAAAATAGAAAAGCCAGGAACAACCGGTGGCGATACCTGATAATATAAGGAATAGCAGCCCGTGTTTAGAAACAGCGCCTATACTTTTATATTCCCCTCCCGCAAATACAATGGCCCAGGCCAGCACCAGTATCACGAGTGTTCTGATGGCTGTAGCCAGGTTGGAGGGAATATCCGCTATGCCGATCTTGGCAAGGATAGCGGTTAAGGCCGCGAAGAAAGCGGATAATAAAGCATAAAACCACCACATAATTTTCCAGGTTTACTGTCCGAAGTTATCCCGTAAAACTGTAGGAATATTGTAGCAGGGTCAGATCTTTCTACCTAAAATCTTCAAACTTCTTTCCACGCCATCCAGCACTGCAATTTCCGGCAGGTGCGCCCATTCTGCAAATCCCATCTTCATGAACAGTTTCAAACTGGGTTCGTTATGCGCGAAAATAAAACCCAGCAA
Source organism: Chitinophaga sp. (assembly GCA_039593235.1). GTDB lineage: Bacteria > Bacteroidota > Bacteroidia > Chitinophagales > Chitinophagaceae > Chitinophaga. The sequence goes on along the minus strand of JBCNPS010000023.1, from coordinate 9,929 downwards.
GGTTTGTACGCCAAATTCCGGCGCTATGCTAATGGCATATTGCAGTATTTCCTTCCCAAACCCTTTACCCCGGGCACTTTCGTCGAGATAAATACTTATTTCTACCGTGCCGTTGTAGGCAGGGCGGCCGTAAAAAGACTGGAAGCTCATCCATCCCACATTGTTACCGTTACTGTCAATCATCCACAGGGGGCGGCGGGTGCTGTTGTGCGCGTGAAACCAGGCCAGCCTGCTTTCAACAGTTACCGGGGAGGTGTCGGCAGTTACCATCCTACCGGCAATGGTAGTGTTATAAATTTCAACGATCCGTGGCAGGTCGGCTTCCGTGGCATGCCGGAATTGTAAGCTCATAGTATATAATAATTAAAAGATGGATTCACGGGTATGTTCACTTCTTAAAAGACTGTAAAGTTCCGCGTTTACAAATTTTCCTTTCTCAAAAAAAGCATCTCTCAGGAAACCTTCGTAACGGAATCCCAGCCTGGTTAACAGCTTGGAAGACGCCAGGTTTTCAGGATCCACAAAAGCTTCAATACGGTTAAACTGCAACTCTTCATAGCCATAGGACAGCATGGCGTTTACCGCCTCTTTCATAATGCCTTTGCCCCAGAAGGAGGGCCGGAGGTCGTAGCCTATTTCCGCTTTGAAATGTGTTTTGCTGATCTTATGATACCCGCAGGTGCCTATCAATTCATCCTTTCCCGCGAGTGTAATGGCCCATCGCATCCCTTCTTCCTTTTCCAGGCTCTGGTAGAAGAACCGGATGATCTGGGCGGCTTCACTGATATTGGTGAAGGAATCGATATCCATATATTTTGTAACCGCATCATCCGAGAAATGGCTGAACAGTGCGGCGGTATCTTTGTCTTCTATAGGTCTCAGCACCAGGTCGCCGGTACTTAAAACGGGTAAATGCATGATCTGGTTGCCGGTTTAGATGAAAGCAAAGCTAACAGATATTGATAAATTGTCCATGAGAACATCGATTTTAATGCCGCTTTAATGCCCGCCCGGGTAAACAATCCTACTTTTGCAGGGGTTATTGCTTATAATTTTTTGATATGAAAATACTGGTTATAGAAGATGAAGTGAAAGTGGGGGCTTTCATCAAAAGGGGATTGGAAGAGCATCACCACCAGGTGGATGTATTCACAAACGGCATTGCGGGTCAGCAGGCTGCCCTGGAACAGGACTATGATCTCATTTTGCTGGACCTGATGTTGCCGGGTATCAATGGCACTACCGTATGCCGGAACCTGCGTGCACTGGACATGTCTGTGCCTATATTAATGCTTACTGCATTGAATGCCACGCAGGATATTGTAGAAGGCCTCAATGCAGGCGCAGACGATTACCTGGCCAAGCCATTTCATTTTTCTGAACTGATAGCCCGTATCAATGCGTTGTCCAGGCGGAAAAGCCATTTCCACCAGGAGCAGGCGGTGCTTACATTTGCGGATCTTCAGCTGAATACCCACACAAAAACCGCCAGCCGCGAAGGACAGGAAATTGTACTCACGGCAAAAGAGTATGCACTGCTGGAATTATTGCTCCGCAACACCGGCAAGGTGCTTTCCCGGGCGCTTATTTCCGAAGCCGTATGGGGACTGGAGTTCGATACAGGTACCAACACCATAGATGTATATGTGAATTATCTCCGGAATAAAATAGAAAAGGGCTTTACCGGCGAAAAGCTGATCCACACTGTAGTAGGGATGGGTTATGTGATGAAACAGAAATAGCTTATGAAGATCCGTCACCGGTTATCATTGCAGTTTACGCTGATCTCGGGCATTATCCTTACGGTTGTTTTCGTACTGATATACCTGTTATCCGCCCAATATATCCAGAACAGTTTTTATAAGCTGTTGCAGATGCGTGCGCTGGTAACTGCACAGGTATACCTGGAAAAAGACGAACTCACTAAAAAGAAATTCCTCGAAATTGAGAAGAGCTACCGGGAACGCATACCCGATGAATCCAGTAATATTTACGACCAGTATAACCAGGGGGTGTTCATTGAAAAAACGAAGCACAACTGGCCGGTATCGCTGCTGGAAACTATCCGTCATAAAGAGGTGTACCGGTTTAGCTTCCGGGAGGAATCAGGGCTGGGCATTTATTACCCCGATAACCAGGGCGATTTTGTAGTGATAGTTACCGCGCGCAATACGGCGGGCATCCAGCAACTGCAATATCTTTTATGGATATTGATCATCATGTTTTTTGTGGCGCTGCTGATCATTTTCCTGATGGGGCAATGGTATGCCAGCAGGGCGCTGGAACCTATCAAGAACATTAACCGGCAGGTGCAGAAGATCCGTTCCAATAACCTGCATATGCGTGTACAACAGGGATTGAATAAGGATGAAATAGATGAACTGGCCACTAATTTCAATGGCTTGCTGCAACACCTGGAACAGGCTTTTGATATGCAGCGCTCATTCGTATCCAATGCTTCCCATGAGCTGCGTACGCCGTTAACCACTATTATCGGGGAGATAGAGGTAACACTCCAGAACAGCCGCAGCCGGGAAGAATATGTGCAAACGCTGGGTACTTTGCTGGGCGAATCCGAAAAGCTGAAGATCATTACGGATGGCTTGTTGCAGCTTACAAGAATAGATGCAAACCTTACGGAAGCCAACAGCGAATTGATCCGGCTGGACGAATTACTGTGGGAGATATCTGAATACTGGCGTCATAAAACACCGCCTTTGCAGTTGCGCATACAACTCAGCGGCCTGCCGGAAGATGCTTCGCTGTTGTGTATCAGGGGTAACCGTTCATTAGTAACGCTGGCGTTACAAAACATTGTCAGGAATGCATTTAAGTTTTCGTATAACCGTGACGTTAGTTGCCTGCTTTCTTACAGCAACAATGGCCTGACCCTGTCTGTAAGCGACAAAGGTATTGGTATTGCTGCGGCAGATACGGAAAAAATATTTATGCCGCTGTACCGGGCGGATAACGCGCATACCTTCGACGGGTATGGTATCGGGTTATCGATGACTCAAAAAATATTGCTCCTTCATAAAGCTACCATCACCGTGAGTAGTGTATTAGGCCAGGGTACTACGTTTAATATATTCTTTACACCTGCCGGTAAATTCTAATCCTGTTTTAACTTCATTCTAATAAGCTGCTAATAGCCCCGTATCATCTTTGTGCAACGAAAAAAAGTTGTATGATCAATAGATTAGCAGGGCTTACCTGGCTTGTACTGTTTGCCACCGTGTTCCGTACCACTGCATCAGCACAGGTAAATGACACACTAACATTAACATTGCCGCAGGCGGAGCAGCAATTCCTGCAAAAGAATATTCCTTTACTTACGCAGCGTTACAGTATTGATTCCGCCAAAGCGGAGGTGATCACCGCCAGGCTGTACGACAATCCGCAGGTAACCTTTGAAAACGGGCTGTATAATCATACCACCAGGAAGTGGTTCGACTTTTCCTATGAAGGACAGAACACCCTGCAGGCGGAACAATTATTTAAACTGGCAGGTAAACGGAACAAGGCGGTAAAGCTGGCGCAGAGCGGGGTTAAAATGAGTGAATACCAATTCTACGACTTGTTGCGCACCCTGCGTTTTTCCCTTCATGATAATTTTTATGACCTCTATTATAAACAGCAGTCGCTGGCAACCTTCGCCAGCCAGATTGCTTTTTTGCAGACAGTAGTGACTGCATTTACCGCGCAACAGGCCAAAGGGAATATTGCGCCAAAAGAAGTAGTGCGTATCAAATCTATGCTGTATGACCTGCAACACGATCATTTATCACTGCAACAGGATATTCAGCAAACACAGTCGGACCTGGCATTGCTGATGAGAGTACCGCCAGGCATAGTGATCCGGCCGGTATTACCGGAAGGCGCGGGGGAGAAGCCGCAGGCATTGGCTTACAGTTACCAGTCGCTGCTGGATACGGCAAGGGCAAACCGCTACGATCTGAAGATAGCACAGGAAACCGTTAACTACAATCACCTGAACCTGCGGCTGCAGAAATCGATGGCTGTACCCGACCTGCAGGTAGGTTTTTCGTACGATAAGCAGGGCAACTTTGAGCGTAATTATAATGGACTGAGCGTATCCATGCCATTGCCTTTTTTTAACCGGAACCAGGGGAATATAAAAACCGCCAGGGCAGCAGTGGAAAGCAGCAAGCTGCAACTGGAAGGGCAGGAAGATGAACTGGCGCATGAAGTGATGAACAGTTACCGCCTGGCGCTGCAAACAGAACAGCTGGTGAGTGAGTTTGACCCGGGGTTTGAGAATGAGTACACCACCATGATGAGCGAAGTAGAGAAGAATTTCCGGCTTCATAATATCGGGTTGCTGGAATTTATTGATCTGTACGATGCTTACCGGAATAATGTCCTTAAAATGAATGCGCTGAAATACGATCGCCTGCATGCCCTGGAGTCACTTAATTTCTGCACCGGTACGCCTGTTTTTCATCCCTGATAAATTTTCTTTACATGCAATATTCAGTAAAAAGCTATATACCTGCAATTGTTAGCATTATATCCCTTAGTAGTATCATCACCGGCTGCGGCAGCAAAGCAGCGCCTGAAGCGCCTCGTCCATGGACGCTTTCAGACTCTTTGCTCCGCACGCTGGTAGTTGATACCGCTACCGCCCGGCCTGTTGAAAGTGAAATACTGCTTACCGGGAAGATCACTGAGAACGAAGATAAGACCGCGCGTATTTTCCCGATGGTGAGCGGCATTGTTACGGCAATAAAGGTCCACTCCGGCGATTTTGTGCAAAAGGGGCAGGTACTGGCTATTATTAAAAGCCCTGAGATGGCGGGGTTTACGGCAGATCAGCGTATATCCGTGAACGATATGGAAACTGCACGGAGGAATATGGAAGTAGCGGAATCATTTTACAAGAGCGGGTTAAACTCCCTGCGGGAATATGAAGAAGCTAAAAGCACCTATGATAAGGCTGTTGCCGCTTATAATAAATCACAGGCCATCCTGGAAATCAACGGGGGTGGGCATCGTACCGATTACGCGGTAAAAGCGCCGGTACCGGGATTTGTGATCAGCAAACGGGCCGCCGAAAGTATGCAGTGGCGGCCGGATAACACCGATCCCATTTTCGTGGTAGCGGATCTTAATAATGTGTGGGCGATGATCAACATCTTTGAATCAGACATTGCCGGCATCCGGGAAGGAGATAAAGTACAGATGAGCACTTTATCTTACCCCGACAAAATTTTCTATGGCACTATTGATAAAATTTACAATGTACTGGATCCTGAAAACAAAGTGATGAAAGCCCGGGTAGTAGTGAATAATCCCGGCTTCCTGCTGAAGCCTGAGATGTTTGTGCGGGTGAAAGCCAACCGTTATTCCGATAGTAATACGGTGAGCATCCCATCGAGGGGGATCATTTTTGACCACGACAAATATTATGTACTGGTTTGCTCCAATGCGAAGTTTGGTGTAACGGTAAGGGAAGTGAAGATAGAGAAAACCAGTGAGGGACGGGCCTATATCAGCGCTGGTTTGCATGAGGGCGACCGGGTGATAGCTTCCCGGCAGGTATTCATTTATGAAACGCTGAAGGATCAGCAGTAAAGGCCAGTATTATGAACAGATTTATTAAGAGCGTACTTGCTTTTTCTTTAAGCAATAAATACTTCATTTTTTTTGTTACCGGGGTATTGGCTGTTGCAGGCTATATCAGCTTTAAACAGATTGGCGTTGACGCCTTTCCTGATGTTACCAATACTTCCGTTACTATTATCACACAATGGCAGGGCAGGAGCGCAGAAGAGGTAGAGAAATTTGTAACAAGGCCGATAGAAATTGCTATGAACCGGGCCCAGAAGAAAACGCATATCCGTTCCTCTTCCTTGTTTGGCTTATCTGTAGTGAAGGTGATCTTTGACGATGAGGTGGATGATACTTTTGCCAGGCAACAGATCAATAACAACATCACATCGGCCTCGCTGCCGGATGGGGTAGATCCCGAAATAGAGCCGCCGTATGGCCCCACGGGGGAAATTTACCGTTATACGCTTCAGAGCAGCAAACTATCTGTAGCGGAGCTGAAAACCCTGCAGGATTGGGTCATTGAGCGGAACCTGTTATCGGTACCGGGTGTGGCGGATATTGTAAGCTTTGGCGGAGAAGTGAAAAGTTACCAGGTAACTATTGATCCTGATAAAGCAGTGCAGTATGATATTACAGCGCAGGAAATGTACCAGGCATTATCTAAAAGCAATATCAACGTGGGAGGCGATGTGATTGTAAAGAATGCGCAGGCATACGTGGTGAGGGGGATCGGTATTCTCAACAATACGGATGAGATCAGGAATATTATTGTAGATCATATCAATGGTACGCCCATACTGGTAAAGGATGTAGCCGATGTAAGCATATCGGCGCTGCCCAGGCTGGGGCAGGTAGGCCGCGACCAGGACTATGATGTAGTGGAAGGTATTGTAGTGATGAGGAAAGGAGAGAACCCTGCCGTGGTGATTGAGGCGCTGAAACAAAAGATAACGGAGCTGAATACACGTATTTTGCCCGATGATGTAAAGATAAAGCCATTTTATAACCGGGAAGACCTGATCGATTTTTCCACGCATACTGTTTTGCATAATATGCTGGAGGGGATCATTTTTGTAACGGTAATCGTATTCCTGTTCATGGCCGACTGGCGCACTACGGTGATCGTATCCGTAGTGATTCCGCTGGCGCTGTTGTTTGCATTCATTTGTTTGCGGATCAAGGGGATGAGCGCTAATTTATTGTCGATGGGGGCTATCGACTTCGGGATCATTATAGATGGGGCGGTGGTAATGATGGAAGGGATTTTCGTGGTACTTGACAGGAAGGCGCATAACGTGGGAATGGACCGGTTTAATAAGCTGAGTAAGGCGGGAATGATCCGTAAAGCCTGCCTGGAGAACGGTAAGGGGATCTTTTTTGCAAAGCTGATCATTATTACCGGGTTGTTGCCCATTTTTACTTTTGAGAAAGTAGAAGGGAAGATGTTTTCCCCGCTTGCATGGACATTGGGGTTTGCGTTGCTGGGAGCCCTGATCCTTACATTTACCCTGGTGCCGGCGCTGGCCAGTATATTACTCCGGAAAAATGTAAGGGAGAAGCCTAATGTTTTCCTGGCGTTTATTAACCGTATCACACTGCGGATCTTCAACTATTGTTTCAGGCATCGTCGTGTAGCCTTTACCGTGTCACTTATCGTACTGGCGTTCGGGTTATACTGTTTCCGGTTCCTGGGAACGGAGTTCCTGCCGCAGCTGAACGAAGGAGCTATTTATATCAGGGCTACGGGGCCGTTGAGCACATCGCTTGACGAGTCGGTAAAGGTGGCCAATGATATCAGGCGGAAGCTGCTCACGTTCCCCGAGGTAAAGCAGGTAATGTCTCAAACGGGCCGGCCAAATGATGGCACTGATGCTACGGGGTTCTATAATATCGAATTTCACGTGGATATTTACCCGCAGGGCGAATGGAAGAGCGGCGTATCGAAAGCGCGGCTGATAGAGCTGATGAATGAGAAGCTGGATGGTATTCCCGGTATTACACTGAACTTTTCCCAGCCGATCATGGATAATGTGGAGGAGGCGGTTTCAGGTGTGAAAGGTTCTATTGTAGTAAAGTTATTTGGAGATGATTTTAAGGTGATAGAAGGCAAAGAAGAATCAATAGAGAAGATCCTGAAGGGAGTACATGGGATTGAGGATCTGGGGATATTGCGGAATATTGGTCAGCCGGAGCTGCGCATTAACCTGAACCAGCAGAAGATGGCCCTGTACGGGGTTACCACGGAAGATGCCAATTCCGTGATAGAGATGGCCATTGGCGGGAAAGCAGCTACCAGGATATATGAAGGCGAGAAGAGCTTTGATCTTCGTATACGCTATCCCGAGAGCTTCCGGGAAAGCGAGGTGTCTATCGGTAATCTAACGATACCGACTATACGGGGCAATAAGATCCCGCTGAAGGAGATCGCGGAAATTGAGCATATAGTGGGGCCCAGTATGATTTACCGGGATAAGCATATGCGGTATGGGGCCATTAAATTTTCCGTGCGGGGCAGAGACCTGGGGAGTACTATTGCAGAAGCGCAACAGAAAGTGAATGAACAGATCTCTTTGCCGAAAGGGTATTCGTTGGAGTGGGCAGGTGATTTTGAGAACCAGCAGCGGGCTACCAAACGGTTAATGCAGGTGGTCCCCATCAGTTTATTATTGATTTTCCTGATCCTGTTTATCCTTTTTGGCAAGGTGAAGGATGCATTGCTGGTACTGAACAATGTGCCGTTTGCGATTATCGGGGGTATTTTCTCGCTGTGGCTTACCGGGATGAACTTCAGTATATCTGCCGGAATTGGTTTTATAGCCTTGTTTGGGATCTGTGTGCAGAATGGGGTGATCCTGCTGTCGAAGTTCAAAACGAATGTACGTACCCTGCAGAGTGGCACGCATTTCAGTCTGCCGGCAGCCATCCTGGAAGGGGTGGAATCGAGGATACGCCCGGTGATCATGACCGCAATGATGGCGGCCATCGGGCTGTTGCCTGCCGCCACCAGTATGGGTATTGGCTCTGAAACTGCGCGGCCGCTGGCCCGTGTAGTTATCGGAGGCCTGATCACGGATACTTTTTTTAATCTTTTTATATTCCCTATCGTGTTTTACTGGGTATATAAGAACAGGTTAAAGAGGGAGCCCTTATTATCATAGCGATTGGTTGTTGATTTATAGTGTGAGGTTGCTCCGGTGTATCCGGGGCAACTTTTTTTATGCATGTAACGGCTAAACGAACTTAACCATTGCGTTTAAAAGTTATTTTGAATACTTTTGAGCCCGTTACCGGAGTTTCGTATCTATGGAGTTGTTTCTTTTATCTTCTCTATATTCAGATTTTTCATAGCCACTGCCACAAAAAGAGTTACTGTTTTATTTCACTATCAACCGAAGTAATTGACGTAACACTACTGCCATATCCATGAATTTAAATTGTGATCCCGGCTTTGTTTCAAAGCTGAAGGCCCGTTTGGGGCTTGTTATACCTTTTTTGCTGCTGTTTATCACCACATCAGCGAATGGAGACAGCACATTGAATAAAGTTATCCGGCGGGCAGCAATTCCCTTCGCCAATACCGCACCCACAGCGGTAACAGATGTCGTGATAGTGCCGACAAATATGTTTGGCACCGGCAATGTGCTTACCAACGATACCGATCCTGAAGGCGATGTACTCACTGCCTCGTTGGTAACGGCGCCGGTAAACGGTACGGTAGTACTAAATTCCAATGGTCACTTTACTTATACGCCTAACACCAATTACAATGGGGCCGACAGCCTTATTTATCAGGTGTGCGATAATGGTATACCATCGCTGTGTGATACGGCCACGCTGCTACTGTATGTAGGAAATACGCCTCCCACAGCAGTGCCGGATATTACTACTGTTACAGAAGATGTGCCAGCCACCGGCAATGTGCTTACCAATGATACGGATCTTCAGGGCGATGCACTCACTGCCTCGCTGGTAACAGCCCCGGTAAACGGCACGGTAGTACTGAATGCCGATGGCAGCTTTACCTACACGCCCAACGCCAACTACAGCGGGTCTGATAGCCTTATTTATCAAGTGTGCGATAATGGTACGCCATCGCTGTGCGATACGGCTACCTTGCTGTTTAATATAACAGGTGTGAATGATGCGCCTGTTGCGATAAATGATAACGTTGCCGTAACAGAAGATGTACCGGCCACCGGTAATGTGTTAACAAACGACTCTGATCCCGAAGGCAATACACTCACCGCCTCTCTGGTAACAGCGCCGGTAAACGGTACGGTAGTGCTGAATGCCGATGGTAGCTTTACCTATACACCCAACGCCAACTACAGCGGGTCTGATAGCCTTATTTATCA
>JBCNPS010000229.1:0-10405 GCA_039593235.1 Chitinophaga sp. | reverse complement strand
TATCGGCTACCAGCGGTCCTTTCCTGAAAGTCCAGCCATCGTTGAACGGAATTACCTGTCTTCCTTCCTGTGCGTACCCCTGTAAAAACAGGAGTACGTTCAGGAAAGTTATGATACAACATCTTTTCATCTGCAGGTTTATTTTGAGTAGCCTGTATTCTGTGTCAGCACAGCATCCTTGTTCACATCAATTTCTGATTGAGGAATGGGCAGGTGAATATTAAAATCGCTGATGGTGGGCGCAACTTTTGGATTATGCTTTTGTACGCGTTGCACCAGCGTTTTGGTTCTTACCAGCGTGAGCCTCCGGAGTTCTTCCGCGGTGAGTTCGCGGGCCCTTTCATCGAGGAGATAGTCCATTGTTACATCGGCTGCCAATACTTCTTTGGCATGGGCGCGGCGGCGTATTACATTGATGCTGGCGGCGGCATCGCCGGGGCGGTCTTGTTGCAGCTGCGCTTCCGCGAGGAGGAGGTAAGTTTCACCGAGGCGCATCTGGATACGGTCTTTGTACGACTGCGCCCCTTGCAGGTCCTGTGGCTGAAACTCATACCATTTGGTAGTGTGCGCGTAAATATTCTGTATGGTGTCAAAGCCGGTAACAATCACCGGCTGTCCGTATTTGGGAGAAGCCGGGTCGTTGTAATAGTAGTTACGGCGGATGTTGTAAGGGGAATTGCGCATATCATCCTTATCATATAGTTCGTACGTCCACCAGTTGGTGGGCCTGATCCTGCCTATACCGCGACCGCCCAGTGAATCGCATATTTTCATGCCGGCCACGTTTACATAGAACGGGCCCCATTCGCGCCTGCGCTGATCAAAGTCCGACCCGCCGCCGGTTACATTGTAGTTCTGCTCAATCACCCAGATGGCTTCGGTGTTGCCCTGGCTGCGGCGCATGTTGCCGTAGGTGAACATATCGGCAAACGGATCGCCGGGTTGCGTGGCTTTGGCGCCGTATCGGGCGGTGATCAGGGTAAAGAATTTACTGTCGATAATCCTTTTGGCAGCGGCTTCCGCTTCAGCAGGTTTGTTGGCACGCAATAGCGCTTCCGCTAACAGTTGCGATGCTGCGAATTTATTGATCCTTCCCTGTTTGATCACATTGGCAGGATCAGGAAGATTGGCTTCTGCAAAAGTAAGATCCGCGATCATCTGGCTCACCACATCGGCTTCTTTCGCACGCGTGTAATCGGTGCGTGGTACGCTCACAGGAGCAATGATCAGTGGTACATCTCCAAAAAGTATAGACAAATGATTGTAAGCATAAGCGCGGAAAAAGCTGGCTTCTGCCTTATAAAATTTTCTTTGTTCATCGGTAAGCTGTGCCTTGGGATTATCAGTGGCTGCAATAATGGTATTGGCGCTGTTGATCAGCTTATAACCCCAGTTCCAGATAGTGCTTAGGGAACCGGTTTGTGAGTTGAGGTTCTGGTAATTTTCATACGGCGCCTGCACAGTGTTCGGCTGACCGGTAATGGCCATATCGGTACCTACATAAAAGGTAGCCAGCAGTCCCTGCGTGTTGCCGTAATCGTTACGCATGATGCTGAGCATGCCCGTACTGGCGGCTTCAAAGCCCAACTCGTCTACCAGCGTGTTATCCGGTGCATAGCTGGATTTCAGCTCTTCATCCAGGAAGCTTTTACTGCAGGATGATACTGCGGTGAGCGACATACCCGCCAGGAGAAATCTGTATATATATTTAGCGTGTTTCATTGTTATCTCTTTTAAATTATAAACTGATATTTACGCCCATGATCACAGTAGTATTCAAAGGATAGAAGTCGGAGCTCTGCTGCCCGGCGCCCTGCCCGTTGCTCAAACGTGTGGAGCTGGAGGTGATGGACGAAGGGGAAGTTTCCGGGTCGTATCCCTGCCATTTGGTAAACGTAGCCAGGTTCCTTCCGCTGAGGTATACCGTGAGATTCGAAATTTTATACCGTTGCAAAGCAGCTTTGTCGAAATTATAACTGAGCGTTATATCCTTTATACGGATAAAAGACGCGTCCTGTGCATATTTATAACCTTTAGGATTGGTATAGAACAGGGCGGGATTGGTGTTGATCTTGTTTTCGGAAGTCCAGTAAGGAATTTCCGCCGGTAAGTTGATGATCCCTGCCTGGTCGCGGTTATCCAGGATATTATTGGGACGGAGAGAACCGTGTACATCCTGTATAAAAATATTCAGCACAAAATTTTTGTAGGTAAACGTGTTGGTTAAACCTGCAATATATTTTGGTAATTGTGTACCGAGATAGGAGCGGTCGGCGGCATCTATCTTACCGCTGTTGTCAATATCCGCAAATTTGATATATCCAGGTTTAGCGCCCGGGTCAATCTTCGCGTCTTCTCCTTCCTGCCAGATGCCGGTCATGGTGTAATCGTAAATGCCCAGCATTGGTTTCCCTATAAACAGATTGTTCCCGATATCATCTTTGTTATCTCCATAAAGGGCCACCACTTTATTTTTATTAAAGGAGATATTGAAGCCGGTATTCCATCCGAAGTTACCCGACTGGATATTACGGCTGTTCAGCATTAATTCCAGTCCTTTATTGGCAGTTTCGCCAATGTTGTCGTACACGGAAGTATACCCGTTGATGGAAGGGATTTTCCGGCTTAACAACAGGTCGGAGGTGCGGGTGGTGTATCCTTCAATGCTGCCACTGAGGCGGTTGTTCCAGAGGGCAAAGTCTATACCCAGGTTTAAACCGGCGGTAGTTTCCCATTTCAGGCGGCTGTTGCCCAGTGTATCAGGGATGACACCAATGGAGGTAACGCCATCGTAAATATAGTTAACGGTGCTAAGCCTTGAAAGGGTGCGGTAGGCGCCCACGGCCTGGTTACCTGACTTGCCATACGAAGCCCGCAGCTTCAGCTGGTTGATCACAGGAACGCCTGCCATGAACTTTTCGTTATGGATATTCCATCCGGCGGCAATGGAGGGGAATACCGCATATTTGTTATCCGCCCCAAAGCCGGAGTAGCCGTCGCGGCGAACGGTAGCGGTGAGCAGGTAGCGGCTGTCGTAGTTATAGTTAACGCGAAACATCTGCGATAATAACGTAGTGGCGCCGTAACTGGTGGTAGTTTTCTGCACCTGCGCGGCTTTCATGTTATTAAAGTCGAGGTTGTCGTTGATAAAGGTATTAGCTTCCAGTTCGGAGAAAAACTGTTCTTCCTTTTGCGCGCTGTAAAGCCCGGTGAAGTCCAGCGAGTGCTTGTTCCGGGTGAGGGAATAGGTGAGCAGGTTTTCCACGATCCACTGTTTGTTTTCCGAATTGGTAACGTCGGCGCTTCCTTTCAGATCGCCCATTTTGCGGCCGGAGTAATCGCCTGTGCGGGATGGACGGAAAGCGTAGGAAGCATTCATGCGGTATTTAAGTCCTTTTACGAAACCGGGGGCTATTTCTGCGTAGCCGGCGGCAGTGATGTTTTTGCTGCGGTTGATTCCCGGGTTGTACAGGTTGATCAGCGGGTTCATATACAGCGTTTGCGGGGCAATAGGATATACTTCATAATCGCCCGCAGCATTGTATAGGGAACCGTATGGACTGAGCGCATTGGCTTCATACAGGGTTATTTTACCGCCGTCCTGGTTGTTATTTACAAGGAACAGGTTAACGCCTGTTTTCAGCCAGGGGGTTACGTTGGCGTCGAGGTTTGCCCTGATGCTGGAACGGTTATACTGGAAGCCTTTCAGGTTCCCTTGTTCTTTGAGGTATGTTCCGGAGATATAGTATTTCACATGATCGGTTCCCCCGGAAATGCTAAGTTCATGGCTGTGGATATAACCCTGTTGGGACACCTCTTTGAGCCAGTCTGTTTCAGGTACCCCGTTGGCGTAATTGGTTTGTTCCGTGAGATAGGGAAGGTCCGGTGCATCGGGGCGTCCTGCCTGTATATTGTACCAGTGATTTTTGGTGCGGTACTGTTCCCCGTTCATTTGTTTTACAGTATTGCTCTGGTATTCCGGGCCGGCGTAGCCGTTGTAGGAAATCACTGGCTTGCCTGTTTTGCCTTTCCTGGTAGTGATCATGATCACGCCATTGGCGCCCCTGGCGCCATAAATGGCTGATGCAGATACATCTTTCAGGATATCAACGGACTCGATATCGTTTGGATTGATATCATTGTAGCTGCCGCTGAAAGGGATTCCGTCCAGTACAATGAGCGGTGCATTGCTGGCGTTGATGGATTTCAGGCCGCGGAGGTAGAAGGCCGGAGAGCTGCCGGGCTTACTGCTGTTGCTTACAATATTAACACCGGCCGTGGTTCCTTGAATCGATTGCAAAACGTTGGTAACAGGCAGATTTTTCAGGCGTTCTTTAGGTACGGAAGAAACCGAGCCGGTAACGTCGCTTCGTTTCTGGGTACCATAGCCTACTACCACTACTTCGGTTTGTTGTTCCACGGAAGCTTTCATTACAATATTGAAGGTGCCACTGCTGGTAATACTCACTTCCTGCGGGGTCATGCCCAGGTAGGAGAATTGTAGTACCACAGCGCCTTCCGTGGTAATATGGAGGGAATAGCCGCCATCGGCGCCGGTGCTTACGCCCTGGCTGCTTCCTTTTACTCTTACCGAAACGCCAGGTAAGGGATTGCCTGCTTCGTCGGTTACTTTGCCTTTTACATCCGTGGCCGGGGCGGCGCTGTTATTGTTTTCCCTACCGGCAGCCGGTTTGGGTGAAATGAAGATGGATTTGTTTTCAATAACATATTTCAGTGGCTGGTCTTTCAGCATCAGGTCCAGGAACTCCCGCACAGAAACGTTTTCCACTTTCATGGTTACAGGATTTGCTTTCTCCAGCACGTCTTTGCTGGCTACCACATTGTAGCCGGACTGTATACGGATAACAGAAAATATTTTCTCCACGCGTACATTTTTCCCCGACCAGGTGATCAGTTGTGCGTACCCGGTGGCGGTTACATTGAGAAAAGCGGTAGTAAGCAATAAAAACGTCAGTTTCATAACTAACAGCATTTTGGTTGGGAACCAGTTCCTGGTATGCACTTTTCCTGTTTTTTGCGCATAGGGGAACCGGTTACAAAGAGCATTTTTTTGCATAGCTTTGTAATGATTAGGCTTGTAAATAGATAGATGTATGGAATTACTCAACTGTTTTGCATAGCTGTAATCGTTCACCGGGGGCGGGTCCAATCACCTCCGGTTTTTTATTACCTGCTAATTTCATTGGCTGATGTTTGTTCACTGTGTTTTTCTATAACTGTTTTTTCTATGTTGATGATTAATTAGCTGTTTATTTTCCCACAATTAAAGTCTTGTTCTCCAGGCGGAAGTGTATGCCGGATTCCCGCAGGAAAGTGAGCACACTGGAAAGATTTACATCGCTGCCTGTTTCTCCCACAAACGTAATATCAGGCGGAGTGGTTTCGTATACTACTTCTATGTCGTACCAGCGTGCTATCATGCTCATTACTGCGGTTAGCTTTTTATCCTGGAAGCTCAGGATGTCATTTTTCCATGCAATGATAGCCAGTGTATCCACCTGGTTATTGAGCGAAGTGGCGCCGGTTTTTTTATTGATATCCAGTTGTTGCCCTGGTTTCAGTAAACTGCTTTGCTGGTTTACATTTACTTTCACTGCACCACCCAGCAGGGTAGTACTGATATTGTTTTCGTCGGGGTATGCATGAATATTGAAATGAGTGCCCAGCACCTGTACGCTGGCGCCTTTACTGAGTTGTACAATGAATGGTTGGTTTTTGTTGGGAGCTACTTCAAAGTAGGCTTCCCCTGTTAATGTTATGGTGCGGGTGTTGCCGGTAAACGCAGTGGGGTAGGTGACAGCGCTGGCCGCATTGAGCCAAACGCCGGTGCCATCGGGGAGACGCAGCCTGAATTTACGGCCGCGTGGCGTGGTCATGGTATTCTGGCTTACCGCGCCGGTGCCGGCGGCATAGTAGGAAAGCTGGCCGTTGCTCAGTGTTACACGCGTGCCTTGCTGGGTAGTTACGATGCCGTTGCCCAGGCTGTCCAGCACCATTTCGCTGCCATCGGCCAGGGTAAGCACTGCGCCGTTCCTGCCGGGCTTTACATCAGCTGCGGAGGCGATGCTTACAGGCGCTTTACGGGACTGTCCTTTCCAGGCAAAATACCCGGTGGCGCCTATTAATAAAGCGATGGCGGCAGCGACGGCATAGCGTGTTACCAGGCGGCGCATACCTTTTACCGGGGTATTTTCCCGTTGCAGGATGCTATCCACCTGTTGTTCATATATAGCCGGGTCATAGGCCGGATCGGCCGGTGCGGCCGCATGCAGCTCGCCGATCATGGCGATCCATTCTTCCTCGTCGTCACCGCTGCGCAGTGCTGCGAACAGCTCTTCGGCTTCCGAAGAGCTGGCAACGCCGTTGTAGTAACGCTCCAATAAAAACCGGTAATATTCTTTTGCTTCCACTGTACAACCCTTCTTTTACTGATAGACGCAGAAATTTATCTGCCGTACTATGTCTCTCAAAAAAAAATTAAAAAAACTTCGACAGGAGTATGATCAAGAGGATAGGAAGTCGTGTGCCGGTATGTTTTTCCAGGTATTCCCGGATAAACCTGCGGGCGGTAACAAGCTGATTTTTGACCGTATTTTCGGAGATATCCAGGGCATCGGCTATTTCTTTGCGCGATTTACCGTCCTGGGTATTCATCATAAACACTTCCCTGCGGGAGGCAGGTAGTTTTTCGATAGCATGTTTGATCAATGCCTGTAATTCTTTTGCATAAATGCCTTCCGGTACATCGGCGTTATCAGGCATATCGCCGGCGATTTCGTCCTGCCGCTGTTTTTCCCGGGCCTGTTTCCTGAGCGCGGACAGGGAGTAGTTGGCCGCCAGGGTATACATCCATCCTCCCGGATTTTCAACGCTTTCCAGGGTATGACGCATCATCCATACTTTAAGGAATACCTCCTGCAATACTTCCTCCGCAACCATGCCCGACTTCAGCAGCTTCTTTACAGACCCCGCCAGCACTGCATTGTAACGGTGGTACAATAAACGGAAAGCTGCTTCATCTCCACTGGCAATTCTCGAAAAAAGTATCCTGTCCTCAGATAAACTCACGGCGTGATCCGGATTTTGTGGCAAAAATGATAAGCTACTGCCAATATTATACTATTTAAGGGTTTCCTGCAAGGGCTTTCTTATTTGTACCTGTTTTTCTTCCCGGGAAACTATAAATTTACAGTATGAGCAATCATCCCGTTTTTACAGAAATGGCTTCGGCGGCTATCCACGCCGCCCAGTGCGATTTGGCGGAACACGCCCACCTGGTACCGGTTTTCGCTACCTCTACTTTTACATTCGACAATGCGCAGCAGGGCATGGACCGTTTTAAAGGTACGGCTCCCGGCTATATTTACTCCCGGTTTGGCAATCCTACCGTATCAGTGGCCGAAGAACTGATCGCTACCCTCGAAGCCTTTGGCATCACTACTGCAGATGGCCAACCTTTGCAACTGAAAGCGTTGCTGCACGCCAGCGGGCAGGCCGCCATGGCCAGCATGTTCCTTTCCAATGTAGCAGCAGGGGACACCATTTTAACGCATTATTCGCTTTATGGTGGTACCCACGAGTTCCTGTTTGATTTCCTGCCGCAGTTCGGCGTAAAAGCGCTGATCGCCGATCTTCACGATCCGGTTACTTTAGCCTCGCTGCTTCAACAGGATCCTTCCATAAAAATGATCCATATAGAATCGCCGGCCAATCCGTCTATGCGCTGTGTGGATATTGCCGCCATCTGTGAAGTGGCCGGCAGGCATGGCGTTAAAATAAGCGTGGATAACACTTTTGCCACGCCTTATCTCCAGCAACCTTTCCGCTATGGCGCCGATTTCGTTTTTCACTCCACCACCAAATTCCTGAACGGTCATGGTACCGCTATCGGCGGTGTGCTTATCGGGAAAGATATTGCCTTGATGCAAACAAAGGTGAACAGGACCGCAAAACTGCTGGGTGGTTGCGCCAATCCATTTGATACTTTCCTGCTGATCCAGGGCGTTAAAACGCTGGAACTGCGTATGAAGCAACATTGCAGCAATGCGCAAACGGTGGCCCAATTCCTGCATGCGCATCCCGCAGTGGCACAGGTGAATTACAACGGGCTTCCTTCCCATCCTGATTATACACTGTCTGCCAAACAAATGCGTTATCCCGGTGCGGTGATGAGTTTTGAACTGAAAGATGGTTTTGATGCGGCCCTGCGTTTTATCGACCGGTTGCAGATGTGCCTGCGCGCCGTATCACTTGGCACCGTGGATACGCTTGTATCCCATCCTGCTTCCATGACGCATTCCGGCATGAAAAAGGAAGACCGGGAGAAAGCGGGTATCTCTGATGGTTTGATCAGGATGAGCGTGGGGTTGGAGAGTGTGGCGGATATTGTAGCGGATCTGAAGCAGGCGCTGGAAGGAGGGAGATGAGAAACGGTTGCGGTGTAGCCATGGCTACACCGCCAGCACCAGCGACAACAAATATACCAACCCCACAGATACCAGCCCCATTACCACCGTACCCGTACTATACACCCGCAGCATATCTTTTATTTCCAGCCCGGAGAATTTAGAGATCACCCAGAAATAAGCATCGTTGGTATGTGAAATCATCATAGATCCCGCGCCCATTGCCAGTACGCAAAGGATCCGGCCATTGGCGGAGTCAAATCCCATAACAGGCAGCAGCGGCTGCAAAATGGCAGCTGCAGCAATCACTGCCACTGTAGACGATCCCTGCGCCGTTTTCAGCAACGCGGTAACCAGGAAGGGAAGCAATAACCCCAATGCAGCAACAGACTGGTTCTGTGCAATGTGGCTGCCGATATCTGCTTTGGCCAGTATAGCGCCAAAAGCGCCGCCACCGCCAATGATCACCAGTATGCCCGCCGCTTTTTCTGCGCCTTCCTGCAGGATGGCGCCCATATTATTTTTCAGTTGGGTTAAAGCCAGTAATATCCCTGTGCCTATTGCCACTTCAGGAATGCCCAGGATAGCGATCATTTTAACAACAGGATTGGGATGCGCTATCTCCATTCCGCTCAGGGAACGGACGGCAATGAGTATAACGGGAACGGCTATAGGCAATACCGACATAAGCACGGAAGGGTCCTGCGGCGTTTCATCCGCCACTTCTCCGGCACTGCTAACGTCAACGGCCATTCGTCGCCCGGCAAATACCGACCAGCAATAACCCGCCGCCGATGCCGGAATAGCAATGAGCAAACCATATAGCATTACCCTGCCCGTTTCTGCATGGAGGGTACCTGTAGCGGCAGTAATGCCGGGGTGCGGCGGCATCAGGCAATGCACGGCATACAGCCCCGTTGCCAGCGATGATGCCATCACCACCATGGAGATGCCGGAACGTTTAGCCAGTGCTTTGTTTAACCCGCTTAATACAATAAATCCCGAGTCGCAGAATATGGGCATGCCCACCAGGTAACCGATGATATTCATCGCCAGCGCAGAGCGGCCGGTACCGGTATGACGCAGCACATAATTAGCCAGCACGGTGGTGCTGCCGGTATGTTCCAGGATAAGCCCCAGCGTGGTCCCCAGAACGATAAGCAGTCCGAGTGAGCCTATAATACTGCCCATGCCGCTTTTAATGCTGCCAATGATATCCGTTACGGGCAACTGTAAAATAATGCCTGTAAGTATGCTGGCCAGCAGCAAGGCAAAAAAAGCATGAACCCGGAAACGCGCCGTGAGCAATACAATGAGGGCAATGCCCGCCAACAGTCCCCCTATGCTTTGTATCAATGGAATCGTACTCATATCTCTCCAAGATAAAATTATAAACCCAATGCTGCTACCGCTTTTTTTCAGGAAGCCGGGCAGGAGCGTTATAACATTAACGCATATATGTTTTTGTAAATATTATAGAATATTTATGCAACAGCTTGATAATGGCTATTTTACATACCTTTGCATCTTAACACAGCGGATATGAAAAGAATGTTATTGACCTCACGTTATTGCCTGGTGGCAATAGTGACCATTGTTTTAATGGCTTCCTGCGCATCTTCCCGGAAAACCAGCAGCCAGCATGCTTATATGACGAAGCAGTATGAAGAGCTGAAGAATACCCTGAATGATGCGGAAGTAAGTATTATCAAAGACAGCCTGAAGGTGATTTTCCCCAACAACGTATTGTTTGCCTCCTCCCCCGACCAGGTGAACGAAAGTATAAAACCTACTTTCAAACATTTTGCAGATGTGCTCAACAGGTATAATAAAACAAAGATCCTCATTACCGGTCATACCGATAACACCGGGGCCGCTGATTACAATCGAGAATTATCGGAACGCCGTGCAACAGGCGCCAAGCAATTGCTGAACAGTTTTGAAGTAAACAATGACCGTATGTTTACCTGGGGGCTTTC